>OZ260079.1:4580427-4885789 GCA_965284365.1 Phragmitibacter sp.
CACGGTCACCAGAGGCTTTTGGGGATTGGGGATGGCGGTGCCTCGTGCCCGGACGTTTTTAAGTTGGAAGCCACGGACGGTGATGTCGCGATCTGGGGAGAAGATTTCCACCCAGGTACTGGGGTCGTTGGCTTTGGCTTTATAGGTGGCGGACATGGGGCCGATTTTTATGAGATCGTAAGCTCCTTTCGTCGGGTAGTTGAGGTCGATACCGTCGATGACGAATCCTTGCACGTGGGCGGCGATGTTGATCTTGCCTGGGCGAGAGAGAGTCAGGTTCTCCAAGCGGATGTTCTTGAGGGTGCCGACTTCCACACTGGAGTCGTTGTCACGGCCAAGTTCGAGGTTGGGTTGGTCGTAGAATTTGTATTCCCGGATATCTTGCGTGTTTCGAATGGTGATGTCGCTGATAGGGCAGTCCAGTGTTTTGCCGTCCGCGAAGCGTTTGACGCCAGGGAGAAGGCGAATGGCATCAGCGCTTGGCAGATCCAGAGGAACGCCGCGGATGTTCTCAATGAGAAGACGCTCCACGGGGCCGAAGCTGGGGGCGCAGTTTTTCCAATCCCAAGCGCAGATGGAGACTGTGTCGTCGTGGGAATTTCCACTCACGTCGCGGATGATGCCATCGCTGGCGGGGCCGTTCACATGCACGCCGTCCCGGCCGTGATCCACCAGGCGGATGCCATTCACGGTGAAGTTGCGCACGTTGGCTAGTTGGATCGCGAAGGCGGTGCTGCGTTTTACCGTGACGTTCCGGATTGCCACATCCCGAACGTTTTGCAGGAGGATGATTCCGTGGGTGCCGGGAATGGGATTCTTTTTATCGGAAAGCCCGCGCAGGTTACCATTGGCTCTGTTGACCTGTGTGGAGTTGGCGGTCCAGATGCCGCCCTCAATGGTGATGTTGTGATCCGGTTTTGTGTCCTCGGGCACGGCTTGTTCAGAATAGCCCAGTAAATTGGCGTTCCGCACCATGCAGGTGTTGGTGTGCGGTTTCAGGCGGATCTCGGCATCTCGATCCGCGTGAAGTTTCTGGCCCGACGCCAGCAGGATGGGGCCGTCCAGATAGTAGGGCTTGTCGCGCTTGGGAAGGTAGACGGCACCGTGAGCCGTGAGTGCTGCCTGAATGGCGGTGTTCCAGATGGGTGCTGATACCTGGCTAGTTGTAGGAGGATTGCCGGGTTGGGCTTCGTTCCAATTTACCTCTGTGGCCAACGACTCGTACTTGATGACGGAGTGCGCCAGATCCTGGCTGAAGGCCAATTGAGTTGTCGCGGTGACTCCCGCGACCAGCAGAAAAAGAAACCCGCCACTTCTGGCGGGTTTGGACCTCGTGAGCATCAACATTTTGGTACTCACGAGGCGAGAGGGAAGGCCGCCCTAATGACGGCTCAAATCGTGCGAGGTCGAACGCTTACAGTTCCTTCAGGACAAGATTGCGCAGCCACACTTCGTCGCCGTGATCCTGCAGAAGAAAGCGACCTTTGCCAGGAGCAAAACCTTCCACGGCCTTGAATTTGCTCTTGGCTTTCATCTCCTGCCATTCCGGAGTGGTGGTGTCTGCTTCCGCGACGAGAGTGCCATTCAGGAAATGCTGAATCTTGCCATCCTTCGCAATGATTTTGCTTTGGTTCCACTCGCCAGCCTTCTTGACGGGTTTGTCGGCTGCCGCGCCCTTGATGTCGTAGATACTGGCGGTGTTGTGGTTGTCGCCCTTCTTGGCGTCCGGGTGCTTGTCGTCGTCGATCAGTTGATATTCGATGCCAAGCCAGCCGCCTTTTTCGTGCTTGGTGACCCAATATTTGATGCCGCTGTTGCCGCCCTCGCCGACTTTCCATTCCCACTCGAGTTCGAAGTTTTTGAACTCTTTCTTGGAGATGAGGCTACCAGCTTTTGCGGCGCGGTGGATGACGCCATCTTCGGTAACCCAACCTGCGGGCACAGCGGCTTCCTTTTCATCGGTGAAGTCATTGAGGGTGAGAACGACAGCGTCAGCAGCACTCACGGAAGAGTGAGCGAGGCACAGGGATGTGAGAGCGAGCAGGGCGAAGTATTTCATGAGTCAGCAATGATCGGTGCGGGAGCAGGGCTTCTTACGCGGTTTTCACAAAAGGCGGGGAGCGACTGCGGGAAACGAATGATGTCACGACAGTGATATTTCCACAAGCGCTCCTGCGCAGTGGGCGGCGAATCCTTTTTGCAACAACAAAATACCCTGTCATGAAACCAACCTCTTTTACCCCTGCCTGGCGGAAGATTTTGATCCCCATGTCTGCCCTTGTGATTCTGAGCACGATGACGGTGGAAGCTCGCACGCCGTGGTTTCTGAGTGGCCCCAAAAAAGTCGTGCAACGCACTCAAAACAAGGTGAGCAGCACCGCTAACCGTGTGGCCAGGGCGCTGGAAGAGGGAGGTTCCGAGCCACGCCGTGTGGTGAGGGTGAAGGCCACGAGTCCCACTGCTGGGAGCCGTCAGGGGCAAGTGATTTACGTGGCGCCAAGCTATGCTGCGGCGACGGGTGCATCCTATTACGATGCTAACCAGAACAGCATGGTTAGATCGTCATCCTATGCAGTTAGTAGTACGGGCTCTGCTTCAGCAGCACCGCAGTTGGTCATGAATGGAGTTGTGTACGCTCCGAACGGTCAGCCTTTGGCGGCGGAAGCGCCCGCCGTGAATCTGGAATTGCAACAACCTCCTGTGATAGACCCCGCGACAAAAGCCCCTACACCAGCATTGCCACAGCCGAATAACGCCGTGCCGAATGTCCCTGAGAAAAATCCTCTGCCCTATGCCCGTCCGGTGCCTGGAACCAACGGGTTCGTTTATCCACCTGATGCGGAGCCGAAGCCTGAGAATATGATCGATGTTCGGGATTTCCGTTCCGGGCAAAAGGTGAGAAATCCGAAGACGGGTGAAGTGTTTTTGGTGCCTTAAGGTGTTGGTTGGATCGGGCGAAGTCGGATAAATTTGTCATGACGGGAAGAAGGGGAGGCCTTCTTCCCGTTTTTTAGTTGCCGGGCGCATCATAAAGTTTGGATCGTGAGGAAATGTCAGACTGGTGCCGGGAGTAGCCTGTCCTGAGATGGCATCCTTTCAGGATGCAGGATTTTGGGGCAGCTACCCGGTGGTGTCGCTTCGCTCAAACATCAGCTACAATCTGCGAAGCCTCCGGCTTCAAAAAGGTACTCTCACCCTGAACTTCTTTGATCATGTGTACCGCCTACTTATTCACGCCGCCGTCAATGGGGCGTCCGGCTTTTTTCCAGGCACTGAAGCCGCCCTCCAGGATGCGGATGTCTCGGTAGCCCAAGGCTGCCATTTTTTCGGCGGCACGCTTTGATCGGCCTCCGATGGCGCAGTAGACCAGACAAGGCTTGTTTTTGTCGAGTTCCAGTGATGCCAAGCCTTCCGCAAAGTCTGTGCGGAACATATCCAGGCTGATGGCGCGAGGGAGGTGACCCAGGGTCTTGTATTCTTCCAGCCAGCGTACATCTAACACAGCGACATTGGGGTTTTCCTCGAGGAGTTTTGAAGCTTCGTCCAGACTGATGATCTTAGCCACGGAGGGCAGGGGCCGCGTGGGCAAGACGGTAGATGTAGCGCTGTCTTCAGCCATGGCATTGCCTAAGAAAAAGAGCACGGCGGCCAAGCATAAGATTTTGGAAAGCATTGTGGTAGCTATGGCTGCAAGTGTCTGAACAATCAAGGTGCGGCCATCACGCAGCGTCGCGGAGGATGGCAAAAATCGTCTTACGGAAGGTGGGGTCGCGTATGATCAAAAAGTGCCGGTGAGCGGCTTGGCACAAGCAGTGCTAACACCCTTGGAGACTTCGCATCGGTCCCTGATGGGACGGATGGATCGCGCAGTTGTTCAACAGATTCAATTCGAACCTACTCACTGATCATGCTCTTGACTCGTTTGCGGAAAATCTCCTCGGCCATTGTTGCCGCCTTTATCATTGTCCTCGTTACCGCGCAGGCGGGAGCGGCTCCCCTCAAGATCGGTTATTCGGACTGGCCGGGCTGGGTTGCCTGGGAAATCGGGATCAAGAAGGGTTGGTTTAAAGAGGAAGGGGTGGACGTTGAGTTTGTCTGGATGGACTACGTGAAGTCCATGGAAGCCTATGCTGCGGGACAACTGGATGCCGTTTGTGTGACGAATGGCGATGCCTTGGTCACGGGCGCAACGGGGAAGCCATCGGTTGCGATCGTGGTGAATGATTACTCAGATGGCAACGACATGATCGTGGCCAAACCGGGCATCGGTTCTTTCAAGGAACTGAAGGGCAAATCCGTAGGTCTGGAAGAAGGCTTCGTGGAGCATCTTCTGCTGTTGAAAGGCCTGGAACTCAATGGCATGGCGGAAGGGGATGTAACCATTAAGAACACGCCTACCAACAACACGCCGCAGGTATTTTCCTCAGGTGAAGTGGATGCGATTGGCGCGTGGCAGCCTAACTCCGGTCAGGCTTTGAAACTGGTGTCCGGATCGAAAGCTGTGTTCAGCTCCAAGGACGTGCCTGGGTTGATTTATGACGGTTTGTTCGTGGATCGCGACAGCGCCAAGTCCCGCCGTGCCGAGTGGCTGAAGGTGGTGAAGGTTTGGTACAAGATCATCGATTACATGGCGAAGGATGACAACATTGACGAAGCTCTCGGCATCCTCTCCGCCCGCGTGAATGTAACGCCCGCGGAATACGAACCTCTGCTGGAAGGAACGCATCTGCTCAGTGCCAAAGAAGCGCTCAAGGTCCTGGAAAAAGCGGACGGCCTGAAGTCCATCTATGGCTCCACCAAGATCGTGGATGATTTCAATGTGAAGTTCAAAGTGTACGAAAAGCCAGCGGACATTGACTCCTACATTGACCCCACCTTCACCAAGGAAGTTTTGGGTAAGTGATTTGACGTGATGCTGGCCGGACGATCCTCCGGCCAGTGCCACTTGTGTCTCCTGTTTCCGTGCGGCTGATCTGAAACGCAATCCAAGTAAACATCGCATGGCGGCAAGGCAAGGCACACAATGGTTCCGGGTAAGAAAGGATCTTGATCAAAGGCGCAGCAGCCTCTTGTTGGCTGCGTCATTCCTTTTGCCCCTGACCTTGTGGTGTGTGCTGGCTTACGGCCCATGGTGGGAAGTGGCCCATGAAGTGCGGATTTCAGCGGAGAGCACGAAGCTGCAGAGCGTCTATGTGGTGGGAAACCGGTTGGAGCCCAGTTCCTGGAAGGAATTCTACGACGTCATTGCGAAGGATAATGAAGAGATCCTGGCTGCCAGAAAAGCCGGGACACCTCTGACCAGCACCACACGGCAGAACAAGAAAGTACTGCGACAGATCTATGCGCCAGCCATGATCAACGGCTGGCTGACGCGCGGGCAGGAAACTGATGACGAAGCCATCCGCCAAGTGTGGCTGAAGCTGTCGGCAGGTGAGCTGAAGGCGACCAAGCAGAAGCTCACAGACGAGAATCTGGACATAGTCAAAGACAATGCCGAGCTGCTGACCAAGGCCGGTGCGGAATGGCCGACGGAGTCTTTGCTCAAGCTGCTGCCGGAGTCTTCGAAAGAGGTGGCACGTCCTGTCTATCTGACGCCACCGGACGTGGTGGCCACTTCCTTCTGGCATAGCGTGACGGCAGGCAAAGCTGAGACTGCGGCCAATGATGAAGGCGGGGAAAGGAAGACTTTATTGGAACGATATGGAGAGTCATGGCGCACCATTGTATTGGGCTTTCTGCTCGCGGTGATCATCGCGGTACCTCTCGGTGTTCTGGCCGGGACCTATGACTTCTTCTCGAAGCTCTTTGAGCCTTTTGTGAATTTCTTCAGCTACATGCCGGCGCCTGCCTTCGGAGTGGTGCTGATGGCCATCTTTGGTCTTGAGTTGGGACCTAAGCTCATGCTCGTGTGTCTGGGTACCTTGCCAGGGGCTGTGCTCATGATTGCCAAGACTACGCGACGCCTTGATGGTTCGCTTCTGGAAGCAGCGCAGACGTTGGGTGCGAATCAGCGGCAGTTGGTCACGAGTGTGGTGATCCCCGGCATACTGCCGAATCTTTACAATGACCTTCGGCTGCTCTTTGGCACTGCGTGGACTTGGCTGGTGATCGCAGAACTGCTTGGGTTCAAGAGCGGGCTGGCCGAAGTCATCGACACGCATGGCCGACGGTTCCAATTTGAGATTGTCTATCCGGCGATCCTGATGATCGGCCTTTCCGGCTTCATCATGGACCAAATCCTAGGCTTCCTAAGTCGATACTTCTTCCCGTGGATGGAGCATCCTGCGCAAGGATTGCTCGGTAAGATGTATGGCAAGCTCGCGGGGATGTTGCGGAGAGCGTCCGATACAAAGTTCCCTGCACCTGCGGGTACCGAACAAGCTTCCGCCTTGAACCAAGAGGCTTCCACGGCGAAGGCTGAGGACTCTGACGAAGATCTTCCCGCCACACTGACGACAGTGAATAAGCAGGCCTGTAGCGACACGAACTAAATCGAATCTAATCGTCTCCTACGCATGATCGCCGATCTTTCCTATCACGAGCAATCCCCTGAGGTGCGGTCCCGTTTTGACCGGCTGAAAGCTCGTCCGCATCTGCTGCAGATCTCTGGACTATATAAACGCTTTCATTCCAAGGCGGGAGAAGTGGTTGCCCTACAGAACATCAATCTGGATGTGCATCGACGTGAATTCATGTGTGTGTTGGGACAATCCGGCTGTGGGAAGTCCACGCTGATCCGCATCCTGGCCGGTCTGGAAACGCCGAGCGAGGGTCAGGTGCTGGTAGATGGCAAGCCGGTGACCGGCCCAGGCCAGGATCGGGGCATGGTCTTCCAAAGTTACACGCTGTTTCCCTGGCTGACGGTGAAGGAGAACGTGATGTTCGGGCCGCGCATGGCGGGCAAGGACCGGTCCACCAATGAAGCGGAGGCCCGTCAGTGGTTGGGACTGGTAGGACTGGAGAAATTTGAAGACTCGTATCCCCATCAGTTGAGTGGTGGGATGAAGCAGCGGGCTGCGATTGTGAGGGCTCTGGCCAACGGGCCGCGCATCCTGCTGATGGATGAACCGTTTGGCGCGCTGGATCCGCAAACGCGGCAACAGATGCAGGCATATCTTCTGCAGATTTGGAAGAACATCGACATCACGATTTTCTTCATCACGCATGATCTTGATGAGGCCATCTTCCTCTCGGACCGGATTCTTGTGCTGGATCCCAGACCGGGGCGTGTGCGGGAAGTGGTAGAAGTGCCAGTGCCAAGGCCCAGGGATCATGATCAATTGCGATCACCTGAGTTTTTGGCGACGAAGCGCCATTTAGAAACGATCATTCATCCCGAAGATAGTCATGCGAAACCGGCGTTCGACAAACTGCCGATGCAACGGATGACGGAAGTGGGAGACGACGTGGAATAGGATGCGCATTTTTGGCTGGACATCTGCCGCGTGATGGATAGGCTTGGCGCATTGTCATGGTAGCGAACACGCCCATCAGCCTGCTTCTTAGCTCCCGCCTCCTGCTCCTAGGATTGGCGGCCCGCTGATTTCGCTCACCACGTTTTTGGGGGGCAAAAGCCGCCCGGTCGCCCGAACCAATCCAAATCCCAGCCTTGCAGGCGCGTGGATTCCTTGTTTTGTCTCTACCCCTCAATTTTCAGCCTCTTTCCCGTTCCATGTTAGCTATTCCTTCCCAGAAATACCGCCCTTTTCCGCCTGTGCATTTGCCAGACCGGAAGTGGCCCTCCCAAGTTGCAACCAAGGCGCCCATCTGGTGCAGTGTGGATCTGCGCGATGGGAATCAAGCGCTCGCCGTGCCGATGAATGTTTCCCAGAAGCTGGAGCTTTTTGACACGCTGGTGAAGTGTGGCTTCAAGGAAATCGAAGTCGGGTTTCCCTCAGCGTCCAATACTGAGTTCGCCTTCAACCGCAGCTTGATCGAACATGGCCGTATTCCGGATGATGTGACAATTCAATGTCTGGTGCAGGCGCGCGAAGATTTGATCGAACGCACAGTCGAGTCACTGGAAGGCGCTAAGAAGGTCATCATCCATTTGTACAACTCCACGTCTCCGGCGCAGCGTCGTTATGTGTTCGGGATGGACAAAGCGGAGATCATCCAGGTCGCTGTCAATGGAGCGCGTTTTATCCAGGATCGTATCCATCGTTTGGTGGATAAGGGGGCGCAGGTCACCTTGCAGTATTCGCCAGAGAGTTTTTCGGCAACTGAGGTCGAGTTTGCGAAGGAGATATCTGAAGCCGTCATGGATGTATGGCAACCGACGCCAGAGAAAAGGATGATCCTGAATTTGCCGGACACGGTCGAAGTCGCCGGGCCTAATGTCTATGCGGATCAGATCGAATGGATGTGCAGGAACATCAGGAATCGAGACTCATTGATCATCAGTCTGCATACTCACAATGACCGTGGCACCGGTACTGCCGCCACGGAATTGGGGTTGCTGGCGGGAGCAGATCGCGTGGAAGGGACTTTGTTCGGCAATGGAGAGCGCACGGGTAACCTGGACATTGTCCAAGTGGCCATGAATCTCTATATGCATGGCATTGATCCGAAGTTGGATTTCTCCAACATGAATGCGGTTCGTGAGGTTTATGAGCGGTGCACCGGCATGACGATTCCCGCGCGCCAACCTTATTCAGGCGAGTTGGTTTTCACGGCTTTCAGCGGATCGCATCAGGATGCGATCAAGAAAGGCCTTAGCGCGATTTCAGGCACGGACGGCCATTGGGACGTACCGTACCTGACCATTGATCCGAACGACATCGGTCGCGAATACCGCGAGGTGATCCGCGTGAACAGCCAGTCCGGTAAAGGCGGGGTGGCTTATCTTCTGGAGGCCGAGTTTGGCATTGAACTGCCAAAGGCGCTGCAACGCGAGTTTGGTCCCTTGGCAAATTTGGAAGTAGATCGGCTCGGGCGCGAAGTCAGCGCAACCGAGTTGAAGGCGATGTTTTGGAGTGAGTATGTGGATCGGAGCGAGCCCTATTCATTGAAACATTTCCATGCTGATGGAACCACCGGAACCTTCCGTTGCCGCGCCAGCCTGACTCATCAGGGTAAAGAGATGCAAGTGGTAGGGGAGAGCAACGGTCCGATTGCCGCCTTCGTCGATGCCATGGTATCAAATGGTTGCCCGCCTTTCTCTGTCACCGCGTATACCGAGCACTCGCTTGGGGTCAGTTCCGAGGCCTCGGCCATTTCTTATATCCAAGT
This sequence comes from Phragmitibacter sp., assembly GCA_965284365.1. GTDB lineage: Bacteria > Verrucomicrobiota > Verrucomicrobiia > Verrucomicrobiales > Verrucomicrobiaceae > Phragmitibacter. Next base: position 4,589,659 of record OZ260079.1, read on the forward strand.
CCGCAAGACGGAAGATGCTTCCTCGAAATGGGGAGCGGGGGTGGACACCAATATTGAGTTGGCCTCCATTAAAGCCGTTGTCAGTGCGGTGAACCGGATGCTGAGCTGACTTCGAGGGTCGAAGGTGCGCCGCATCTTTTGATAAGTGGTGTTCATCCATGGCGTAATCCGTGGGTGAGCAACTCTTTTTCCCGACGTCATTTCCTTTCCGCAGCGCTCGCTGGAGGTGCGGCGAGTCAGACTTCACTGGAAGCTGCCGCTGAATCTTTGCCGGGGAAAGAAGGGCAATTCAGTGAACCTGCGCGGGACATTCCACTGACTGACGACGCGGATGTCATCGTCTGCGGAGCAGGGCCGGCGGGGGTGGCAGCGGCGATTTGTGCGGCGCGAGCCGGTGCCAAGGTGCGGCTGTTTGAGTGGCGAGGCTGCCTCGGTGGGATTTGGACGGCGGGATTGCTGGGCTACTTCCTGGACTTCAATAAACCGGGGTTTGCCAAAGAGTTGAGGGAGAAGCTGGACGCGCGTGATGCGCGAGCGAAGTCGAAGAGTACAAGTCGCTTTTGCTACGATCCCGAAGCGCTCAAGATGTTGCTGGAAGAATTGTGCTTGGAAGCGGGCGTGAAGTTTCAGTATCACACGAAGGTCTGCGGAGCCTTTCGCGAAGGCAACCGGCTTACTACGATTGTCACGGAGTCGAAATCAGGCCGGCAGGCCTGGAGAGCTCCGACTTTTATTGATACCACGGGTGATGGAGATCTGGGTTATCAGGCGGGTTGTGCGTTCGAGACTGGGATGTCTGAGGATTGTCCCTGCCAGCCGATGTCGCTCAATGCTCTGCTGGTGGTGAAGGATGTGGAGGCCTTGAGGGAGTTTGTGCGCTTTGGCTCGCCGAAGCCCGGGGAGAACACTGACGGAGAGAAGAAGAAGCGCATCAAAGACGCGATTGTGGGTACCGGGCACTTTCCCTCTTATGCTTCACCTACCATGTGGCATGTGCGGGATAACCTGATCTTCGCCATGATGAATCATGAGTATGGGATCAAAGCGTGGGATGCTGCCGAGATTACGGCTGCCACGGTTCGTGCGCGGGCAGAGATGAACAAGATGGTGGCCGGACTGCGGGCATTAGGTGGAGCATGGGATGGGATTCAAATCGTTGCGACAGCCGAGCAAATCGGGGTGCGTGATGGTCGCCGTATCAGAGGGCGCTATACCGTTGTGCAGGATGATCTTGCCAAAGGAGCGCGGCATGAAGATGCGGTGACGCGTGTAACGTTCGGGATCGACGTGCATGCCTTGAGCGCTGATCACAACAAGCAAGCGGCCATCATGCCGAAGGAGATTAAGATGCTGCCGTACGACATTCCGCTGCGGGCCCTGGTCGCGAAGGATGTGGACGGGCTGATGATGGCGGGGCGGTGCATCAGTGGTGATTTCATTGCGCACTCCAGTTACCGGGTCACAGGCAATGCCGTGGCCATGGGAGAGACGGCAGGGGTGACTTGTGCCGTGGCCGCATTATCCAAGCGGCTTCCGCACGAGGTGACATGGAAGGAAACGGAGGCAAAGCTCAAGGAAATGGGAATGCGCACCGTGTAGTTGGGGCTGCGCCTATCGCTGGCCTTGCATCTGGCGTGAGTTCACGCGATACCATGCTGACTTTGCCCAGCATGATCAAAGATCCTTCACTCTGGCAGGCCGTAGGTCTGCTCACCCTTTCGAATGTCTTCATGACTTTCGCGTGGTACGCTCACCTGAAGGATCTAAAAGGCAAGGCGTGGTTCATCGCCGCGATGATTAGCTGGGGTATCGCCTTTTTTGAATACATGCTGCAGGTGCCAGCAAACCGTATTGGCAGTCGGTCATTGTCGCTGCCGCAGCTCAAAATCCTGCAGGAGGTGATTACCCTGACGGTGTTCGTGCCATTCGTGCTTCTTTATATGAAGCAGTCTTTGAAATGGGACTACCTGTGGGCGGCGCTCTGCATGTGCGGAGCGGTGTATTTCATCTTCAGAAAGTGAGAGGCCCCGGTGGATTTCCCTTCGTGAGGAACTGAATGTCCGCGATCTTTTCAGCCATGTCATGGCTGGTGAGGAAGACCAGTTCGACGGTGGCCGCCCGGCTTTGCTTGGCGCGGATGCGTTGCACGACACCGCGCTCAATACCATCCACATAAGCAGTCACGGGCCGTTTTTCGGGGGATAAGTTCCGCAGGCTCACCTGGCTGTCCGTGGAGAGGAGTGCGCTTTTCCACTGGGCCGGTTCCTGGACATTGGACCCGACGACCAACCAGGCTGGCGTATCCGCGAGGAGAGGGGAGGCACCCATGCTTCTGGCATAGGCAGTAGAGCCGGCCGCCGTGGATACCAACACGCCATCCGCGATGATTTTGGGAAGCCGGGGTACACCATTGACCAAGACCTCCAACCATGCGCTTTGGCTGGTGAGACGTTCCACCCAAGCATCATTGAAAGCGTAGTCCGTGAAGACGCGACCTTCGGCGTCCTCAAATTCCACATAGAGCATCGGCAGAAGGCGGAAGATCACGTCCACCGGCGGGAAAGCTTCGTTGAAGACTGCCTCAGGTGCGTTCATCAGAAACCCGAGGGTGCCGGCATTCACCCCGAAGAACGGCAGGCGTTCCCGCCAGTGTTGCCGAATGGTCCGGAGCATGGATCCGTCGCCGCCTAGGGTCAGGATGTAGTCGGGATGAGAGGCACTTTGGGACGAGGCGACATCTTCAGACCATGCGACGGCCTTCGGATTCGTCTCGTCGGCTGCAGGTAAGTGGCGGAAATCCGCCAGGGAGCCGCGAGACCACGTTGCGGGATTGTTGCCACGGTATAATCCGTAGCGGTCGATGTAACGAGCAGCTTCCAGCGTCAGCAGATGCGCAGCACTGGTCTGATGAAGCAGGAATTGCCGGATGATCGTGCTAGAGCCATGCAAATCTATGGGGAAGAGTTGATGCTGAGGTGGCAGATCCCCGTGATTAAGTTCATGGCCGGGCCTAGTCAGCACGGCAAAATGGCTGCGATGCCAGAGCTCCGGGCCATTCTCCCAGCCGGTATGAATCGCTGATTCTCCGCGCGCGCCCCCGGTAAGCCAGTCCGCCCCCACAACGTGCCAGACTTCGCCTTCAGGTGCGAAGCGATCTTCCAGTTCGTGATTGCGAGTAAAGACGTCTTGTTCCAGGTCGAACAGATCAACGACTACTCGTGGCATTTTCCTGAAAGTGATGTCGCAAAGAGCCGCCCGGAAAACGGAATCGACGTTCCCAGTTTCAGGTTTGTCCGGTCGCGGGCCGCACGGAATGACGCGGACCTCGTCAAACTCGCTTGCGAGCATTTCCGCAATCTGCCGATGATGCAATCCAGGTGGGTTGAAGCTGCCTCCGAAGAGAGCGATTCGTTTCGGCATGGGGAAGTGTAGAGTCGATGGCCGGGAGCTGAAAGTTGAAAGTTAAAAGCGCAGGACTTTGCGCTTTCGCGGGGGAGGGCTTGGTCTATACTCGTCACCCCATTTTAGATTTTCGAAGACGTCGCGTCTCATGCCCCTCAAGCGCCTAACTTGCCCCCATTGTGAAAAGCCTGTCGAATTGCAGGTGACGTCTGTGACACGCTCTCGCGAGTGCCCGGAGTGTCACCAGACGATCATGCTGCAGTTCACCACGAAGGCTCAGGGTCTGAAACGCAAGGCCCTGCTCACGAAGGTGGAGGAGGTGCCGGACGAAAACACGGCAGGAGATGACGATTTGCCGCGGTCTCTGGAGGGCGATATTCAAAAGCGGCTCGCATTTGATCCGGAGGTGATCGACAGCGCCCGCCGTCTGCGCATTGGGTTCATTGTGGTCTCGCTGTTCATTGTGCTGGCGGTGGCAGGCAACTATCTGAAATGGTGGCAGGCCATCGGCGATCTGATCGGAGGGCAGACCGAGGAAGTGAGCGCGGCAGACCCTGTCATCCTTCCCGAGACATTACCTTCGCAGCGTGAAAAAGGACTTAAAAAGGCGAAGCTGGATCCCAATCCGTTTGGCCTCGGAGAGAACGATGCAGCGGTAGCTTTGAAGACTGCCACGCAACGAGCCATGAAATTCCTGGAAGCAGAAAATGTTCAGGACCGCCTCAATGTGGTACGCGACCGCTCTCTGATGGAAGAGAAGATTAAGGCGTATTACGAAAAGCATCCGGCCGGTCCCATCGCGTATGATGCGATCATGCCACTGGGTGATACCAGTCAGGTGATGGGTGTATATGTCTTCGATGTCACCTTGGCTGATGGGGCCAAAAGGAAAATGACGGTAGGGAGCGTGCCCTCGGGGGAGTTCTATGTGGATTGGGCCAGTTTTGTCATCTACGGGGAAATGAGTTGGGCGGAATTCATGAAGGAAAAACCTTCGCGGCCGGTGCTGTTTCGCGTTTTGGCGATGAAGGACGAGTTCTTTGGCGGGGCGTTTGCCGCCGACAAGTCGCTGAGTTGCCTGAAGCTGGCCGATCCTTTGCTGGACGAGTCTCCTCCCATCTTTGCCTATTACAGCCGTGCGACTTCCATGGGACGGGAAATGGAGTTCGTGATGCGGCAGTCCATGGGGCAGGCTATTCCCCTTATACTCACTCTCTCTTTCCCTGAAAACCCGCAGACCGACAACCAAGTCTGGGTCGTGGAACGCGTGGCGGAAGGGTGGATGGCGCGCGGACGCTAACGCGAATTCCGTGATGAGGGGAGGGGGCAAGAGTCCCAGGTTCGCAGACAGATTTTATGCGTGCTTTTCCCGGCGGTCTCTTTATCCTGCGCCGGATAATTTCATTCCATTTCAATCGCAAACCTAACGAACATGGCAAACACACTACCGAAACTGCATAACGCAATGTGGCCCGGTCTCGTCGGCAAGGAACCCGACACGGATCACCCGCCGATCAGCCTCGATCGCATGCTTGAACTTACCGTCAATGCGGAGGTAAATGGCCAGAAGTTTGAGGGTGTGGACCTGTTCCTATTTCATCCGCACACGGATCCCTTCGCCGAAGATGACGATATCCGCCGCATGGCCGATAAGATCGCAGGCCACGGACTGAAAGTTGGCTCCCTCGTAGCGCCAGTCTGGCCGGGCACCGTCGGTGGCACCGCCTTCGGCACCAAGGAAGACCAGGAGAAATTTGTCCTCGCAGTGGAGAAAGCCTGCCACATCGCGCATGTGTTGAACGAGCATGGCGTCCGCAAATATGGCGTCATCCGGATCGACTCCGCCGGTGGTCCTTCCCAATGGGCGGAAGACGCGGCAGGCAATACCAAAAAGATTGCCGACACTTTCCGTGCTGCTGGCAAGATCGCCGCTGACCATGGCGAACGTCTGGCGGCTGAAGGTGAAATCTGCTGGGGTGGCATGCATTCCTGGCGTGCCATGCTGGACACTCTGGAGGCGGTGGGGATGCCAAAAACCGTCGGCTTCCAAGCTGACCTGGCTCACACCTATCTTTATCTGCTGGGGTACAATTCCCCCGAGCACGCTCTTCTTCAGGAAGGCTACACGCAGGAGGAATTCAACGCAGCCTATACGACCCTGACCGACGCGCTGCGTCCGTGGACGTTTGATTTCCACGTCGCGCAAAACGACGGAACCGTGCACGGCACGGGATCCCATGACAAAACCGGGCGTCATTGCCAGGCGGATGATCCTAATGGCAAGCTCGATATCACGGCAGCTTCCGGCTACTGGCTGAAAGATGCCGCCTCCCGTGGCATTCAGCACATCTGTTGGGATGGTTGCATGTTCCCCAACGCGGTGCTCGAAACCCCGCAAACCTGGAACACCATCCTTGCCACCATGATCAAAGTGCGTGACGCCCACGGTTGGAATTAATCGGAGAAGGTAACTTAAGCGTCATTAATTTGGTTGGCTCCGCAGTTTGCTGCGGAGCCAATTTTTTGGCTTGGCGGAAAGAACGAGAAGGAAAAAGTGACCGAGGGATACGTAAAATCTTTTAGGTATGTGAATCATTAACTAAAGTCATTCTTAAGAGTTTTTTTAAAAATGATGCTTTTGGGCCTTGATTTCCTGCGGTGGGCGGTTGATAATCCACATGAGTTAATTATAGACACGTGCGCGAAAGCCATTATTTTGTGAATTCTATGATTACTAGAAAATTTTCCTTGAATTTTACGAGTCAGTCTATTAAGGTTATCCCGACCTCTATCAAAGGTTGTTCATCAAATCGTTAACTCTCACTTCTATGGCAACGCCTAACGGAACCAAAGCACCCTCAATGAAGGAACCGGGAAAGATCGCGGACTTCATTTTGTTCAGCCAGAGAGAATTTCTGCTGAATCTTTCCAAAGACCTGAGCCGTGGGAATATTTCCTTCGCCCAGTTTTATCTGCTCAGCTACCTGAGTGCCTCACGGGAACTGACCATGACCGATATTGCGCGGAAAATGGGTCACAGCACCGCAGCGGCCACCGGCTTGGTAGATCGTCTGGAAAAGCTGGGTTATGTGGAGCGCATGCACGCTGCTGATGACCGCCGCAAAGTGATGGTCAGCATCACGACCAAGGGCATTGAGCTCGTGGGCAAGCTTCGCGGGGCCTTGCAGGATCGTGTGGCAGAAGCCATGAACGAGTCCAGCAGCCACGACGTGGATACCTTCGTGAGCACCTACCGCGGACCAGCTGCAGTGATCTAAAAAGCCAGTTCTCTCCAGTGGAAGGCTTTTCCGCTGGTTGCATTGTGAAATATCGGTTTGCCCGGCGCTGAGGAGAGCGTCTGGCGATGATTATTTCCGTTAAATAATGCTGCGACCACGATGTTGCAGCTTTGGGGCCATCAAACAGAAGGCCCTCCAATGGTAAAAGTCCGCTCAAGCGAAGCGGCCGCCGTTCTAAGATTTGGGAGAGTCCGGATTTTTGCCCGCGTAGACGCGGCAGAGGAAATAAAGGATCACTCCGACCCCGACCGTGATGGCGCACCAAAGGCTAACCGCCGGACTCTTCTTGATCATGGAATAGAAGATCCAGAGCGTGACCGCAGAAAAGATAATTGGGGGCAGGGGATAGAGCGGCGTCTTAAACGGGCGCTCCGCTTTCGGCAGCTTGAATCTCAACCAAGGCACTGCCAGCACTGCGAGCAAGGCACACAGTTGCAGGAGCACCTGAATATACTCGACCAGTTCGCTGAATTTGGCGTTGCTCATCAGTGTGAGTGCCATCGCGGCGATCAGAATGACTGAAAGCCAGGGAGCACCCGCCCGGTTCTTCTTGTTGAACCAGCGCAGCATGGGTTCGTCCTCGCCAACGACGCTCATCACACGAGTGACTGCAAGAAGCAGGGCATTGACGTGAGGGATCAGTCCCAAAGCAATGACCACAGCGACAAAGACACCGCCAGTCGGCCCAAATATTTGGTCGCCCGCGACAATCGCCACGAATTCCTTCCCTGCGATTTCACTCCAGGGGGCAAAGACCAGGTAGACCGCATTTAATGCCAGGTAGAGAGCCATGACGATGATGGTTCCGAGCACAAGCGCCTTTGGCAGATCACGCTTCGGGTTCTGCATTTCGCCAGCCACATACACGGCGCAATTCCAGCCCGTATAGGCGTACATCACATAAATCAGGGAGCCGGCATAAGACGTCGTGAGAAATAAATCCGAATCGCCTGCCTTGGGAGCCAGCAAATTCCAGTGCCCGCTCCCCATCCAAAGCGCTCCCGCCACGAAAGCCAGGATGAGGAGTACCTTAATGATGGTGGAAGCAATCTGAAAGCGATCAATGAGCTTGATCCTGCCCAACTGGATGATCGTAATGCCCAAGATCAGGCACACGGCAAGGACGGTGCCATTAACCTGAGGCACCACGCGTTCCGAGTAACTGCCGAAAAGTTTGGCTCCTGCGGCAATAGGTGCGGCGAACCCGGCAGTGATGGAAACCCAGCCGGCCAGGAATCCCACGAGCGGATGATAAGCTTTCCCCAGCAGGTGATATTCCCCACCGGATCGCGGCATCATCGTGGCGAGCTCCGCATAGCAAAACACACCACAAAGAGCGGCGATGCCGCCCAACACCCAAAGCATGAGGACGGGGAAGCCTGAGGGTATGAATTGCACCTGGTAACCTGCCATGACGAAGACGCCGGTGCCGACCATGGTGGCTACCACGATGGCGGTGGCTGCTGCGATGGATACATGCTGCTGCTGTCTGCCGCCGGACTCACTCATGCCCGCTTCCTAGCATTGGTGGTATGCCCACGCAACCGTGCCGGTTTACAATCGCATGCGCAAAGCGCTTTCCCACGGCGCGGACGCTGCTAGTATCCGCAGCCATGCCGCCCCTGAAAATCCTCCGCAACCTTTCTCTTACTGGCGCCGCAGCCTTCGGCCTCCTCACCCTCACCCAATGCCAGCTATCCGACACCTCTGGATCGACGGAGATTCAACGGGCGCAGCCCGCAGGCGATAGCGAACTTTTCCCCACGCCGCTGGCGCTGAATGTGCCATCGCAGTCAGCGGCGTTGAATGATGTCGCACGGGTGCTGGCAGGACTGCCAGCCTTGACCGGGCAGAATGCCTTCGCGGAAGTGCGTGAGCGGCCGGCCTGGAGAAGCCATGCGCAAAGCATGAACGGTCTTTTCAATGAATTCAGCGCCCGGCATGGACACCCCGTCGCTGCATGGGCGGGCACGCATCTCGGAAAGTTGCAGGGGGCAAACAGTGTTTTTTATCCGTTTTCCGGTCCCGACTTTCTCTTTGCCCACTTGTTCTTTCCGAATGCGGAAACTTATCTGATGTGCGGGCTGGAAGGGTGTGAGCCTCTTCCAGAGTGGAAGACGCTGTCAGAAGGGGATGTGAATAGTGGATTGCAAGGCCTTGTCGGTGGGTTGGACAATCTTCTTCAGTATTCCTATTTCATTACCAAAGAGATGCGGCAGGACTTCCAGGCAACGCGCTTCCGTGGTGTGCTGCCAGTCTTCCTCGTCTTTCTTGCGAGGACGGGTCATGTGGTGGAGTCCATCAATGCTGTACGGTTGGATGGTTCCGGCTCGCCGGTGATCCTTCCCGCGGCGCAAGCAACGGTGCCCGGCCTGCTCATTCGTTTCCGCGGTGCTTCGGGTCAGTCAAAACGGCTTTTCTACTTCACTCAGGATCTGGGCGATGGAGCCTGCCGGCGGGATGGGCCATTTTTGCGTTTCGCAGCCAGCCTGGGTCGTCCCGCAGCCTTTGCCAAGAGCGCCAGCTATCTCATGCACGAACCGTATTTCTCCAATGTGCGTGAGTTCATTTTCTCCCGCTCCATCGGGATTGTGCAGGATCCCAGCGGCATCCCGTATCGCGAGTTCGCCACGCATGGCTGGCGCACGCAGCTCTACGGCAACTATCAAAGGACGCTGGATATCTTCCAGGAGTATGAGCAAACCGATCTGCGATCTGCCTATCTGAATCCAGACAATGGCGCTCAGCCGATCAATTTCGGGATTGGTTATCTCACGCTTCCGTCCACCACTAGTCTGATGGTGGCAACGCCACGTTAATTGCGGATGAAATAGCTGCCCTCCTGACGGCGTCTTTACCCTGCATCGTTAACACGTCTCTCGCACGCCATATGAATACGCCGAGCCTATCTACTCACTCCCACCTGCCACTTTGTGGCCGGGTCCTGGCAGGCATCAGCACTGTTTTGGTTTTGGGGGTGACAAATGTTCGTGCAGAAGATTGGCCCGAGTTCCGGGGACCGGCAAGGGACGGTCACTCGACGGCCGTGAATCTACCTACGATCTGGGATCAGCAGCGTAACATCACGTGGAAGGCGGAGCTGCCTGGGCGGGCCTGGTCTTCTCCCATCGTGGCTGGCGATCGGATCTACCTGACCAATGCGGTAGGCTCACGCAACTCCGCGGACTTGAAGGACAAGTACTCCCTGCGAGTCCTGGCGGTGAATGCGGCCGACGGCAAAGTCATCTGGGATGAGGAGGTGTTCTCCCTCGATGCGCCATTCTCGCAGGGCGTGCATCAGAAGAACAGCTATGCAAGCCCTACGCCCGTTTTTCAAGATGGCCGGATCTACGCGCACTTCGGTCACTTTGGTACCGTCTGCATGGATGCTGAGGGCAAAATAATCTGGAAGAGCCAAAAGCTTTCGTACCGGCCCGTGCATGGCAATGGCGGTTGCCCAGTCATCGTGGGCAATGCGCTCATCTTTGCGGCGGACGCGCAGAGCGATCCATTTGTCGCGGCACTGGATATCAATAATGGCAATGTGCTCTGGCAGACGAAGCGCGGAGTGGAGGCCAAGAAGTCATTTTCATTCTGCACGCCGCTGGTCGTGGAAGTGAACGGTGTAAAGCAAGTGATCAGCCCGGGAAGCAATGTGGTGATGGCACTGGATCCAGCAACGGGAAAAGACATCTGGCGTGTGCGCTATGACGGCTACTCCGTGGTGCCGCGTCCCGTCTTCGCTCACGGCATGGTGTTCCTGAGCACGGGATATGATCGAGCTACCGCGATGGCGATCCGTGCCGATGGGAAAGGGGATGTGACCGACACGCATGTGGCCTGGACCATGACAAAAGGCGCGCCGCTGACGCCGTCCATGCTGGTCATCGGAGACGAGCTATACATGGTCGCTGACAACGGAATGGTTTCCTGTGTGGATGCTAAATCTGGTGAGCTTCACTGGCAGGAAAGAGTAAGTCGGGCGACATCGTCTTCGCCTCTCTATGCCGATGGAAAGATATACATTCAGGATGAGCAGGGGGTGGGGTATGTGCTGAAGCCTGGCAAGCAACTCACAGTGCTATCCCGCAATGATCTAGACGACAAGTCTCTGGCAAGTTATGCTGTGGCAGGTTCCAATCTGCTCATCCGCACGGAGCATGCGCTCTGGTGCGTAGGGAACAAGAATTGAGCGATTCCAAGATTTGGAATGTCAGTTGCTTCGTGAAACGCCCTGCATGCCTCCTGTCTCCCGACGAGCCTTCCTTGCCAAATATCGATTGTTGCTCGCACCAGCTTTGCTGGGGGCGGCTCCCGGGGCATATACCTATGGAGGATGGGAGCGGCATCGACTTACGGTAGAACGTCGTGATACGGCGCTAAAGCTGGGCAAGGCGGGGCCTTCAAAGATGCGGCTCGTCACCCTCTCCGATTTTCATTTTGATCCGCTCTATGAAGTGGATTTCGCGGAAAGGTATGTTCAACGTGCGAACACGCTCAATCCGGATTTGGTCTTCCTGACCGGCGACTTCGTGACTGGGACCAGCAAACGAGTTGAGGAACTCGCTGAAGTCTTGGGCGGTTTGAAGGCAAAGTCTGGCGTCTTTGCGTGCCTTGGCAATCACGATCACTGGAATCAACCGCATCTTGTGCGCAAGGCTTTGGAATCGTCGGGCATTGACGTCTTGGCCAATCAGCATGCCCGGGTACCGGTGCAGGATGGCGAGGCGGTTATCGTAGGATTGGAAAGTGGTTGGGGAGGCCGCCCCTCCTGGCTGGCGGCGGCCAAGAACTTGTCACGTGACGACAGGCCTCTCGTGCTTATGCATGAGCCGGACCATGCAGATTACGTGTCTGAGGATTCGCGAGCTGTGCTGCAATGTTCCGGCCATACTCATGGCGGTCAGGTTCGCATACCCGGCTATGGCGCCTTGGTCTTGCCCTCTCACGGGAAGAAGTATGAAGCTGGATTTTACCAGGTAAAAAATCTGCGGCTGTATGTGAATCGCGGCGTTGGGACGGTCGATCAGCATATCCGCTTCTGCTGCCCGCCCGAGATTGCCTGCCTGGATATCGTGAACACGGATCGGGTGTCAGCGAGATTGAGCTGAGTTTTTTTCGTTGAGCCTGTCACAGAACCGGGTCGACCCACATCCAAAGAGGTCAAAGTGGAACCTCCCTGCTGCGACTTCACAACCAACAACTCCATCTCAGAGATATGAAGATCACTTCCAAATCCACCGTCCTATTCCTCGCCGCCGCTTTGTGCGCCACGATGTTGTGTCAATGCAGCAGCGCTTCTCAGAGTGCCTCCGCGTCCAAGGAGAAAGATGACGGGGTTCAATTCAGTGCCGGCACCGCCGGAGGCCAAAAGCCGCAAAATGTGGGTGGTTCTATTGGCGCCTATGTGAGCACGGGTAACGACTCTCATTTGAACGTGAATCGGAACTAAGAAGCGATTTACCTCATTCATCTCAAGCCACTTGTCTGTTCTACCTTGGCGAGTAGGCGAGCGATGACCTGACGAAAAAGCCTGTGGCCGTTTACGCCACAGGCTTAGAAAGGATCGATCGCCTCTAGGCGAGTAAGATCAGAGCTTCGTGTAACCCACGCTGGAGCAGGGCATGTCCCAGAGAGCCTTTAGCTCGGGGTCGAGCTTGGTAACAGTGAATGAAACACCGGCCATCTCCTGACAGGTCACGATGCTGTCCACGATGGTCTGATGCACCTTGATGCCCTTCGCATCGAGATAAGGACGGGCCGACTTCAGCATGATGAGTAGCTCCATCATGTGCGTGGAGCCAAGGCTGTTCACAAAGAACACTACTTCATCACCGGCGTTCAACTCAAGGTCGTCGGCGAAAAGGATGTCGAGCATCTTGATGGTCAGTTCATGCGCGGTGCACATGGGGATCAGGCCGACGCCTTTCTCTCCATGGATGCCCATGCCGAGACCGATCACGTCGTCAGCCAATTCGAAGGTGGGCTGACCTGTGGCTGGAATGCTGCCGGGCTTGGTGGAGACACCGACGCTGCGGGTGTGGTCCACGGCTTTCTGTGCAATGCGGGCCAGTTCGTCCAAAGTGTCGACCGTGGCAGCTGCTGCGCCAGCCAGTTTCACGACCGGCACAAGGCCAGCAACGCCGCGCCGTTTGTTTTTCTCGCTGGGAGGAGCCGAACAGATGTCGTCTGCGATGATAACCGTCTTCACTTCGATGCCTTCTTCAGCGGCCAGTTCCGCGCCGATGTCGAAGTTCATCACGTCGCCGGCGTAGTTGCCGTAGAGATAGAGAACGCCTTTGCCGCGATTCACGGCCTGAGAAGCCTCGAGCACGATGTCCGGTGGGGGAGCGGCGAAGATATCGCCAACGGCAGCGCCATCCGCCATGTTTTTGCCGACGAGGCCGTGATAGATCGGCTCGTGGCCCGCACCGCCGCCGATCAGGAGGGCGGGTGCATCCGGCCGCAGATCATTCATGACGATGGAACGGGAGCCTACTTTGCGGGCCGCGCCGTCGTAGGCGAAGACGAGACCATCGAAGAGGTCGTCAGCACAGGCGAGGGGATCGTTAATCAGTTTTTTGGCGGCGTTGGACATGGGAGTGTGAGAATGAGCGGTGCGAGGCGAGTTGAAAAGTAAAACCTGCGTAGATTGATCGCGGGTTGGGTGTTCTCAAGATACAGGGTTTTTCTCGTATTGTTTGACGGCAAGCGCAAGAAAGTCCTGATAACCGGAAACCATCCGACTGATTCTGATGTGGCTGTCTTGCTGGATCAAAGAGAAGGCCTTTTGATCAGGTCCAAGCACGATCGCGAAGGGCTCATGCCACCTGATTTGCCTTCTCGGAGTAATGAGACTTCCCGATGAAATGCTGTCCGCATTGGACCGCACGGTGAAGGTCGCCATTTTCACCCCGAGCAACGATATGATGGCTGCCATCGCATACAGAGCGTAAGTCACAAAACCTTCAGCGATTTCAACATCCTGCGATAGCACTGCGAATCCAACAAAACCCAGCACTCCGAACAATGGCATCAGGAGAACCCACCGCCCCACTTTACCCTTGATGCCGTCACTCGTTTTTTCGGCATCAACAGGAACACTTTTCTCAAATATTAGCAGGGCCGTCTCGATTATCAGGCCTGTGGTCATGGAATGTGGGCGGTGACGCCTGGTGTTGCGACCGTTATTGTTCTGAAAAAGGAAACTACTTCTCCAAGACCTCCCGAAGCGCCGCCATGCAGCGCCGGTTCTGATCCATGGTGCCGACGGAAATGCGGATCCATTCGGGCAGTTTGTATTCGGCCATGGCACGGACGATGAGGCCTTTGTTCAATAGCTTGTCGAAGACGGCATTGCCGTCGCCGACTTTAACCAGCACGAAGTTGGCGTAGCTCGGCACGTATTCCAGGCCGAGTGCGGCGAACTCGCTTTCAAGGTAGCGGCGGCCTTCATCCGTGACTTGGCGGGTTCGCGTCTGGTGCTCGTCATCCTGCAGGCCTGCCACGGCACCGGCTTGGGCGATGGAATTGGCATTGAAGGGCTGACGGGTTTTGTGGAGCACACTGATCAGTTCGTCCGGTCCGATGCCGTAGCCGATCCGCAGGCCCGCGAGACCCTGGATCTTCGAGAAGGTGCGCAGCAGGATGACGTTCCGGCCTTCCCGCACGAACTTCATGGTGTCGGGAGGGTTCGGGACGAACTCGTAATAGGCTTCATCGATGACCACCGTGACGTGATCCGGCACCTTGTCCATGAAACGCTCCAGGGCTTCCATGGTCACCATGGTGCCGGTGGGATTGTTGGGATTGGCGATGAAAAGCTCTTTTGTGTTCGGCGTCACCGCCGCGAGCATGGCGTCCAAGTCGTGAACAAAGCCTGGGTCGGGCACCTCAATGGTCTCTGCTCCGAAGAGCGTGGCCATCAGTTTGTATACTACGAAGGCGTGTTCTGCCGTGATGATGTTGTCGCCTGGTCTTAGGAAGGCATGCCCGATGAATTCGATGATCTCATTGGAGCCGTTGCCAAGCACCACCTGGCCGATGCCTACGTTGAATTTCTCCGCGATGGCGGCGCGCAGTTTGTAGCCGAAACCGTCCGGATAGATGTGCGCTTCCTGGAGCGCTTTCGTCATGGCCGCGATGGCCTTGGGCGAGGGTCCCAGAGGGTTCTCGTTGGACGCCATTTTGACGATGTCCGACGGCTGCAATCCGCGCTCGCGGGCCAGTTCTTCAATAGGCTTGCCGGGTTTGTAGGAAACGAGGTCTTTGAGCTGTGGGTTGGCGTAATTCCAGACGTTCATCGTGGCGTGGTTGGCGTGCGTGCTAAAATCGGACCCGTTTCATGCGCTCGCCTGAGGCGGAATGCAATCAGGAAAGTGGCTGCTGGCCGTAGCGCGGCGGGGATTAACCGACCGCGTCAGAAGCGGCTTTCACCTGCTCCAATTCCTCCCAGCGGGCATAGAGCCGGGCAACTTCGGATTTGGCGGCTTCGAGCTGCTGAATGAGGGCGGGAGCTTCTGCGGAACGGGTGATGTAAAAGGCGGGGTCGTCCAGAGTCGCTTGCAGATTGGCGACCTTTGTCTCCGCGACAAGAATGGTCTCCTCCATGGCGGCGAGGTCGCGCTGCTCCTGAAAGGTGAGTTTGCGAGGCTTGGGTTTGAGGGCTGCAGCGGCGGCGATTCTGGCTGGCTCCGCAGCGATCCAGGCCTTCTCCCGCAGATCACGCTCCTTTTTCTTCTCCAGATAGTATGCGTAGTTGCCTGGCTGGATGTGCACGCCACCGTCCTCAAAGGCGACGATCTGGTCGCAGACGCGGTCGAGGAAATAGCGATCATGGCTGACGACGATGACTGCCCCTTCGAAGTCCGCGAGGGCTTCCTCCAGCATGCGCAAACTGGCGAGGTCGAGGTCGTTCGTCGGTTCATCCAGTACGACGACGTTTCCGCCGCGTTTGAGCACCTTGGCGAGCATGAGTCGGGCGCGTTCGCCACCGGAGAGGAGATCTACCCGCTCATTCACCCGATCGTCGGTGAAGAGGAACCGTTTCAGGTAAGTCCGGGCACCCATCTTCTGGGTGCCGAACATGACGGTTTCATCCATGTCCGCGATTTCCTGCAGGACGGAGCCGGAGCCGTTGATCTGCATGCGAGCCTGATCGATGTAGTTAAAGCTGACGCGTTTGCCGATGGTGGCCTCGCCTTCATCCGGGGCGCGGTCTCCCATGCAGATGCGCAGTAGCGTGGTTTTCCCCGCACCGTTGCGGCCGACGATGCCTGTGCATTCGCCGGGTTTGATGGAGAGATTCAGATTGCGGAAAAGCCAACGGCTGTCGGGCCCTTCACCGACTTCTGCCCCTGCGCCGGTTAACTCGACGCCGACGTTGCCCATTTGCGGGGCAGGGGGGATGAGGAGATCCATCTCCCGTTCCTCCGGCGGGGCCTCCAAGCCTTCAATTTTGTAAAAGGATTCCAGGCGATGGCGGGACTTGGTGGTGCGGGCTTTGACCCCGGCGCGGACCCACTCCAGCTCCTCACGGAGAAAGCGCTGACGGCGGCGTTCTGACTGTTCCGCGATCTGATTGCGGATGGCTTTGCTCTCCAGATAGGCGGTGTAGTTCCCGGCGTGAGCGTAAGCCCGGCCGTCTGAAAGCTCGATGATGCGAGTCGCGATGACATCCAAGAAATAACGATCATGCGTAACGAAAATGACAGCGCCTGGGAAGGACTGAAGGAAAGACTCCAGCCACCGGATGCTTTCGGAATCGAGATGGTTGGTCGGTTCGTCCAGCAGGAGGAGGTCCGGACGGGCAATGAGAGCCCGGCAAAGGGCCACACGACGCTTCTCACCCCCCGATAGCGGACCGACAGGCGCATCCAGTGGCGGAGTGGAGAGAGCGGTACTGACTGACTTGATGCGGGCTTCGAGATTCCAGCCATCGGCATCTTCAATTCGGTGTTGGAGATCCGCGAGTTCAGCCTCACTGCCGTCGCCGTTCTCGTAGCGCTCCAGCCAACCCATCAAGTCGGCAGCGCCGGACTCGATGTTTTCCTGGACCGTCCGGGAGACATCCAACTCAAACTCTTGGGGAAGGTAACCTACCCGCAACTGTCGGCGGAAAGAGAGATCGCCGGAGTCGGCGGATTCCGTCCCGGCAAGGATCTTCAGTAAAGTGCTTTTCCCACATCCGTTCCGTCCTACGAGGCCTACCTTTTCTCCTGCAGCCACGGAGAGTGTAACTCCTTTGAGCAAAAGCTGATTTCCGAAAGAGAGGGTGAGTTCGTTGGCTGAAAGCAGGGAAGTTGGCGCGGAAGGGGCACTCATGTTACTGGCTGAAATGATGGTAGACCGAAAGCACGAAGACTTGAAGTCACGCAGAGATTCAAAGATTTGGGGTGGGCAATGTGGCGCGGCTTGCCCTGCTCCGCAATTAGAGGGATAAAATGCCTGATGCTGACGGCGCAAAGGTTGAGAATTTGTGCAGGAAAGGCCTTGGGGAGTTGCGAACTGGGTTTGGCTCGGCACATTACTGGCAGTGATTCGTGCGGTAGGAAGAAACACCCTCAACTTAGTCCGAGCTTTGGGCGACTTTGCCCTGTTTATCGGGCAGGCGTTTCGGGCGATAGCGGGATCGCGCAAGCTGGGCCGTCGCGTGGTGAGGTCCGTTTTTGAGCAAGGCGCACGCTGCCTGCCCGTGATCCTGATCGTCGGGGTATTCACCGGTCTGGTGCTTGGCTTACAGGGATACTATGTTTTGAATCGCTTTGGGTCGGAGTCTCTTCTGGGCGCTCTGGTATCCCTCAGTCTGGTGCGGGAACTGGGGCCGGTGCTGGCCGCTCTCATGCTCGTGGGGCAGGCGGGATCAGCCTTGGCCGCTGAATTGGGAATCCAGCGGAATAGCGAGCAAATCGCCGCGCTGGATACCATGGGTGTGAACAGTCATGGGTACCTCGTGGCGCCACGGCTACTTGCCGCAATGTTTGTCTTTCCGATGCAGGCGGGTCTCTTCGTCGCCATCGGTTTGTGGGGAGGCAGTCTCTCTGGGTCATTGCTCCTGGGCCTGGAATCCAGTGTTTATTGGTCTGGAGTAGAGCGAGCCGTAGAGGCTGCGGATGTGCAGGAGTGTTTTATCAAGGCGGCCTGCTTTGGCCTGCTGACCATGGGGCTCTGCGCTTACCATGGCTTCAACGCCCATCGGTGCCGTACGGCCACCGGAGCGAGGGCTGTCAGCGCATCTACGACATTGGCCGTGGTACAGTCGTCGATCGCGGTGCTGGCAGTCGACTACGTGATTACTTCGGTGCTGCTATGACGACGAGTGTGTCCCAGCCCTCCGAAAACGCGCAGCCCCTCCTGCAGGTGAGGGCATTGGAAAAGCGTTTCCATGAGCAACTCGTGTTGGCGGGGGCAAGTCTGGATGTCCCTCGGGGTGGATTGGTAAGCGTCCTGGGACGGAGCGGCGCCGGGAAGTCCGTCTTCCTCAAGTGCCTCGCGGATGTGATGCAGCCAGACTCCGGCACCATCCTCTTTGATGGCAAAGAGCTGGGCACGGGTAACAGTGTCTCCCGCCAGGAGTTCCGAAACCGGTGCAGCTTCCTGTTTCAGAACAATGCGCTTTTCGATTCCATGACGGCGCTGGAAAATGTGGCGCTGCCGCTGGAGCAAACGACCCCACTTTCGGATCGCGAGATCGAAGAGCGGAGCATGAAAGCCCTCCAGCAGCTCGAGCTGGAGTCCTTCCACGACAAGTATCCGTCGCAGCTCTCCGGGGGCATGCAGAAGCGCCTTGCTTTGGCCCGAGCTCTGGTGACGAGACCCGAATTGGTGCTCTTTGACGAACCAACAGCTGGCCTGGATCCTCTCCGGCGAAATGCGGTTTTCCTCATGATTGCGAAGTATCAACGGCAGTTCGGGTTCACTGCGCTGGTGGTGACGCACGATATGCCGGAGGCTCTCGCGTGCAGCGATTTCGTGGCGCTGCTGGACAAAGGCCGCATGTGTTTCGCCGGAACTCCGCAGGAATTCTCAAACTCTTCCCTCGACGAAGTGAAAGAATTTCGCGATAGCACAGTCGCTCTCGAGTCAGCCATTGCCTCCGTTCGGGCGGGGCAGGCGCAGTAGCCCCATCTTAAGTATTCAATGAAGCAATCCAGGACTGAGTATCTCGTTGGAATTTTTGTGCTGCTGGGGCTGGCAGCGGTCGCCTATGTGACGATCAACTTAGGCATGGGATCGATGCTGGGCGGTAATACTTACAAGATTGAGGCCCGTTTCAGCAATGTCGGCGGGCTCAATGTAGGAGCCATGGTGGTGGTAGCCGGGGTCACCGTGGGCCGAGTTGAAGCAATTCGCGTAGACAATCAAGATTATAGCGCCATCGCAGAACTCAGGGTCGATTCCGAATTGCATCTGCCCACCGACTCCATGGCATCCGTCAAATCAACCGGACTTATCGGCGACAAGTATATTCTCCTAGCCCCAGGCGCGGACGAAACCTATTTGGAGCCCGGCGCCCGAATCACGATGACTGAATCTTCCGTGGACATAGAAGCTCTCATCGGGAAAATGGCTTTCGGTGGCGTGGAAAAAGCACCTGAAAATCCCCCTGTTCCATGATTCGACGCAAACTCCTAATCTTGTTCTTAGCTATTCCCGCCGCTGCCTTGCAGGCCGCCGGCTCTCCGGAAGACGCCACGGCGAAACTGAAATCCGCTGTGGATGAAGTGCTGGTAGTGGCAGACCGGGCCTCCAGTTCCCAGGCCTTCACGCAATCTGTCAGCCCGATCCTTCAGAAACACATCAACTTCACGGTGATGACGAAGCGGGCGATCGGACCCGGCTGGAAGAGCTTTTCGGCAGACCAGCAGCAGAAAGCTGTAAAGCTTTTCACCACTCTGGTTATCCGCACTTACACGGCAAAATTCACCCCCGGCCAACGGCCTTCCATTGAGTATCAGAAAGCCGTCTCGCCAGCCGCCGGGCGTGTGGACGTGCCAACCAAAATGCAATATCAGGGCAGCCGCTATTCCGTGAACTACCGCATGGAAGCGGAGTCTGGCTGGACGATCACGGATGTGACCATTGAAGGGGTAAGCCTGGTGGCGAACTACCGTAGTCAATTGGACGCGCAGTTTAAGAAAGGCGGCGCTGAGTCCGTCATCACCTCTCTCAGCCAATCCATCTCCCGACCTTCATGAAGACTATTCAATGCCTGACTTTCGGCATTTTGAGTGCCGCCTTGCTCCTTTCCGCAGTGTCTTGCTCAAGCGGGCGTGGTAGCCTGAAAGTCAGCAGTACGGCGCCGACAGTCTCGGTCGCCGAGAAGAAAGCCACTTCCGGTAAAGCAGCACCAGCTACCAGGAAAGATGTGCCAGCGGCAGACACTGCTGCCACCGAAGAAGTCGATGAATACGCTACGGCAGAAGTCAATGACCCGTGGGAAGGACTGAATCGATTTACCTTCAAGGTGAACGACAAGATCTATACGGTGGTGATGAGACCCGTGGGAAAAGGCTACGAGTTTATCATCCCCAAGCCGGCACGGAAGGGTATCACCAATGCCTTTGATAACGTGAAGTTCCCCGTGCGGTTCGTGAATTGCGCCCTGCAGGGCAAGTTCAAGCGCGCAGGGCAGGAGACTGGGATGTTCCTGGTCAACACCGTTGCAGGTGTGGGCGGTCTGTTTAAGGTGTCGAACAAGATTGAAGGCCTCAAAGATGTGCCCCTGGAAGATTCAGGCCAAACGTTGGCAAAGTGGGGCATCGGGCACGGTCCTTATTTTGTGCTGCCCGTATTTGGTCCCTGTAGTGTTCGAGACACGGTGGGCTGGGGCGCGGACTATTGCCTCAATCCTATCAACTGGGGTATCTTCTGGAAAGACGGTGGCGATTGGAAGCGCATTCCCCCTGCAGTCAATACTGTTCAGCTGATACCGACCAACATGGAATTGTACGATACGGTGACGGAGAATGCGGTGGATCCCTATATTTCCGCGCGGAGCTTCTACATTCAGAATCGCAATCACGAGTCGGAACGGTAGGCATCGCCATCTATTGAGGCTTGGCCTAGTGAGTCATGCGGCGTGATGCGCGCTGCTAAGTGGGAATCTGGCAAGCGCGAGATGGTCGGATTTTTGTGGTTGGCGCTGATGGCGTAGGTGTAGCAAATTCAATCCTCCAACGGTGTCGACTGCAGTTGTCAAAGGCGACGAGATTGTCTTAGACTTGGATCGTCGCTATGAGCTTCCCATCGGAAAAATATTCGGAACATGCTCCAGGTGCACCTGGTCTCGAACCACGGTGGAGTTCCAGTTCCAAGGTCGGGATTGGCACGGCCTATCATACGTCTTGCCGGGTGTGGTTCACCCTTTCCCACGGCATCATCAATGAGATTTACTGGCCGACCATTGATCGTCCTCAGGTGCGCGACTGCGGCTTCCTCATCACGGATGGAGAGACATTCGTGCATGAAGAGAAGCGTGATCTGAAGCGGAGCGTGGAGTATCCCGAGAAAGACTGTCTCTATTACCGGCTCACGAATGAGGATCCGAATGGACGATACAAATTGGTAAAAGATGTCATCGCAGATCCGCATCGCGACGTGGTGTTGATGCACTGCCGGTTGGAGATTCAGGACGAGTCCTTAAAGGGCAAGTTGCGGGTCTTCGCGCTGCTGGCGCCTCACCTGGACGGCGGAGGAAGTGATAACTCAGGCGGCGTGTGTGACTTCGCAGGACGGAAACTCCTACGCGCTGAGCGTGGCCGCTCGTTCCTTGCTTTCGGCTGCGAACCTGACTTCGTGAAGCGATCCGCAGGATATGTAGGGCAGAGCGATGGCTGGCAGGACATCATGCACAATCGCGAGATGGCATGGGAGTATTGTGAAGCCACGGATGGCAACATCGCTTTGACGGGCGAAGTGGATCTTTCGCAGGGGCTGGAGTGGACCTGTGCGGTGGCTCTGAGTGCTTCATCGGTGCATTGTGGCACTAGTTTGTTGCAATCACTGGCGGTACCGTTTGAAGAGCACAGACGGGAGTATTGTAATCAATGGCGCAGGGCTGAGATCAAACCGGAAAATGACCTGAGCTCCCATACCGGTGATAACGGTAGCATCGCCCGCCTTAGTCGATGCGTGTTGCTGGCTCACGAAGATAAGGTATTCACCGGCGCGATCATCGCGTCGCTATCCATTCCGTGGGGGGAGGAACGCGGTGATGGAGAACTAGGCGGCTACCATTTGGTCTGGACACGGGATCTCGTGCAAAGCGCCAGCGCCTTGCTTGCGAGCGGACAAGTGGCCACAGCGCGGCATGCCCTGATCTGGCTTTCCTGTATTCAACAGCCGGACGGTTCCTTCCCACAAAATTCCTGGATGGATGGGAAGCCCTATTGGAGCGGGCTGCAACTGGATGAAACCGCCGCCCCGGCGCTACTGGCATGGCGTTTGTGGAGGGCGAATGGCCTAAAAGAATTTAGTCCGAGGACGGTTCTGAAGCGCTCGGCGCGTTTCCTCATGCTTCAGGGGCCAGTCACTCAGCAAGAAAGGTGGGAGGAGCAGTCGGGGTATTCGCCATCCACTTTGGCGGTGGTCATTGCTGGATTGGTCTGCATTTCGGAGTTCGCTGGAATGGCTGAGGATACTGAGGTGCAATCTTTCATACTGGACTATGCGGACTGGATGAACGCTCATGTGGACGAGTGGTGCGCCTGCTCAGTGGATACACCGCACTACCTGCGCATCACACCTGCCAATCCACGGCACCCGGATCCGCATCCTGATCCCAACACGCTTGACATTCAACTCGCCAACGGCGGAGGCAAACACGCAGCGCGGGACATCATTGGAGGTGACTTTTTGCATCTTGTGCGCTTGGGCCTGCGGGCGCCGGATCATCCGCTGGTATTGAATACGATTGCGATCATGGATCGCGCCATCAAGTATGATCTGCCACAAGGTCCAGGATGGCGGCGCTACAACTTCGACGGTTACGGTCAACGGGATGATGGTGGCGCGTTTGATGAAACAGGCGTTGGCCGTTGCTGGCCCATTTTGACAGGCGAGCGTGGGCACTATGAACTGGCGACTGGACGGGATCCCATGCCCTACATCAAAGCCCTGGAGGAGATGACCAACGAGGGTGGCATGTTGTCCGAACAAGTTTGGGACGGTGAAGACCAGCCCGGACATGGGTTCAAGCGTGGAGAACCGACCGGGGCGGCCATGCCGCTCTGCTGGAGCCATGCTGAGTATCTAAGCCTGGTGCGCAGCCGCAAGGACGGGGTGGTGTTCGACCGCATACCTGCCTGCCACGAACGTTATGTGCAGTCACCCAAGCCGCATCAATGGGAGATCTGGACTGAAAACCATCGAACGAGGACAATCCCAACTGGCAAAAATCTGCGTCTCATTTTAGGTGAGCCTGCAGCGGTGGTTCTTAAGGTTGCAGGACGAGAAGTAGAAACACGCACGGCGCAGCAACTCGACGTGATTGCCGTATGGTATGTGGATGTGTCGACGGCAGATCTGCCGAAAGCTACGGACATCAGATTCCACGTGCAGTTTTCGCAGGGCGAGGTGGAAGCCGTTGTCACCATTGCGTGAGGCACCTTGAACGACCATGATTTGAGTATGGGGGAAGAACAAGCACCTGCGCTGAAGGACATTTTTGATAAAGCCCGGTTTCGGCACATTGCCGAGGAGATGGGGAAGATACATCCCGGGTTCGATACGAAGAAGTTCCTAAAGTTGTCGCTACACGATTTGGAGTCGCTAAATCTGATGCAGCGGCTGCGGCGGATGACGGAGAGTCTGCACGCTACGCTGCCATTTCCGTATCGGAAGAATCTCGAGCTACTGAAGCAGCTGGCTCCAAGGATTAACCGTGGCTTCGTGACGCTGATCCTACCGGATTATGTGGGTCTATATGGACTTGAGGATTTCGACGCATCCATGGAAGCACTGAAATTTTTCACGACCTTCGGTTCGTCTGAATTCGCCGTGAGGGAATTTATCCGGCGGGATGTGAAGCGGAGTCTTGCTGTGATGGAAGGCTGGTCGAGCGATGATGATGAGCATGTGCGTCGCCTGGCCAGTGAAGGATCGCGGCCACGCCTGCCATGGTCTTTTCGGCTGGAGGAACTGCGGAAGAATCCGGAGTTGGCGCGGCCTATTCTTGAGAATCTGCGGAGCGATCCCAGTCTCTATGTCAGGAAGTCCGTCGCAAATCATCTGAATGACATCACCAAGGATCACCCCGAGTGGGTGTTGGCTCGGGTGAAACAATGGCCTATGGAGAATGCGCACACCGCTTGGATCGTGAAGCGAGCGCTCCGGACCTTGATCAAGAAAGGTGATCCAGGCGCTCTCACGGTCATTGGGGCGGGGGAGAAGCCACTGGTGACCTTGGACAGTTTTGCTGTCGCACCCCAGAAGATTCGATTGGGTGAGGTGTGCACGCTATCGCTAAGCTTCCACTCGGGAGCGAAGAAATCACAGCGTTTGGTCGTGGACTACGTCGTGCATTACGTGAAAAAGGCTGGGAACAGCAGCGGCAAAGTCTTCAAATGGAAGGAACTGACTTTGGCGCCCAAGGAGACTGTGCTGCTCATGCGCAAGCAGACCATCCGGAACTTTACCACGCGCGTCCATCACTCAGGGAAACACATGGTGGATGTCATGATCAATGGGGTGAAAGTTGCGAGCAGTCACTTTGATCTGACCAATTAATAGGTGCTCGCTGCACTTCCGCTAGCCGAGGCGTTGCAAAATCGGTACGCTGCGTTGCGTTATTCAGCACTCAGCATTTTCCCCATGAAAGCGAAGAAGACCAAAGCCGCCAAAATTTTGCAACTCATTGCCAGCGGGGATCTCCGGGCATCGGCCAATCAAACGTGTTGGCCAGCGCAGAAGGCCATGGAAGAGGCACTGGGCAAGGCCGTCTCGGCAGAAGGATTCAAGATCAAACGCGCTCATCCCTATAAGAAGGCGGAGGGGCATGGCTTCATCGCCAGCCAGCGTGAGGGAATCTCCGTCTTTGAAAGTATTGACCCAAACGCGCCGCTGATCGTGGCAGAGGCAGTGTGGCAGTATTCGCATCATGTGCTGGCCGGATTGACCACCCACAAGGGACCTATCCTTACCGTGGCAAACTGGTCAGGACAGTGGCCAGGCTTGGTAGGCATGTTAAATCTGAATGGCTCGCTGACGAAAGCCGGCGTGAAATACTCCACTCTCTGGAGCGAAGACTTCACGGATGAATTCTTCCAGTCGAAGCTTAAGCATTGGCTGCATCATGGAGAGATCAAGCATGACCTCAGCCATGTGCGAAAGTTCAAGGATACCAAAATCCCCAAGACTGCGGAACAGTTGGGCGAGGGTCTTGCGGAAGGCCTGCTGCGGCACAAAGCCATCATGGGAGTGTTCGATGAAGGCTGCATGGGCATGTTTAATGCGATCATCCCCGATCAGCTTCTGCATGGCTGTGGCGTCTTTAAGGAACGGCTGAGCCAGTCATCGCTCTACTACGAAACCCAACAAACCAGTGATGCGGAAGCAAAATCGGTGCTGAAATGGTTCGAAGGGAAGGGGATGAGGTTTCATTTCGGCAAGTCTCATGCCACCGAACTCACCCGTGCCCAAGTGCTCCTCCAGTGCAAGATGTACATCGCGGCCGTGAGATTGGCCGATGACTTCGGCTGCGACACGATCGGCATTCAGTATCAGCAGGGCCTCAAAGACTTGCTTCCTGCGAGTGACTTGGTGGAAGGCACGTTGAACAACGCCGACCGCCCACCCGTGAGGTCGCGTGACGGCAAACGGATTCTGTTCAAAGGTGAGCCACTCGTGCATTTCAATGAAGTGGATGAGTGTGCTGGATTGGACGGGCTGATGACTTATCGCGTGCACAAGGCGCTGGGGCAGCCCGTGGAGTCAACCCTGCATGACGTGCGTTGGGGCGCACCGTATGGTGATGATTATGTCTGGGTCTTGCTCATTAGCGGCGCAGCGCCGCCAGCTCATTTCATTGGCGGTTGGGAGGGGGCGGAAGGCTTCCGGCAGCCGCCCATGTATTTCCCCAGCGGTGGCAGTACCTTGCGTGGAAACTCGCATCCGGGCGAGATCGTCTGGTCTCGCATCTACGTGGAAGATGAAAAACTTCACATGGATCTCGGACGAGGGAAAGTCGTAGAGCTAACCCCGGAAGAAACCGAGCGGCGCTGGCAACTCACCACGCCGCAGTGGCCGATCATGCATGCCGTCACTTATGGCGTGACGCGTGATCAGCTTATGGCCAAACACAAGGCCAACCACATTCAGGTGGTTTACGGGTCAGATGCCAAGGCCGCAGACCATTGCCTTTATGCCAAAGCGGCTTTTGCTCATGTGCTGGGCATGAAGGTGCATCTTTGTGGAGAGTGGTGATCGATCTGCGGACAAGGAGATTCCGTGAATTGACGGTAAGCGAATGTTGCGGTGCGGCGTATCTGGATGCGTGAATCCATTCGTCGCACGCTTCGTCCCTTTGGTTGCCGGAATCGCGCTGGCTAACGCCGTTGTTCAGGCGGAAAGTCAGCCTGCGTTGTCGCATAACCTTTCCATTTTGGAGAAAGGGTTTGCAGCGGAGGTGTCCCGTCTTGAGCAAGGTTTGACGAATGAAGTCAAGACCAGGGAAGATTGGGAGAGCAAAAAGTCAGAGTACCGTAGGCAGTTGGCGGAGATGCTGGGACTCGATCCCATGCCGGTTCGGAGTGACTTGCATCCGGTCAAAACCGGCGAGTTCGAGCACGAAGGTATCATGGTGGAGAACTGGCACTTTCAGTCGGTGCCAGGTCTGTATGTGACGGCCAATTTGTATCGGCCTCTGAAGGTTGATGCACCACTGCCCACCGTGCTTTATATGTGCGGCCATGCCAATGTCATGAAGGACGGCGTCAGCTTCGGCAACAAAGCTGGCTATGAGCACCACGGCGTGTGGTATGCGAAGAACGGCTTTGTCTGCATGGTGATCGATACCGTGCAGTTGGGAGAGATCCGTGGAGAACATGGCGGCACCCATCGACTGGGCCGCTGGTGGTGGTGGGCGAGGGGATACACGCCCGCTGGAGTTGAGGCCTGGAACGGAATCCGGGCTTTGGACTATCTGGAAACCCGGCCTGAGGTGGACAAGACTCGTTTCGGGGTGACCGGGCGCAGTGGCGGTGGAGCCTACTCCTGGTGGATTGCGTCACTCGATGACCGCATCAAATGTGCCGCGCCGACCGCGGGTATTACCACGCTGAGAAATCACGTCGTCGATGGTTGCGTGAGTGGTCACTGCGACTGCATGTTCATGCAAAATTCCTACGGCTGGGATTACGACAAAGTGGCCTCGCTCGTGGCCCCGCGCCCTCTTTGCATATTGAATACGGACAAAGACGGCATCTTTCCGCTAGATGGAGTGATGGCGGTCTTCAACAGCACTCGTCGTGTCTACAAACTCCTGGGTGCAGAGGCGAATCTCGGTATCCAGATTGCTGAAGGCGGGCATGCAGACACCCAGCCATTACACACCGGTGAGTTTCACTGGATGTCGCGCTTCTTGAAGAATACCAAGGTCATGGATGCCCTGGATCCGCGTGCGGTGAAGAACATTCCTATGGAAAAGCTGCGTGTGTTTCAGGAGATCCCTGCGGACCAGAAGAATACCGCGATCGACCAGACTTTTGTTCCGATGGCAGCGCCGTCGGCAGTGCCTGCGTCTAAGGAAGAGTGGCAGAGCATGAAGTCAAAGTGGTTGGCTGCATTGAAGGACAAATGCGGGATACAAGCACTCAAAGAGGCATCAACCCCACAGCAGGCTGTACCGGTTCAGGCAGGTAAGCCTGTGGAAAGCGATGGTATTCAGGTGACTCGATTAGACGTTCCGACCGGCAGCGGTCCGGGAACATTTCAACTACCGGTCTATGTGGTGCACCGCGCTGGGCTGAAACCGTCTGAATTGGATTTGGCGGTCTTGAACGTGTTGGATGATGAGGGCTGGCGTCAGTTCGCCAACACCTTCGCGCCCGCATTCCCCGAACTGTTCCCGAAAGAGAGCAAAGTGATGCCCGATGCCAAATCGCTCGACTCTGAGAAGAAGATGCATGCGAGCTTTAAGTGGGGCATGGTGTATGCCTGTCCAAGAGGTGTTGGGCCAGTTTCATGGGAGCCCAGTGCCGATGGTGTGGATTCCAAGCAAGCAGCCGCCCTGACCAAAGACCGCACTCATCGTCTGCGCCGTTTTTATCTCCTGGGTCAGACTCTTGAAGGCGTGCAGACAGGCGACATTCGTTCAATGATAGAATCGCTGCGAATGGTGCCAGGCCTCGAGAAAACAAAAATGTGGTTGCAGGCTTCTCGCACGCAGGCGGTGAATACGCTCTACGCCAGCCTGTCAGTGGACGGTCTTACGCGAGTGGACTTGCATGAATTGCCGCCCTCTCATATGGACGAAGGCGCGCCACCCTATTTCAGTGTGCTTCGGTATCTGGATATTCCTCAGGCAGTGGCGCTGGCCTGCGAGAGGACGCGTGTCATCATCTATGATAACAACAAGGAAGCCTGGAATTTCCCCATGCAAACTGCGGAGAAACTCGGGTGGTCAAAGGAGACGGGCAACGGGCTGCAACTTCGGGATGTGATGAAGCCTGAATAACGGCAGTACCTCATAGCTTCATATGATACACTCTCAAAGTGTGAATGGACTCCCGTGACCAATAGACCGGGCCATTTTCGAAGAATGCGGGATCCTGCAGCACTGCCAGCATATCTGGATTCGAAATCTGGGCCAGGTCCTGAAAGCCGACGACTACGTAGAGTTCTCCGTGGGCAGCCTTCACCTCTTCCATTTTTAGCCTTAGGGCGGTGGCATCACGGGTACGATGATCGCCGCGCGGGTCGTAGAGTTCGGCGTAGCGCCAGAGCCAACAGGTATAGACCCTGGAGTTAGTTTCAGGATTAAACGGCTCGTGCTTTTCGCGAGTGATGGCCATGGCCGCCTTGAAGTCTTCAAACGGAACCCGAACCTGACTGATGTTCATCGGCCAGAACGGCAACGTCGCGATGCTGATCAGCAGCAGGAATGAAAACGCTCGGGGCAGTCCCATAGGCTCTCGTTTACCAATGAGGCGAGCCAGCGTAGTGGCCATGGCATAAAAACCGCAGACTTCCAAAAGCGACAGTGCCGGCAGAAGGAAGATTAGATACCAGGTGCGAAGTTCGTCCCCGAGGAAGTATTTGAAATGCAGCGCAGCGATGACTCCCGCTAGAATGATGCTGCCGAGAATCAGCGCCATTCGGTTATTGCGCTTGCCCATCCAAATCATCCCGCAGACAGGCGCTATCGCAAGCAAGGCAAGACACAGGCACGAAAACACTGACCATTGGTCGAGGAGAGTTTCCCATGTCACCATGACCGGGTTACCCGATTCACGGCCGTGCCAGGGAATGCCTGTGAGCGATTCAGCCAGCAGGTTGTGAAGCCACGCCGCATCCATGGGAAGTCCCTTGAGCCACAGCAATCGTTCCCGCGCGCTGGCGATCTGAGGCAACTGCGGTGCGTAAAGACTGATGAAAGCGGTGGCTGCCAACAAATGCGCCGTGGTGAATCGTGTAAGCAGATTCCATCGCCGCGCATCTCTGAGCAGAAAAACTAGGGCGACGAGGTTGATGGCGGCGAGCGCATAGACAATACCGCCCCAGGACCACATCAAAAGAAACTCAATGACTGCAAACGCCAGCCAGAGTGACCAGCGATTCCGCTCAAGGGCCATGGTCAGGGCCTGCAACATTGCAGGAAGCAAAGCCAGCATCAGTGCGTAACCCCGTGCTTCCGTAGAGTACTTGATGTGCCACGGATGCATGGCCATGAAAAGTACCGCCATCATTCCCAGCCAGGGCATCCCCCAATGCCTGGCCAGCAAGGCCAGTGTCACGAGAGACAGGAGTCCGGCAAGCAGTGGAGGCACTCGACATGGCCACTCGGTGAATTGGCCCCGGGCTTTACCTGTGACACTCCGCCAGGCATCGAGACAAAGGCGGCTCGAAATGCTGAACAGCGTGTGATTGTTCGGTCCATGTTTGGCGCTAAATAACGTGTGCTGCCATGAAGCGTCTTCAAAGCGCAGGCCTCCCTGAGGATTCTCCGGCTCCACGGGTCGCCAAGTACCATGCACATAACAATCAATGGCATCCGCCTCATCCCCCCAGAAAGAATGATCCATACGGGGCAGCCGCATGAAAAAGGCGATCAGCACAATGCTGACAAGGCATGCCCACCACAGACGAGGACGAAAGAATGAAGTGCCTGACAAGGGCAGCTCAGGTTTGCGGAACGCTATAAAGTTGCCTGCGTGCGAAGCCGCAGCCTTCTTCGCACCCAAGGGCCATGCAATTGATATTCCGAGAAGAATTGCGCACAGGCCAGTCCGTGCTGCTGCGCCGTACCAAAGCCCTAGCTGCACATGCTCTTTGAAGCTGGGCTCCTTGCCTTGAGCCTGCCGCTTGGTCCACATCATTTCGCGTGGCGGCTTCATCTCGCGAAGCTGATGCCACGAGAAAAGGAACACCAGGGCTATGGCTAGCCGCGCAAGATTGGCTGTGGTGAAAAGTTGGGGGAAACGATTCATGGATCGCCCGGAGGCGAGCACCCAATCTATAGGCAGGAATTTTCCCTTAGCAAGCCTCCAAACTGCGTTGTTTTCCCGTAGAAATCCAGATGATTAAATCGCTCTTCAGTCTCTCTCGTCTTCCCGGTTCATGGCGTCACTAATGCCGAAAAGGTATTCCAGATCCGCCCGATCAAGATGACGAGCAAAGCTTTCTTCGCCCAGCACGTCCTGCGACAGTAGCTGTTTCTGCTGCTGAAGGCGTTGAATCTTTTCTTCGATCGTATCCTTTGCGAGCAGGCGATAGGCAATCACAGGCTGCGTTTGGCCGATGCGGTGTGCCCGGTCGATCGCTTGATTTTCAACCGCGGGATTCCACCAGGGATCATACAGCACCACATAGCTGGCGGCGGTGAGGTTCAAGCCACTACCACCTGCCTTGAGAGAGAGAAGGAACACCGAAGCATTCTCATCCGTCTGGAAGGACTGCACCACAGAGGCGCGATCCTGCGTTGTGCCAGTGAGCCAGTGGTAGGGCCGGTTATCCGCGATCAGCTTGTCCCGGATGATCTTAAGCATCGTGACGAATTGGGAGAACACCAGCACCTTGTGACCCTCGTCATACAATTGATCCAGCAGTTCAAAGAGCGCATTAAGTTTCGCGCTTTCCTCTTGTTGGGCTTCTGGCTTGACCAGAGCCGGATGACAGCAGATCTGCCTGAGCCGCGTGATTGCCTGCAGGATGGCAAAGCGGTTTTTGGCTAAAGCATCGGCACCCGTCGCGCTGAGCAGCATGTGCTGTGCATTGGCCAGTTGCTCGCGGTACAGTTGCTCCTGAATGCCGCTCAGTTCGCACAGCATGGTTTCTTCCGTGCGGGATGGCAGGTCACGCGCCACCTGTGATTTGGTGCGGCGCAAAATGAAAGGACGCAGCCGTGCGCTTAGGCGTTGAGCGGCCTGGTCGTCTTTTCTACGGTCGAAGTGCTTCTGGAAATAAGCGCGGTCGCCCAGCGCGCCAGGCGTGGCAAAAGTCATCAAACTCCAGAGATCCAGCAGCCGATTCTCGATAGGAGTACCTGTCAGAACCAAACGGTTGTGAGCGTGCAACTGACGGGCGGCTTTGGCCGCTTTGGAATCAGGATTCTTGATTTGCTGGCCTTCGTCCAAAATTGATGCCAGCCAGTGAACCTTTTGCAGATCCTCAATGTGGGAACGAAGTTGGGCATAGTTCAGCACAATGATGTCTGATCCGGGATGAATGGCCGCGAGATTAAAGGTGTCCTTCTCACGCAACAGGAACACACGCAGTTCTGGCGCCGCTTTCGCGAATTCACTGGCCCACACATCCAGCACAGACTTGGGGCAGACCACGAGTGCAGGAGGAATCGCTACATTCTGAAACTGAGGCTGCGCACGTAACCACAGAATCCAGGCGATGCTCTGCAGCGTCTTGCCAAGACCCATGTCATCGGCGAGCACGCCGCCAAAATGATTGATGGAAAGATAAACCAGAAACTGGAAACCCTCGACCTGGTAAGGGCGAAGTGTCGCGCGTAATGCTGCAGGCACGTCCGGCTTCGTCTGCAAGTCCAGCACTTGAAGTCGGTCTCGCACTCTTTCCCAAAGCTCAGGCGGCAAAAGTTCCTTGCGCTGTTGCAACGCCAACTGACGGGCGTGGATAGGATGAGCTTCATCAGAGAGTTCATTGAGGTCCAGCCCGAGCGCCGCGATGGCGTTCTGCTGCTCCTCCGTCAACTCCAGGGTCACACTGCGCCAGGTGCCATCCGCCAGACGGACATAACCGCCGCGCGCTGCAATAAGCCGGCGAATCTCCGCAGGCTTCAGTTCCAATCCTTCAATGTCAAAGATGAGCCGGAGATCGAACCAGTCCATCCCCGTCTCATTGACCTGCAGACGAACCGTGGCCTTCAACGGATCCGCGAGGATCGTCTCCAGCCGACTATCCGGCTCCAGGGTCACATGGGGCGGCAGGCTGCGAGCCCAATCATGAAAGAGCCCTGGGAAGGTTTTCGTGATTCGAACGCGGAAGGCATCCAGTTCGGTATCGTAAGTCGCCTTGATATTATCCAGGATAGGAAACACGGAGGCGAGGGGACTGCGGTCGTAGCACGGGATGATGTTGCTCGGCACCCGTTTCTGTTCGGTGATCTCCCAGCGCCGGCCTCGCAGCGTCTGCGTAAGTGCCTCATTGGAACTGGTGGCCTGCACCCGTATGGTCATGTGCTCGGTGCCACCTTGTTCCACCTTTGGGAGACAGTGCGCCGTTAGATGCACGGTGAAGGTCTCATGCTTCACACGTTCGGCGAGCGCGCGTGGCAGAGCCACGTTGAGCTTATGAAGAAAGCGAATGCCTTCCTCCGTACTGAGCGCTTCCAGCGGAATATCAATGCTGGTCTGAGCGGCCGTGCCTTCCTCAAAAGAGGGGGGGCCTTTAAATACGGTATCCGAGCTCAAATACAACGGTTCAGCCGCGGGGAGATAGCGCAACGGCTTGGGAGGTTCCTTGCCGAGGTCATCGCGTAGCTGTAGCGTGATGAGACGCGCCTCGCCTTCGCCTTTGTGTTCCTGCACCGCCCAATTCAGTGGGCTCGGATGGTGTAGGAAAGGGGACTCGTCCAGAGTGACCAAATGCTCCTTGAGCTCTTCCTGCGTGAAGAGCGAGGCCAGCCATTGGGCCGGCAAAGACTCCTCCAAATGAATGATGGGCTGAAGCTGCGCATGCAGCCAGCGCGCCGCAGACTCCAGGAGGAGCCGTGAAGGCAGAGACAGCCGCAACGCGTTTGAGCGGTCGTGAACAAGGAGGTTCTCCAGTTCCGCATCAGACAGAAGTTTCCACTCAGCACTCGCTTCGGCCTGGCCTTGCAAGCGTGCTTCCGCGGGCGTGACCATCAGACGGAGTTCCGTCGTCAGTTGCTCTGGCGTCTCCCGTTGAGTGAATTCCCGGATCCTTTCCGCCCAGCGCGGCAGGTTCTCTTCCTGACGCCAGCGCTCCAGCTTATCCTTGGTTCCAGCGAGATCGGTAATGCCCTCCATGAAGGCCGGATAAGTCAGCTTCCGCTCGACCAATGCTGCCGCCAGATAGTTCCAGAATGCGGAGACATCCTTGGGCCGTTCCGGCCAGAGACGCAACGGATCGTAGCTCTGGATGGGCCAGCGCGAGTTCAGCCGGACCAGATCGTGATCATGTATCTCGCCAAGGGTACGGAAGCGTTCATAGCGCTTCTCCACCTTAGCCACATATTGATCTTCACTCGGAGTCAGTTGCCGGGAGAGATGATCCTCCAGGATTTCGTTCAGAGACCGTTGCACGACGGTCGGCGTCATGTGGCTCTCGTCTTCAGCGAGCGTTTCCGCTTCCAGCATCGCGGCACAAAGAGCGACGTCGTGCGTTTCTCCCTCCAGATCCACCTGGCCAACCCAACCGCGCGCATGTCGATGCAGAGTGACTTGAGCCAGTTCGTCCTCGAAAGCCACTTCCGCTTTAATCACTTCAGGCCCGCGCCCGAGAATGCGTACGCGCCGGCTCTCCACGAGTTGCCGGGCTGAGGAAACGGCGTCTGCCGGGAATAAATGAATGAAAGTATCGACTTCGGCGGCGCTTGGCATGGGTCTCGGAAGGAAGGGGGGACCCCGTTACGGGGCGAACTGTCATGCTTAGCACACGAGGTGGGGTATTCGCAAGACATAGTGGCTATTGTTTTGCGCAAATTCCGTCAGTTTCGTCTTCAAATCATACGGCTGCTTGTTGTTTTCGGGCTCGACTTCAATCCATAAAAAACCCGGTGAAGGCTTTCGCCGACACCAGGCAAGTTTTGGACCGAGATCAGATCATGCTACGGTGGCGAGTTCCTTCGCCGCGATGGGCTGGTCATGTGGAGCGCCGTAGGGCAAATCATCCGGCAGCGGCACCGTTTCGCGGATCCAGCCCCAGAGTTTGCTGTAGTCGCGATTCACATCGCCGGAAAGGCAGTCTGTGATCTGCCCACCTGCATCCGGATGGTCAGCAATCGTTTTCCTGAAGGAAAAATCGGGGTGGTAGAAGGCATAAACTAGCTTCCGCATGTTCTCCACGCCCTCGCGAACGGCGGCTCCGTAAGGGGCGAAATGCTCTGGAGACAGATCACCTTTTACGAGTCCTTCATGCACGGCCTCGCCACCGAGGTGGCCGCATTTCAGCGCCAGCATCACACCGCTGCTAAAGACAGGATCGAGGAAAGCGAAGGCATCCCCCAAAAGCAGCAGCCCGGGTGCTGAGCAGTATTTCGAGTGGCGGCTGTACTCGCTGGTCACATAATAGTCGCCCGTGGATTCACCGTGAGAAAGGTGTTCCTTGATCCATTGGTTCTGCTCCACCTCGCGGTTGAAAATAGTCTTGGGATCCTTCACGCCATCACGGGTCAGATACTTGCCTTCAGCGACAACACCCACGCTCACCATGTTGTTGTGCTGAGGGATATGCCAGAACCAACCCTTGTCCGGCACGTACGCAACGGTTGTATCGCCTTCGTCAATGCCTTCGCCTCTCTTGGAACCTTTATAATAGGTCCAGACGGCGATCTTGTTCAGATAAGGGTCTTTCATGCGCCAGCCGAGGCGATTTGAAGCGAAGGCTTCCTTGCCCGAGCAGTCTAGCGTGATGCGTGCCTTGATTTCATAGGTGCGTCCGGACTTATCCGTCACTTCCACGCCGACGACGGTCCCTTCATCATCCGTGAGCAGCCGGTTCACCGTGGTTTCCTCACGCACCTCAGCCCCTTTTTCCTTGGCATTGTCCAGGAGCATCTGGTCGAACTCGGAGCGCAGAACCTGCCACGTCTGAGCGACTGTCTCCCGGTCGTAACGATTGAAGAAATAGAACGGCTGGGAACGTCTCCCATCAGGCGAAACGAAGGTGACGCTGTACTTCTTCACGAACGCCGAAGTCTTCATCTTGGGAATCATCCCAATGCGCTTCAGCGGCTCAAAGGTGAAAGGAATCAGCGACTCACCGATGTGATAACGCGGGAATTTCTCGCGCTCGATGATGAGAACGCGGTGCCCATACTCAGCAAGAATGGCCGCAGCGCTGGAGCCGGCGGGGCCTCCCCCGATGCAGATGACGTCATAATGGTCGGTGGATGCGTGCATAGGTGTACTTGGATATGAGGAGGAATGGGTTCAAGCCTTAATGACAATGTCTGCGGACTCTCACGAACTGATGAGCTACCCTCGAGTTAATGACTTACCATAGCCCTTTCGCGTGATAACCGAAATCGAATTTTAGAATAGCCGTTATGCCGAACGGTTATGGTGCGATCCGTGCGACCAAGAGGCACGACTCATGCGTATCTGATCTTGAAACCGAACAAATGGCGGCTCGTGCTGTCATTTTAACTGATCAATGATTGCCCATTCATTCCGCTATCCACGACATTCCGAAGACATAGAGCGCTATCTGCTCGATCTAGCCAAGCTGCCCGGCCTGGGCGAGGACGACTTGGCAGAGGTTTTCGACCGCTACCGGGCGGGTGATATGGAGGCAGGGGAGCGCATCATTCTGGCCCATCTCCGTCTGCCAGTCCGCATTGCCTGCCAGTATACCGGCCATGGTCTTCCCTTGGCGGACATGATTTCCGAAGGGAACATCGGCCTTCTCCGTGCCGTGGAACTCTACGATCCTTCTTTCGGCACGGCGTTCCACACATACGCCACCATCTGGATCAAACAGCGAATTCACCGCGCGATCACCGCGCTGGGTAAAGCGGTTCGCATCCCTGTGTGGCGCTCGCAACGTCTCCGAAAGTTGGACCACCTTCACGAATGTCTGAATAGCGAGATGGGACGAGCCGCCACGACTCATGAGTTGGCCGAGAGGCTCGGCATTCCCGAGAGCACAATCGAGGGCGTGGAGCGCGATCGCACCTTTGTGGAATCCATCGACGACGTTGGAAACGCCCGAGCTGCCGTGCATGATCTGCCTGACCATCGGCCGACGGCGCCGGAAGTGCTGGATCATCTAGAACAGCGTGATGAGATCATGGCCTGCCTGGATGAACTTGATGACACCGAGCTTCAGGTCATCTCCCTGAAGTATGGCCTCGCGGAGAATGATCCGGAGTCCTATCGCGAGATGGCAGTGCGCCTCGGCCGGAACCGCGAGTGGATCCGCAAAGTCGGTGAACGAGCTACGGCAAAGTTGCGGCAATCGCTCGGAAGTCTGTCGTCCTATCCAAGAAAACTCATCCGCGAACGCCGCCGCCGCGTGGCTGAACGCTTGGAATCTTTAAAAAAATCACCAGACGCGCTGTCATTTCGCGGCGCCGTGCTAATCCCTTACATGGAGACACTTCTTCCAATACTATGATGCTAGCCATTCTACTCTTTGTCGGGACCATGCTGCTGTCCCTCTGGGCCTCCAGCCGCGTGAAGTCCACGTATAACCGTTACAGTGAAATCCCCGCCGCCTCCGGTGAAACGGGTGCCGAAGTCGCCGCCCAAATCCTTGACCGCGCAGGAATTCACGATGTCGAAATTGTGCCGCATGATGAGTTTCTGGGGGATCATTATGATCCGACGAACAAGCGCCTCGTGCTTTCGACCCAGAACTACCATGGCAACTCGTGTGCCGCGCTGGGCGTCGCTGCTCACGAATGTGGCCATGCCTTGCAACACGCCCAATTGTACGCGCCGTTGCAGTGGCGCATGGCAGCCGTTGGCGTCACAAACTATGCCAGCCAGGTTGTCATGTGGCTGCCTCTCATCGGTATGTTCACCGGGATATTCAGCGTTTACACCGGCTCGCTGATCATGGCTGTAGCTTGGGGTGTGATTATGCTGTTCAACCTCGTCACCCTTCCGGTGGAATTTGATGCCTCATCCCGCGCCAAGACCATCCTGGCAAACATGGGGCATGTCGCCACGCCTGATCAGATGGGCGCGGTGCGCAAAGTTCTGGATGCGGCTGCCTGGACTTATGTCGCTGCCTTCATCACTTCGCTGGGATACCTGCTCTATCACTTGCTGCCATTCTTGCTGGGTGGGCGCAGTGACGATGAGTAAGGTCGCGAGAAGCCGCTCGCATATCTTCCAGTGAAGAGCCAGGGGCGCCATGTGCGCTCCTGGCTTTCTTTTTTGACTGTATCTTGATCCCTCGCGATTCACGCACCTTGCGTTTTGACGAAGATTCGCTGATCTAAGGACGATGGAACTCCGGCATCTGCGGTATTTTCAGGCCGTGGCCGAAGAACTAAGCTTCTCCAAGGCCGCGCAAAAGCTTCACATCGCCCAACCGGCGCTGAGCCGCGCCGTCATGGAACTGGAAGCGGAACTGGGCACCGAATTGCTGAACAGGAACAAACGAGGAGTCAAAATGACTCCGGCAGGCGCGGTCTTGTTGCGGGAAGCGGGGCTCCTTCTCGGGCTGTGTGAGGAGGCGATCCGCAAAGTACACCGCACCGCTCAAGGACAGGAGGGTGAACTGAGGGTCGGCTACATTGGCCCACCCACCCAACCCTTCCTGGCCCCGCTCATTCGTGAATATCAAAAGCAATTTCCCAAGGTCACCGTCGTGCTCGAAGAGCGGACTCCAGAGCGCGTGTGGGAAATGGTGTCGAAGGACCGGCTCGATCTCGGATTAACACGGCCTGTGGCTGCGGGCGAGCGCATTGGCCTTCGCACGATGTTACTCAGGAAGGAACCCGTTTGTGCGGTGGTTCCCAAAAGTCATCCTCTGGCTAAAGCAAAGTCGGTTGATTGGTCGATGCTACAAGGTCAGCCACTGGTCGTCCTGGCGCGGCGTGAGGGCGTGGGCTTGCACGACAGCATCTTGTTAGGCTGCCAGAAGGCAGGTTTTTCTCCCAAATTCGCTCATGCTCCCAGCGTTATTGGCACCGTCATGACTTATGTGCAGGCCGGTGCTGGCATCGGCGTTGTGGCAGAAGGGGTTTCCGCCGTGCAAGCCAGTCAGCAACTTGTCTTCAAGCCACTGCTTCCTCTCCAGCATGTGGAACTTGTCATGGTGTGGGATCAGTCCCGTGCCAATCCCGCTGTGGAGGAATTCCGCCGCTTGACTGCGATGTGGATTGAGGCGCACAAGCCATTTTGACGATCGGTGGCACTCAGCCCGGCGGCCCCCGTTTTCCCTGCCAGTAGTGATTTCAGGATTATCGTAGAAACGTTGTGAAAGATTGCCTGAGATTCAGTGGTATGACCTCTTACCAATGCACTTCGAGCCTTTGGATCGCCCTTCCTCTCTCGTCGATGAGGTCTGCCTGCAGATCTCATCGCACGTCCGTCAACCCGGTCAGACGGACGGTGGATGGTTGCCGCCTGAACGTCAGTTGGCAACGCAACTTGGTGTAAGCCGCACCGTCGTTCGTGAAGCCACCAAGAGGCTCGAACTACAAGGATTGCTCGAGGTGCAGCATGGCATCGGCATTCGAGTGGTGGACCATCTCCACAAGCCACTCAATCACTCGGTGGAATTGACCCTGCCGGATGAATCCGAGAGGCTCGACCAGCTCATGGAAATGCGGCTGATGCTCGAGCCGGAAGTAGCGTCCCTCGCTGCGGTCCGAATCACCGACGAACAAATGGCGTCCCTCCATATCGCCATGGCGGGACTGGAAGAAGCTGTCGATACGGCTGCTTCTGCTCAGGCGGATTTGTTGTTTCATCGACTCATCGCCCAGGCCGCAGGCAACCGCATCGTGGAACTGCTGTTGGAATCCCTCGGTGATTTGGGCATGAACAGCCGCCACCGCACCATTGGTGTCGCTGGCAAAGAGACTGCCGTTCGGCACCACCGTGCCATCCTGGCGGCGATCGGAAAACGCCAGCCCGAAGCCGCTCGTCGAGCCATGCGAAAGCATATCGAACAAGCCACAGAGGACCTCCGCAAGCACTTCAAGTCATGAGTTCTGCTGCCAATACTTTGGGAATAGTTGGGGCATTGCTGGTTCTGTCATCTGTCACCATGGCAGCGCAGGAAGATGCCGCGAATGTTGCTTTTTTCGAGCAGCGCATTCGTCCGTTGCTCGTGGAACATTGTTACTCCTGTCACAGCAAGGAGGCCAAGAAACTCAAGGGCGGGCTCCTTCTGGATAGCGCTTCAGGATGGAAGCACGGCGGCGATTCCGGATCACCTGCCATCGTTCCAGGCGATGTGGATAACAGTCCATTGGTGAAGTCCGTGCGCTATGACGACGAAGACCTGCAAATGCCACCCAAGAAGAAGCTAAGCGAAACGCAGATCGCGGATCTGGTGGCGTGGGTAAAAATGGGCGCGCCCGATCCCAGAACGGGGACCGTTGTCGAAGCAAAACGCGCAGATAAGTCCTGGTGGTCCCTGCAACCTCTGAAAAAAAACGCTCCTCCTGAAACACCCGGCATCCCGGAAGCTTGGTCCCGCCATCCCATTGATCGCTACATCTTTGCACAACTCGCAGCCAAGGGGCTGAAGCCAAATCCTCTTGCCGCTGCCAGGGACATCATCCGTCGTCTCTATTATGACGTCACGGGCCTGCCACCTACTCCTGCCGAACTCAAGACATGGACCGCGGCCTACAACGCCGACCCGACGGCGGCCGTAGCCGCACTTGTGGATCAACTGTTGGCAAGTCCTCACTACGGTGAGCAGTGGGGCCGCCATTGGCTTGATGTGGTGCGTTTCGGAGAAAGCCATGGCTTTGAGCGCAACCTGATCAACGATCTCGCGTGGCCTTTCCGTGATTACGTGATCAACAGCATCAACGCGGACAAGCCCTTCAACCAGTTCATCATCGAACACTTGGCTGGCGACGTCGTGGGGAAGAACGATCCCACCGTTGAAATTGGAACTGCGTTCCTGGTCACTGGTCCTTATGATGACGTGGGCAACGCGGATCCGGTCGCCAAAGCAAACATCCGTGCCAACACCGTGGATGACATGGTCACCGCCACAGGCAACGCGTTCCTGGGGCTGACCATTAATTGTGCCCGCTGTCACCATCACAAATTCGATCCCATGCCGACCGAGGATTATTACCGGGTAAAGGCTGCTTTTGACGGTGTGACTCACGGGTCGCGCACACTGGCCACCCTGGAGCAGCAGCAACAACACGCTGCGGCCATAAAGCCGCTCCAGGCTTCCATGGCGAAGCTTCAGTCCCAGAAAGAGGCGCTTGAACAGCGCATCGTACAACGCGCCATCAAGGAAGCTGCTACTCTGACCCGTGAGCCGCCTTCCGCTCAATTAACCGAGGAGACATTTCCTTCGGTGACGGCTCGTCACGTGCGCCTGAGCATGCTTGCCTCGACCCAAACCGCAGAATCAGGTGTAGGTGCCAGGATCGATGAGTTTGAAGTATGGAGCGCCGCCGATCCCAAAGCCAACGTGGCTCTCGCCACAGTCGGTGCAAAAGCAGAAGGCGCGACCGGTCGCGTGGCAGAGGACTTCGATGGTGCTTATGGAGTCCAGCGAGTCAACGACGGCAAATACAGTGAACGCTGGTTTGCCGGTTCGCCCGCCGTCTTGACCATTCACTTGGCTAAAGAGGAAACCATTAATCGTGTGTCTTTTTCCCACGATCGTTTGGCTCCCAGCGAAAAGCCCATCAGTGGCCAGGGTCCCGCGGTAGAAGAATACACACTCGAAGTGTCATTGGACGGTACGACTTGGCAGCAAGTAGCCAACTCCTTCGACCGGAAGCCACGCACCGAAACATTGATCAAGGCACGAGCCTTGCGGAATTCACCAACGACTCAAGAGCGCTCAGAGCTTGGCCAGTTCACCCAACAAATTGCGGCGGCTAATACGGCGATTTTACACGTGACGCCCCTGCCAGTGGCTTGGGCCGGACGTTTTGATAAGCCGAAAACAAAGCCTGTGGTCTTCCGGGGAGGCGATCCCATGAAGCCCGGAGACGAGATCGCGCCTTCCAGTCTGGCAGTGCTGGACCGCACGGCGCCTGCTTACACGC
Organism: Phragmitibacter sp.; assembly: GCA_965284365.1. Classification (GTDB taxonomy): domain Bacteria; phylum Verrucomicrobiota; class Verrucomicrobiia; order Verrucomicrobiales; family Verrucomicrobiaceae; genus Phragmitibacter. The sequence goes on from OZ260079.1 coordinate 4,630,942, forward strand.
TGCCTGCTGATGCTCCCGAAAGTGAAAGACGTTTGGCCTTGGCGAAGTGGATCGTCAGCGACGAGAACGCGCTTACCGCCCGCGTCCTCGCCAATCGCGTCTGGCACTACCACTTTGGAACCGGGATCGTGGACACACCCAGCGACTTTGGCTTTCTCGGCAGCTTGCCCACACATCCAGAACTCCTGGATTGGCTTGCCCAACGACTTCAGCATCATGGCTGGCGCTTGAAGGCACTGCACCGCGAGATACTCACCTCTCAGACCTACCTGCAATCGGCCGATAGTCGGACAGATGGGGCACGTCTGGACAAGGACGCACGGCTCCTCTGGAGGTTCCCGCCACGACGACTTAGCGCCGAAGAGATTCGCGATACGATGCTGCAGGTGAGTGGCAGTTTGGACCCTCGCATGGGCGGCTTGGGCTTTCGTCTCTACCAATACAAAAATGACAACGTCTCGACCTTCGTGCCCTTGGACAAGGTGGGTGCTGAGACCTATCGACGCGCGGTATATCATCAAAACGCCCGCGCTTCGGTGATCGATGTACTGAGCGACTTCGATCTTCCTGACACTGCTTTCGGTGCTCCGAAGCGCGCCCAGACGAATTCACCGCTCCAGGCGCTGACGTTGCTGAATCACTCATTCACCATGGATTTGGCGGATGCGATGAACCAGCGCATTTTGCAGGAAGCGGGCAGCAACGATGCATTTGTCTTAGTCCGGCTCGCTTATGAGTTGGCGTTCCAAAGACCACCCAGCGAGTCAGAGTTGTCCAACGCAGCGGCCTTGGTTCAGCAGCACGGACTCAGCGCGCTATGCCGTGCTTTGCTGAACGCGAATGAACTGATTTATTTAAACTAGGAGAACGCACCGCATGTCCCTTTCATCCGATGATCTGAATAAATCGCGCCGCGCGTTTTTGTCACGCATGACAACCGGTTTCACCGGCGTGGCTTTGACCCATTTGCTGGCGCGTGATTTGCAAGGCGCCTTATCCTCAACCGCTTGGAGTCCTGGTCAGCCCCAGTTCGCTCCCAAAGCCAAACAGGTGCTGCAAATTTTCTGCCCCGGCGCGGCGTCCCATGTGGATCTGTGGGATTACAAACCAGAGTTGTTCGCTCGCACTGGCGAGATGCTTCCCGGGGAAGACACACCCACTTTCCAGGGCAAGAATGGTCCGCTCATGCGCCCGCCATGGGACTTTGTGCCATCGGGTAAAAGCGGCAAGCACTTCTCCACCTTGCTGCCTAACATGGCGCGGCATGTGGATGACATCGCGTTTGTCCATTCCATGACTTCGCGGACGAACACCCACGGCCCGGGATGTGTGTTTATGAATTCTTGTTTCACACGCGAGGGATTTCCCAGTGCAGGATCATGGGTCAGCTATGGCCTTGGCAGCCTTAATGACAACTTGCCTACCTATGTAGCGATTCAAGACATCCGGGGAGAGCCACCCAACGGGAAATCAAACTGGTCCAATGGTTTTCTCCCGGCGCAGCATCAGGCCGTCACCATGTCTGCTCATCAGGCGTTGCGCAACTTAAGTCGGCCCAGTGGACTCAGTGATTCTGCTGATCGCGCTTCGCGTGATTTCCTCAGCCAGATCAATCAGGAACATGCCGTCAAGCATGCCGGGGAAGGGGAGTTGCGCGCTCGCATGGCTGCTTATGAGTTGGCGGCTCGAATGCAGATGGCCGCACCCGAAGTTTCCGACTTGTCACATGAACCGGAATCAATGCACAAGCTCTACGGCACCCAGGATGGCAACGCCCTGAGGGCGGCCTACGGCAAAAACTGCATGCTTGCGCGCCGCTTTCTGGAGCAAGGCGTACGTTACGTCAGTCTCTATTGCGCTTCGCGTGCCTCTGGCGTGGATGGCTTGCTCAACTGGGATGCGCATCGCACATTGAAATCAGACTATGAAAGACACGCGCCCGTCTTCGACCAGGCTACTGCTGCCTTGCTCACCGACCTCAAACAACGCGGCATGCTCAATGATGTCCTGATCATTTGGAATACGGAGTTTGGCCGAATGCCTATGAAGCAAGCCGAGACCCTCGGCCGCGATCACAATCCCGATGCCTACACCGCCTGGATGATGGGCGCCGGCGTGAAAGGCGGCGTCTCGTATGGCGCCACCGATGACTTTGGTCGGCGTTCCGTTCAAGATGTCGCAACTCCCTATGATTTCTACGCCACCGTGCTCCACTTGCTCGGCCTCGATCACGAAAAATTGACCTACTACCACAATGGTACCAACCGCCGTCTCACTGACGTCCACGGCCACGTGATCAAAAACATTCTGACGTAAGGAAGTAGTTTCAAGACTACTTCCTGAAATCCGCAATCACACATCCCACCGCAGGATCATAAGCGGACTTCGGCTTTCGCTGCGCCAAGACCGCCTCAATTGCGTTTCGTAGATCATGAGCGTGCGGTTCACGCCGCCTTCGGCCGGGGGCATAATAGAGATCATTGATTCGTCCGTGATAGGCCACCGCACCATCCTGCATCACCAGAAACGCTTCCGGAGTCCGCTCCGCTTTGAACTGTTCCACCAACGCATGCTGTGGATCCACCAAAACCCTGGCATTCACGCCATACCGTTTGGCATGCTCTACGGCATCAGATGAGGTAGTAGCAGGATCAACATAGACCAACGTGAAGCCAACACCCTTGGCCCCGTAGGCCTCCTTGAGCCCGGCAACTTCAGGCATCATCGCATTGGCCACGGGACATTCCGTGGTGACAAAGATGAGCACGCTGGCCTTGCTGCCTTGTTCATAGGCGACAGGCCCGGCACTCGCGATGAAGGCTACACAGAAGAGTATGACGCTCCCCAAAAACACCGCCTTCTGCATTCGTGCCCTGTCAATAAGCGCCATCATCTTCGCAGCGCTTATTTCTCCTCCGGCTCCTTGAAGGTCGACCACTTGGCCTTGGCCGCCAGGAGCTCAGTAACCTCCAAATTTCCATCCTTGTTTGCATCCAGGATGCTCATCAGCCTCTCGGTGCTACGAATAGCCTCAGGGATTTCCTCGCCGCTCAGCTTGAGATCGTGATTCACATCCAACTCCGGAAATTTCTTCAATTCCGCCAACGCCGCGATCGCTTTCTTCATGCCGCCCCGGCCTTGCCCGATCATTTCCCTCAATCTCACACGCGATGTAGCCGCCAACTTATTCTCTGAAGCCACTTCCGCAGCCGCCGACGCAAAGGTGATGCTGCCCATTTCATCCAGCGATTCCTCGCCCCAGGTCACGCGTTTGGGTGGGCTCGAAGGATTGTTAGGATTGTTCGCGCTGTTGTCCCAGATGATCGTGGCATTGATCTTTGTTCCGGCGGGCAATCGCACTGGTTCTTTATACACATACTGATCCTGCCAGTTGAAGTTCCAGTCACTTATCCGGAAAAGATTCTTTTTTGAGCCATCCGGCAGCGTAGCGATCGCCCCCATGCTCTTCCCCAGATAATGCGCATGGGCACTCACGGCGATGATGTCCGTGTCCACGGGCAACGTCAGTTCATCCGTCACCTTGTAAGTGGCCTCGCCGGGAGGAATGTCCAGCCCTACGCCTCTCCCAAAAAGCGGCGGCAGCTGCAGCGCCACCATCTTTCGTTCCGGCGCCTTCTTCGCAAAGTAGATGCCGATGGTCGTCTTCTCCTGCTCTTCCTTCCCGGTGGGATGGAAATGTGAAGACAATACCAGATCACTTCCTTTTGGCAGGGGATACGCCCAGCCATCCGGCATCGCACGCGGCCCACCACCCACGGCCCAGCCACCCAGCCCACCGGTGCGGCGGAATCCCATTTTCGCAAATCCCGGCCCCGGATCACTGGCATCCATTTTTCGTGCCTCGCCACTCGAGTCCAGCCAGAGCAGCACGTGATGCAGCGCCCCTCGTGATCCCGGCCTCACTTCGATGGCTTGCACCCATTTGTCTTCATCCAAAGCCAGCGGAATCACAAATTGTCGGTAAATGTCCGGCCCGTCCGCAGGCACGGTAAAGGCTTCGTCCATGGTCAGCACCAGATCCGGCTCCCCGTGCCGCCAGCCTTCGGCAAACTTGGGCAGGGGAGGCGTCTGACTGGCATCTCCCTCAGCCATACCGGTCTCCGCCCACCTCTGCAGCATTCCGATCTGCTCTTTAGTCAGTCGCCGCTCGCCTACAAAATCCCCACAGCCTTCATCCGGCTGCCAGGGCGGCATGGTCCGGTCACCGGTCACTTCAGAGATCAACCGCGCTCGCTTCTTCGTCTCTTCAAAGTTCGTCAGCGGAAAAGGCCCGGCTTGCCCGGGGCGATGGCACTCCGCGCAATTCTGAAAAACGATCGGCGCGATGTGTTTGGCGAATGTCACCGCCTCACCAGCCGAGGGGATCGGTCCAGTCCCCGGGGCTGCCTCTATCCAGGCAGCGGCAGAAAATGAAAACAAAGCCGCGACAGCAGCAGGGACAATATCGAAAGTTCGGCGAGTCATGAGGTCTTGAGCGAAGACGCCCGCTCTGGGGCACCGGTTACAAAATCGCCCGGTTGCCTCACATTTACAACACCGGCACATTGTCAACCTGTCTCCACCCCGACGCGGAATTCAGCTTGAGCATCGCAACCCCGTGGCTAACTGCTTCCTCCCCAGATCATCACCACCATGAATTTGTCCCATTTCGAGACGGTCGCGCAGGAACTGAACATCAAGATCCCGCAAGTCAGCGCCACCGCTAAACTATTTGCCGAAGGCGGCACCGTGCCCTTCATCGCCCGGTACCGGAAAGAAGTCACCGGCTCCCTGGATGAGGTCGCCATCGCCGGCATCCGCGACGGCCTGCTGCGCCTGGCGCAGCTTGACGAGCGTCGCGAAGCCGTCCTGAAATCGCTCGACGAGCGCAAGTTGCTCACGGACGACCTCAAAAAGTCCCTCCTGGCTGCCAAGACCCTCGCCACTGTTGAGGATATCTTCGCTCCTTTCCGCCCGAAGCGCCGCACTCGCGCCACCATTGCCAAGGAAAAAGGCCTCGAACCACTGGCCGATTGGCTCGATGCCAATCAAACCACTGCTTCAGCAGACCCCAACGCCGAGGCGAAAAAATACATCAACACCGACGGCCCCGAGGAGCAGCAGGTGAAGACGGCCGAAGAAGCCCTTGCCGGTGCCCGGGACATCATCGCAGAACGACTCAGCGACATGGCAGAAGCCCGCTCCGCCATCCGTCAACTGATCGCTCAGCAAGCCCAGGTTCAGTCCAAGGTCATGTTTGGCAAGGACACAGATCCGGAAGCTGCGAAGTTCCGCGACTACTTCGACTGGACGGAGCCGCTTAAGACCATCCCATCTCACCGCATGCTGGCCATCCGCCGCGGGGAGAAAGAAGGTTTCCTCCTCATGCGCATCATGGCTCCGGAGGCAGACGCACTTCGCGTCGTGGAGAGGCTCGTCGTGCAGCCTGGAGACACCGCTTGCGCCCGTCAGGTGCGCGATGCCGTCCAGGATGGCTACAAGCGTTTGTTGGCTCCTTCCATGGAAACGGAAGCACGGCTGGAGGCCAAGAAGAAAGCAGATGCTGAAGCCATTCGTGTCTTCGCGGACAATCTCCGTGAGTTGCTTTTGGCCGCGCCTCTTGGACAGAAAGCCATGCTTGGTATCGACCCCGGCTTCCGCACCGGCTGCAAGGTGGTCGTCCTGGACGCCCAGGGCAAATTGCTCGTCAATGACGTCATCTACTTGTTGGGCGAGGGGAGCAGTCTGGTGCGTGCCAAAGAACTCCTGCTTAACTTCATCAAGCGTTTCCAGGTACAAGTCATTGCTATCGGCAATGGCACAGCCGGTCGCGAAACGGAAATGTTTGTAAATCGCATCGGTATACCGAAGGAAATCCCCGTCATTATGGTGAATGAAAGCGGAGCCTCAATATACTCTGCCAGCGATGTGGCACGTGAAGAATTCCCCGATCAGGACATCACCGTTCGCGGCGCCGTTTCCATTGGCCGCCGCCTCATGGATCCGTTGGCGGAGTTGGTAAAGATCGATCCCAAATCCATCGGCGTGGGCCAGTACCAGCACGATGTCGATCAGACCCTTTTGAAAGACAGCCTCGATGATGTGGTCATGAGTTGCGTGAACGGCGTGGGCGTGGAGGTGAATACTGCCAGCAAACAGTTGCTCTCCTACGTCGCCGGTCTGAACCAAAGCCTCGCTGCCAGCATCGTCTCTTTCCGGAATGAAAACGGGCCCTTCACTTCCCGCCAACAATTGAAGAAGGTGCCGCGCCTCGGCGAGAAAGCCTTTGAGCAGGCCGCTGGCTTTCTACGCATCCGTGGTGCGGAAAATCCTCTCGACGCCAGTGGCGTGCATCCGGAGCGTTACGATCTGGTGAAGCGCATGGCATCTGATCTCGGTTGCCAAATACCAGACCTGCTCAAAAACGAGGCGCTGCATAAGAAGATCGACCCCAAGAATTACGTGAGCGCCGATGTCGGCCTGCCCACGCTGAAGGACATCATCTCCGAACTGGCCAAACCGGGTCGTGACCCGCGTAAACAGTTCGAAGTGCATAAGTTCGCCGAGGGCGTGGAAAAGCCGGAAGATCTGAAGCCCGGCATGAAGCTCCCCGGCATCGTGACGAACGTCACCGCATTCGGAGCCTTCGTGGACATCGGCGTCCATCAGGACGGTCTCGTGCATGTGAGCCAGCTCGCGGATCACTTCATCAAAGATGCGTCGGAAGTCGTCAAAGTGGCGCAGCGTGTGGATGTGACCGTCGTCGAAGTCGACTTGCAGCGGAAGCGCATTGCCCTCTCCATGAAGTCGAAACCCGACTTCGAAAAGCGTCCTGGTTCCGGTGGCGGCTCCCCCGGCGGCGGCGGTCAAGGTGGCGGACGGCCATCTGGCAGCGGCAATCGCTCCTCATCATCCGGTAGTGGTGGCGGTATGGGCGGTCAGGATTGGTTCAGCGCAGCTCTGGCCAAGAAAAAGTGATTCAGCCTCTCTCTCACAGTTGGCGATTCTGCTTCCGGCGGTTGCGCCGGAAGCCCGCCCGCGCTAAGCAAATTGACTCATGCATGAATACCACCGGCTTCTGAGGAAGGTCCTGAACGAAGGTGCCTACCGTGCAGACCGCACCGGGGTGGGGGCGTATTCAGTTTTTGGTGAGCAGTCGCGCTATGACTTGGCAGATGGTTTCCCTTGCGTCACGACGAAGAAACTCCACCTGCGCTCCATTATCCATGAGCTGCTCTGGTTTCTCAAAGGGGACACAAACGTAAAATACCTTCGTGAGAACAAAGTCACTATCTGGGACGAATGGGCAGACTCCGAAGGCAACCTGGGACCAGTCTATGGTGCGCAGTGGCGTCGCTGGCGTGGGGCAGATGGCCGGGAGCACGACCAGATTTCAGACCTCATTCATCGCATCAAGACGCAGCCAAATTCCCGCCGCCATGTGGTGAGCGCCTGGAATGTAGCTCTCGTTGATGAGATGGCCTTGCCTCCTTGTCACTGCCTCTTCCAATTCTTCGTGGCTGACGGCAAGTTAAGCTGCCAGCTCTATCAGCGCAGCGCCGATCTCTTTTTAGGGGTGCCCTTCAATATCGCCAGTTATGCATTGCTGACCATGATGGTGGCTCAGGTGTGCGAACTTCAGCCAGGCACCTTTGTCCATACCTTTGGCGATCTGCATCTTTATTCAAATCACTTGGAACAGGCCCGTCTTCAACTCACGCGTGACCCACGGCCGCTTCCCACCCTACGGATCAACCCGGAAGTGCGAGACATCGATGGCTTCAAATACGAAGACTTCACGCTCGAGGCGTATGATCCGTGGCCTGCCATCAAGGCTGACATTGCGGTATAAATTTGAGACGGCGCGGCTTCCCCTTGATGGACGGAAGACGAACGCTCCGGCTAACCCCCGTCAAGATGGTAGGACAGTGAGCCATTTTCCCAGCGTAAGTAGTGTCCACTTCGATGCGTCTCTTCCAAGCCAGCCTCTGCCTCTGTGGAGACTCCAGGAAGTCGGAATTTTACTTGTGAAAAACTTCCAGTACCGAGGCAGCCAGCATCGACGGCATTCTGCGCTTCCGCAACGCTGGTGACAGTCTTGAAGGTAGGCGCATCCGCGGCCAGGCCAGCCGTAAAGATAACCACGATATCTTGAGCCTTCCTCTTCGCGACCACGGAGTTGGCAGAGTCCGTCACGGCATCCAATTTCGCCATGACTAAGGCGGTGAACACCCCTAGAACGGCTATCACAATCAACAACTCCACAAGGCTGAAGCCCCGATTGTTTCTCCACGTCTTTAGCGAGGTTGCTTTCATGTGGTTTGGACAGAACACTTGCTTCGAAAAATATAACGGAAGCAGCTAACCCTAAGCAACTAATTTTTATGGTTTTTATATAAAATCTGAGTCTATTTTCAGTTTTAGCTATCACTTATAAGCATTTCGGCGACTTGATCCGCCAGAGCCTTGCCTCTCCGCGTGAGCTTAATCTGTCCTTCCGATAGCGCTACGAGTCCCTCATTTTGCAACATCGCCAGATTCCTGGACACGGTGGCTTCCAGCATTTTCACGGGCAATCCTCGCTCCGTTCGCAGCTGCAGCGCCACCCGCTCCATTTGCCACTGACGGTCCGTCAGCGACTCTGACTCACCAACGGGTGCGCGCCCTTCTCCGACTAGAGAAATATATGCGTTGGTATCGGTCACGTTTTTCCAACGCGTACGATTGCACGTCGAGACGGCGGACGGCCCCAGTCCCAGGTAATCCTCGCCCATCCAATAAGACTGATTGTGCCGCGAGTGGTGTCCCGGCCGGGCGTAGTTCGAGATTTCGTAGTGCGCAAATCCTGCGCTGGTCAGGAGCTCGATGGTGCTCTCAAAGTGGTCCGCATCCCGATCCCCATCGGAATCTAATTCTCCTGCACGGTGCTGATTCAGAAAATCCGTGTCTTCTTCGTAAGTGAGATTGTAGCAGGAGATGTGGTCCGGCTTCAGGGCCAGCGTTTGCGTCAGATTCTCCTGCCAAACAGGCAGTGACAAACCCGGAATGGAAAACATCAGGTCGATATTCAAACTCGGGATACCTGCCTCCCGCAGCAACTCGTAGGTCTCCCGCGCTTCCGCCGGAGAATGGTCCCGTCCCAACGTCTTCAGCGTCGGCTCGTCCCAAGCTTGAACTCCCAGACTCACTCGAGTGACTCCGTGATCCTTCAGCATTCTGGCCTTGGCGGCATCCACCGTGCGGGGATTTGCCTCAAGATTCCACTCCAGCAGGGCACTACAGTCCAGCCGCTCCCTCAACCCCGAAAGTAGCAATGCCAGATGTTTGGTGCTCAGGGCCGTCGGCGTCCCACCACCCAGGTAAATAGTTTCCGGCTGAATCAACGTATGCCGCTGGTGAATCGCCAGCTCCGCCAGCACCGCCTGCACAAAGGCATCCTTGTCCGTGCCTCCCAGTTCATGCTTGTAGAAGCTGCAATAGGGGCAAACCCGGTGGCAAAACGGAATGTGGATGTAGAGATGCTTGATCAGAGGGGGGTAGGGGAGTTAGCTGTGAGGCCTATGATGGAAGAGCATGAACTCGGCGGCAAGCTGCTCTCGGCGGTGTCACGCTCCTTTTACCTTACGCTTAAGGCCTTGCCCCGGGAAGTCCGGGAGCCGCTCTCGCTCGCGTACTTGCTGGCCAGGGCCGCCGATACCATGGCGGATACCCCGAATATGCCGGACAAAGTACGGGAAGACAGCCTGCAGGCCTTCGACGCCATCCTACAGTCTCCCGCCCGGGATACTGCTGCGGAAGCCAAATTGCATGAACTCCTCCTCGCCGACTTCGTGTCCCTCCAGACTGACGAGTCCGAAGCAGCTCTCTTGCGTCGTTTGCCGGAGGCTCTGAACGCCTACCGAAGCGCGCCTGAGCGTCACCAACTCGCCATGCGCCAGGTCCTTAAGCCCATTGTGCGGGGGCAATTGTTGGATATCACCCGGTTCCCCATGGACGGCCAATTCCGCACCTTGGCTAATGCGGCAGAGCTCGACGAGTACACTTGGCTCGTAGCCGGTTGTGTCGGTAAGTTTTGGACAAAGCTCTGTGCTTCAGAACTGCCTGCCGCCTTTGAGTCCGGAGTATCAGCGCAACAGATGACCGAGTGGGGCATCCGCTACGGCAAAGGGCTGCAACTGGTCAACATCCTCCGCGACGTCGGCAAAGATGCCGCCATGGGTCGCTGCTACCTGCCCATGGACGAGATCATCGCCCATGGCATCAATCCCGACGATGTGCTGTCAGACATCTCCATGCTGCGCCCAGTGACGGACAAGTGGGTCGAGATCTGCCGGGGTCATCTCAAGGCTGGCATCGACTATTTAGGAGCTCTTAAAGAGAAAAAACTCCGCTATGCCACCGCCCTCCCGCTTCTCCTCGGCGTGCGCACGCTCGCCTTGGTGGAGAAAGCCGAACCGGGTCAATGGAAGTCTGGTGTAAAGGTGCCGCGCTCGGAAGTCGCGAAATGGATGATCGAGGCCGGCTTGGCCTCTATGCGTCGGGATGGCCTCCGTCGGCTCATTGAGAAAGCCATGGGTGCTTGATCCGGCGTCCGCCCAGCGTGCTGTCTGATTCATCATCGCTCGAAAAAATCGTAGAATAAACGAGAACAGTTAAAATTTATCTTGAGAAAGACCCGCGCCTGCGGATGTTCTTGATCCCTGGCACATCTGCTCTGTTTTTGCTCGCGTGGCGGAATTGGTAGACGCGCTAGATTCAGGATCTAGTGAGTAACATCGTGGAGGTTCGAATCCTCTCGTGAGCACCACAAATCAAGAGCCGCCAGGGGATGTTGATGACTACCCCCGCCCCCCCGAAACCCACCACCACGGAATCGGGCCATGCAGGACAGGACGCCACCTTTGTTAGCCGCGCCTTTGGCTCAATCGCGAAGCGCTATGTCCTGACCAATCATGTGCTTAGCCTGGGCATCGACGTCCTATGGCGCACCTACACCGGACGTCGGGTCGCGCGCCTTCAGCCGCAAATCATCCTGGACCTCGCCACCGGCAGTGGTGATTTAGCCGCTGAAATTCAGGCCCAGTGTCCGAATGCCCGCGTCTTCGGCATGGACTTTTCGCCCCCGATGCTGGCCGAAGCCCGGAAGCGTGGCCTCGCCAATCTGGCCGTGGCCGATGCCATGAACCTGCCGGTGCAGGATGCCGTTGCCGATGTCGTCACCGTCGCCTTCGGCCTGAGAAACATGGCTTCCTGGCAAGGTGCCTTGCAGGAAATGGCCCGTGTGCTCAAACCCGGAGGCACCCTCTTCGTACTCGATTTTTCCCTGCCCAAGTTTTCCCTCCTTCGCCGCGCCCACTTGTTCTACCTCAGGAAGGTCATGCCCATCATCGCAGGAGCCCTCACCGGCAATCGCCACGCATACCAATACCTGTGCTCCTCCATTGAAAAATTCCCCGCCGGTGAATCGATGTGCGACCTCATGCGCAACAGTGGATTTGCTTCGGCCAGTGCTACGCCTTTGACCTTGGGCATCGCCAGCCTCTACGAGGCTCGGAAGGCCTAGATCACGCTGTCAACCCACTCAACTCCTGCATCGCCCCTCTCGCCCGGAGTGCGTGCAGCTTGCTGCCGCTCGGTTGGAGGAGCTTGCTCCGACGCGGGCGGAGTAGGCAGACTCCAGACAATTCTCCCCGCGAAACTCACTGCCCCAGAAAGCCAAATGAGCTTGACCCATATGGCACGGAGTCTTCAACATGCTGTATATGATGAAGGCTTCCGCTAAGCGCACCCAGTTGCCACTTACCCTGTGTCTCGTGCTCGCTCTCGCATATGCATGCGCTTCACCCGCGTTCACCGCCGAACCCGAGACTCTCAAACTTTGGCCCGAGGGACCTCCCGGCGCCATGCCGCCCAAATCTGAAGCAACTGCCAAGCTCATCCAATCCTACGGTGGACCAACTCCGACCCGCGTCACAGACGTCACTGATCCCACGATCACCATCTACAAACCGGAAAAGCCCAACGGCACCGCCGTCGTCGTGGCTCCCGGTGGCGGCTTCATGTTCATGTCCTACTCCTTTGAAGGTACGCAGGTTTGCGAATGGCTCAATTCCATCGGTGTCACCGGCATCCTTCTCAAATACCGCACCCCCACGCGGGACGCTACCGATCCGTACGTCCTCCCCATGCACGATGCCCAGCGCGCCATCGGTCTCGCCCGGCACCATGCCGCGGAGTGGAACATCGATCCAAAACGCATCGGTCTGTTAGGCTTCTCCGCTGGCGGGAATCTCGCTGGCCACGCCGCCTGGGATCGTGGCGAACGCGGCTACCCACAGAAGCCAGATCTCGATGACCCACGCGGCCCCGATTTCCTCGTCTTCATCTATGGCGGCGGATTCTTAAACAAGGAAGACGCCACCATGACCACCTTCCGGCCCGGCTTCTCAGTGCCCAAGGACGCTCCTCCCGCCTTCTTCCTCGTGGCCCACGATGACAAGAACAACCCAATCGAAGCGACCCGTCTTTATCTCAAATACAAGAAACAAAATCTTCCCGCTGACCTCCACATCTACAATGCAGGTGGCCACGGCTTCGGCATGAGGAAAGACAAAGGCAAACCCATTAGCGATTGGCCGGACCGCTGCGCCGAATGGATGAAGAGCATGGGCTGGTTGCCACAGGGCTGATCTCACGGATCCAACGCATCCTGAAGGCAATCACACCTTCCTGAAAATCACACACGAATCCACCCCGCCAAACCCAAACGAGTTCGACAACACCGCTCGCAAGTTAGCCTCGCGACCCTGTTGGGCAATGTAGTCCAGCTCCGGCGCACAGGTCGACTTCTCCAAATGCAGTGTCGGCGGCAGCCAACCGTTCTCCATCGCCAGCAGACAAATCGCCGCTTCCATGGCCCCTGCTGCTCCCAGCGCATGGCCCGTGTACGGTTTCGTTCCTGACACCGGCGGCAGCTTGCTTGCAAAAACCGCTGCGATTTGCGCCGCTTCATTCACATCATTTTGCGGGGTGCTGCTGCCGTGCGCGTTCACGTAATCAATCTCATCGGCATTCATCCCCGCATCGGCCAGAGCCAGGCGCATCGCCCGCCGCAGCGGTTCGCCATCAGGCTTGGGAATCGTCATGTGATGCGCCTCTCCCGCCAGGCTATAGCCCACGACCTCGGCATAAATCCTCGCTCCTCGAGCATCCGCGTGTTCCAGACTTTCCACGGTAAAGCACGCCGCACCTTCGCCCATCACAAAACCATCCCGCTGCGCATCAAAGGGCCGACATGCCATCGCCACCGGCTCCCCGTCCCAGCGGCTCATCGTATGAATGGCATCAAACGCTGCATAAGTCAGCGGACTGATGGGAGACTCAGACGCACCGGCGATTACCACATCCGCCATGCCATCATGAATCATCCGGGCGGCTTCACCAATCGCAACATTCCCGCTGGCACAACTATTGGAATGCGTCGTCGCCGGCCCTTGTAGGCCAAACTGGATCGCCAGATTCCCATGCGTGCTGCCGCCATAGATCTGCAAGGCCAATGAGCGAGACACTCCCTTCACTCCCTGCTCCAGAAAGCGCGTATGCTGTTCCTCCGCATCGGCGATGCCTCCCAGCGCGCTTCCGAAACTAATTCCCGCCCGTGTATTCGGATGCTCTGCATTCAGGACTAAACCCGAATCTTCCACGGCCAACTGCGCCGCCACCATGGCCAGACGCGTGCAACGGTCCCAACGTTTTGTCAGGTGAGGCGCAAACCATTTGCCCGCATCGAAGTCGCGAATCTCAGCAGCGCATCGCGCTCTACCTTCAACTGTCTCAAACCGAGTCAGCCGGGCAATCGGACTTTTCTCGCTCAAGAGCCCTCGCCAGAAGGTTTCCTTCCCGATGCCCAAGGCTGTCACTGGCCCCATGCCCGTGATCACGGCGCGGCGGGAGCGCGGAATATCGCTTCGATCCGGCACTGTCGAAAGAGGCTAACCTTTGAAGATTACGAATTTCCGCATGAAGAAATTCACCAGGAACGAAGTGAACACGAACGCCAACTGCGCCACTGTTGAAGGAAGCCAGGGATATTTAATCAACAGAATATCGATGATCCAGAGGCTTGGAAAGAACGCCACCGCCGCTACACCGAAGAAAAGCAACATCTCCATCATCCGATTGTGCTTTCCTGGGGAGAAAACAAACATGATGTTGGTCAAATAAGCCACCACGCAGCCAAAGGGGAAGGCGATCGTGTTGTTTAGAATGAGATTGTGCTTCCGCACGAGTTCATCCAGCACCACACCGTCTACCATCAGATTTTTCACGGCAGGAAAGACGAAGTAACTGAGCAGAATGACCAGGCCATTGTGCATGACGGTCGCCATTACCCCGCACGTCGCGTAAGCCGCGAACTGCACCAGAGCAGGGACATCCCGCTTCTTGATACGAATCAAGATGGTTTTGACATCGTTGCTGAACAGAAAGGTCAGCGTCTCAGAAATAGCGGAAGTCATGCGGGCGGGGCAGGGGAAAGGGGAGGGATGTATAACGGGCCTCGCAATATGCCACAAGTTACCGAATCATCAAATTATTGCAAAAACCGCAATTTCCATTCTTCCATTCGCTCTGCCACCATTTTGTGCTTCTGACTTGGGCTCAATTCCCACACCAGAGGAATGCCTTTCGGAACCAGCGGCATCAGAAGGTCAAAATCCACGCCGCCGCCTGTGAAGGGAATCCGGTGATCCGTTGCTGGCCATTGCACATCGTGCACATGACACCCCAGAAGCCGAGGCGCGATGGCACCCAAAAGCTCTGCATGGTTCAGCAGTCCCAGATTCGCCTTTCGCTGCACGTGCCCGAAGTCATGCCAGAAGCCGATCCAGGGACAGTCGCGATAGTGCTCCAGCAGTTGCAGCATCTCAGGCTCGTTCGGTACCTGCTCAAAGTGGCTGCGGGTTTCGATCCCCAGCGCCACTTCGTAGTATTCGCACATGGGCAGCAGCGCATCCAGGCTGGCACGAGCACGATCCAGGAACGGCTGCGCCGCCTTCGTTCGCTGCTCCACAAAGGCCAGCTTCTCTTTGGTGTAATCTCGATTGTAAAGTTGCCCCTTCACAGCCATCGCCTCGAGCTTGGCCGTCCAGCTTTTCATGGGCACGCTGCCCAGATGCATCACAACTCGGGAGGCTCCCAACCGCGCTGCCGTCTCAATGGTCTTTTCCGTTAATCCCAGTGCACGCTCGCGCTCCTCGTCCCGGTGTGAAGTGAATTCAAAAGCATCCGGCGCATCCATCATGACCTCCACAGGTGACGGGCAAAAATTATGCACACTGGAGATCTTGATCTCTCCCTTCGCCACCGCATCAAAGATGCCCGGCAGATGCGTCACCTTCAATCCATGACTGAGTTCGATCGCCTCAAACCCCAGCCGCTGCGCCTCTTGCACGATCTCGCGTCCATCTTGGCAGCGGTGACTGTTCCAGCAGGTGGAGAGGGAAAGCATGACGGATCAATAACAATACGAAGGCAACGGTGAGAGCGACGAATCTCACCATCGCCAGCCCCGTGATTCCTGCAATAAATTTGAGTAGAGTCTGCGACCATATTGCGCGCGCCCAAACGGGCATCTCCCCATTCAACGCATGAGCGACCGTTGCGCAGTCTGGAGCTACCGCTTTGTGGCCGGAGGAGCTTGCTCCAACGCGGTGCGGAGCCGAATGTCCCCTGGCCCTATTAACATCACGGACAACTAATAAAAAGACTCGATCCCGGTGCCATAACATAGAAAAATGAACACAAACAAGTTTGACACTTGATAACTTGTCCCATATTCTAGTCTAACTTCGGACACGCCCATGAAAACCATCGTAACAACCAACCGCCCGGCTAAGCCCTCTTGTGTGCTGCACGGTATTACGGGGTTGTTACGCTCCTCCCAGATTTAAGCGCGGCATTCTTTCAATCGCCCGAGTGGCGATAAAGTGACCGGGCCTGAGGGGCAAACCAAAGCGATCCCGTGCTGCCGTGGCGAATGGAGCCCTGCTCCACTCAACAAGCTGGCAGCATTCTCAGTCATCCATGGCGCATGTCCGTGAAAAATGTCTGTGAGTCAGTGTCGGTGACCGAACCGCAAACTGCTTTTAGTTACCCGCAAGTTACCTCTCGCAGATAACTAACTGGCCTCTTTGCGCCCAGTTCTAACTAATTAAGCATTCACTGCCAAGGCATAACTTCCTAGTTATCAAGCAACGGTCTGTAACCCAGCACCAACCCACTATCTTAAGAAAGGAGACCCATGACGCCCTCCAACCTGCATCTCCGCGTCAACGCCGCGCTCACTCAACTGGAAGCCCAACACCGCGTCCGCGTCCTCTACGCTTGCGAAAGCGGTAGCCGCGCCTGGGGTTTTGCCTCTCAGGACAGTGATTACGATGTCCGCTTTCTTTATGTCCATGAGCGAGACTGGTACCTCTCCGTCGAAGACCGGCGGGATGTCCTGGAACTTCCGCTGTCGGACGAACTGGATGTGAGCGGCTGGGAACTGCGCAAGGCGCTGCGTCTGCTTAGGAAGAGCAATCCGCCGATTCTCGAGTGGCTGAAGTCCCCTCTGGTTTACCGGGAGGATGCCGTCTTTGCCGCTGCCTTCCGGGATCTGGCCGAAGCCTTCTATTCACCCCGACGTTGCTTTGCACACTACCTGCACATGGCCTTTGGAAACTGGCGCAATTACCTGCTGGGCCGGGACCAGGTCAGCCTGAAGAAGTATCTCTACGTCTTTCGTCCTGTCCTCGCCTGCCGCTGGTTGGAGCGTGATCTTGGTCAGGTTCCCATGCGCTTCGCGGATCTGGTGAACGGCGTGCTGGAAGAAAGTGAAGTGCGTGTCGCTCTCGACAGCTTGCTCGATCAAAAGCGGGCCGGCTTCGAATCAGACCTCGCGCCACCTGTCGGAGCGCTCTCGCGCTTCCTGGAATCGGAACTCACCCGCCTCGATTCCCTCAAGGAACCAGCCGAAGTCGCTGGCGATGTGGAAACGCTCAATAGCTTCTTTCGCCACTACGCCCTCGCTGCCTAACACATAGAAACATACTCATCCCATGACAAACCATCCTTATCCCATCCCTACACTCGGCAGGCGCGTCGCCTTCCGATTCTTCAAATTCCTTCGCGTCATTCGGCGCGACTTCATTCTTCTTTATGAATTCCGAAATCATTGCCAAAAACTTTATGCGCATGGGCGCGCGCTTCACCGTGGCGCGTCCTGAGTCGCGACGTTGGTTCCGCAGCTTCAAGGACTATGCGCTCGATATTGGAGCGGATAGACACGGTCAGTATTTCCAGTTGGTGCTTAGCGAGCAAAGTGAAACCCAACTCGAAGTGCAAGTGCTTCAATGCGACCGTCAGGATCGCCACCTGCTCTTGTTAGTGAAAACCCCGGAAGTGAAAGATCGCTTCCTGTGTGGCCACGACGAGCGGGAGTGGTTTGTCGCCGCAGTGGCCGGAGCGGTTTCCACCGTCACCCAGGCAAAGCTCGCCCTTCAGCCCGCCGAAGTCCGGCAGGCCGGAGACAGCGCCAGCCTGAACCTGTGTCAGCGGACCCGCCGTCACAATCGGGCGTTCATCCGTCAGGGTGAATGGTTCTTTGTGCCAGCGCCTTGGCTGCATGTGGATAATAATCGCCTCCTCACCCATGAGCCTATCAATCGCAGTGGCGGGAAACCGCACTATGTTGCTGAGCTCTATCGCACCGGGGGAGAGGCCGTCTTCATCAACAGCCGCTATCCTGGTGGTCTCACCAAAGCGGAACTGGATAAACTGAAAAAGGCCAATCCTTCTGCGCGATCCTGGAACTGGGAGAGCCGCACTCGAAACGCAGGCGTTTATGCCCGCGGCACCGTGCGCCATCCCGATCACGCCACCATCCATCTGCGCGGTTGGCACCGCGTCCTCATGAATACCGAGAACCAATCCCGCCAAATGGCGAACGTCGCTTTCATCGACTAAGCCATCTCCTATACCGCATAAATAATATGAGGGCGGGGCAGGTGCGAGCCTGTCCCGCCTTCAAAAAAACTCCGTGTATCTTTCCTCCTCATCTCACCCCAGATGAAAACAATTCCCTCCATCTCAACATCCGACCTCCTCCGCCTCGGCCTCCCCGAAAACGAGGCGATCCCGCTGGCCCAGTCCCACGCCGCTCATCTTCTCTCTCTTGGCTGGGATCTCGCTGCCGTGGAATCAGACCTTCAACAAATCTTCTCTGATGCCAGCGCTTACTTCGCCGATGAAGACCGCGCCGCTTTGGCTCGTGCCCTCTACCGACCTGCCTTTACTCCTCGCGCGGGGCTCGCCCCCTGGCAGCAGCGGGGCAGGGGACTTGATCCTGAGGCCGTGAAGCAGATGGCCCACGCCTGCGCTTTGCCCATTTCCGTCGCAGGTGCATTGATGCCAGATGCTCACGTCGGCTACGGCCTGCCAATCGGCGGCGTATTGGCCGTGGAGAATGCCGTCATTCCCTATGCTGTCGGCGTGGACATCGCCTGCCGCATGAAGCTCACCGTTTACGACCGGAAAGCTAATGTTATCGGCGGCCAGAAGGACCGTTTCGCGAATATCTTGGAAAGCGAGACCCGCTTCGGCGTGGGCTGCGAATTCAAACAACCTCGCCAGCACGACGTCATGGATGAAGACTGGAGTATCACGCCCGTCACCCAGCAGCTTCACGAAAAAGCTTGGCGTCAGCTCGGCACCAGCGGCTCGGGGAATCACTTCGTCGAGTTCGGCTCCTTCACGGTGGATGAAACCCAGGCCCGGGAACTCGTCATCTCTCCTGGCTCCTACTTGGCCCTCCTCTCCCATTCCGGCTCCCGTGGTGCTGGTGCGAAAGTCTGTGAAGTCTACAGCAAGCGCGCGCTGGCTTATCAAAATGGCCTCCCCAGTGAATTGAAACGTCTCTCGTGGCTGCCCCTCGATCTCGCGGACGGCCAAGAATATTGGGCCGCCATGAACCTCATGGGCCGTTATGCGGAGGCAAATCACGCCATCATCCATAAACACATCGCCAAGAAAATCGGTGCCGCCTGCATCCTCGACATCGAAAACCACCACAACTTTGCCTGGAAAGAGACTCACACCATCAGTGGCCAGGAGCGTGAAATCATCGTCCACCGGAAAGGCGCTACTCCCGCCGACGTTGGCGTCCTCGGCGTCATCCCCGGCTCCATGGCCTCGCCCGGGTATGTCGTGCGTGGCAGAGGCGTCGCCGCCTCTCTCAATAGCGCTTCTCACGGTGCAGGACGAGTCATGAGCCGATCCCAAGCCATGCAATCCTTCACTTGGAGCGGTGTCCGGAAACAACTCGCCGCCGCTGGCGTGGAACTGCTCTCCTCAGGCCTCGACGAAGTCCCAGGCGTCTATAAAGACATCGCCGAAGTCATGGCCGCCCAGACCGATTTGGTCGAAGTCCTCGGTCGTTTCGATCCAAAAATCGTTAAAATGTGCCCACCCGGTGACCGCGCCGAAGACTGAATATTAGGTCACGACAAAGACATCCCGCGATGCCCGACGGAAGAGAAACACACAAAAAAAAGGAAAGCTTTATGGACTATTTACCTATGTAAATGATTCGAGAAGAGCCTCGCTCATTCAAAATCACCTCATCCTTCGTGCCTTCGCGTCTTCGCGGTTAACCTCTATTTAGGCGCACCCCGGATCCGCAGAATTGCACAGGGAATTTGACAGCCAGTGCAATACCCGTATTTTGGCTGCCCTTTGGCTTCTGGAAGTGATCGTTCCCCCCGGGCCACGGCGGAAATTTTCACCATCAGCGACCTATGAGCAAACGCACCTATCAACCCTCCAAGCGCACCCGCAAACAACAGTTCGGGTATCGCGCCCGCACCAAGACGGTCAACGGCCGTGATATCCTGCGCCGCCGCCGCCGTGCCGGTCGCAAACGCTTGCTGCCAAAGGGAGTGGAAATGCACTTCAAGCGCCACACCCAGCAGCACAATACCAGCGGATACCCCAGCTACTGAGCCGGAACCCTCCTATCCGGACATGGGCCTCCCTGAGTCGCGCCGATTAAAAGACTCCGCCGATTTTGCCCGCGTGCGGGCTGAAGGGACAGCCTATCCCGGAAAATTCCTGCTCTTGGGAGTTCTGCCAGTTCAGGCAGACTCCTCTCCGTGGCGCTGTGGCTTCATCACCACCAAAAAAATCGGCAACGCCGTCTGGCGGAACCGTATCCGCCGCAGACTGCGCGAAATCGCACGCGCCGCTCCCATCCGGGATGGTTTCTGTATTGTCACCATCGCCCGGTGGCGCGCGCCCCAGGCCAGCTTCACGGAACTCCGTGATGATTGGCTCCGTGTGGCGCGCCGCGCCCGTATCCTGCTCGACCGCAACAAACCCGAACCCGAGGTTGCGTCGTCGTGAAATGGATCATCCGCATGCTGATTCGCGGCTACCAGATAGCCATCTCACCGGTGCTGCATTTCGCCGCCGGTCCCGCAGGAGGCTGCCGTTACACGCCCTCATGCTCGCGCTACTTTCTCCAGGCCGTGGAAATTCATGGAGTCTTGCGCGGCTCTTGGCTTGGAATCAAGCGCATTGGCCGCTGCCATCCATGGGGTGGGAAAGGGGAGGACCCCGTTCCGCCCCTCGAGGCATTTTCGCCAAAAGTGTCCCATCACCACTGTGGCTGCGGTCATACTCACGACCAGTCGGCCTCTCAGTCGCACAGCCCCTCCGCTGATTCTTCTCCCAAATCTCCCTAACCTCAGCGGCATTTCACCCCTCTTCCTCACACAACTGATATTCTGATTTCTAATGGACCGTAAAGCTTGGATTGTTGTTATCTTGTGCGCCCTCGGCATGGCCGCAAATGGCTGGTGGATGGTCACCCGTCAGCCACCTGTCGTTCCACCGGCGCCAGCCGCTGCCACCACGCCAGCAGCCGCAGCCACAAATCCGGCAGCACCACCCACAGCTACCGCCCCTGTCACTCCAGGAGCACAGCCACCCGCTCCAGGAACACTACCTGCCACACCGGCTGTGACGGAAGAAAAAGTGGAGCTGACCAATGCGGACGTCGTTTACACCTTCACTTCAAAGGGTGGTGGTATTGAAAAAGCCACTCTCCTCACCACCAAGGACAAGGTCGCTTTGAATGCTCGAGGGAAAGCCGCCATCGGCTCCCTCAGCGGCGCCCCTCGCTCCTATGAAGAGCTGAACTACCGCGTCGTGGATAAGACAGACAAGCGCATCGTCTTCGAGGCTCAAATGCCCAATCAGGTGCTTGTCCGCAAAGAATATGCCTTCACGGAAGGCGAGGGGAGCAATACCCACCTGCTAAACTTCAAGATCACGCTCACCAACCAAGGCACTGCCAAGGTCTCCAGCGACAGCTTTTACATCTACACCGGCGCGGCATCTTCCCTCCGCCCCGATGAAGTGGAAGTCCCAGCTTTTACCTGGAACATCGCTGGTGACGAGGACTACTTTGCGACTACCAGCTTCCGCGAAGGCGCCAACTGGATTGGTATGGGGGGACCCATTCGTGAGATATCGATCACGCAGACCGATCGCCTACGTTGGGCCGGTGTCATGAGCCGGTTTTATACCACGCTCATTACCCCGAAGGAGGACCAGCCCGCCCGCATGTGGGGCGACCGTTTCCTGGTGGATCACTCGAACGACGAGTTCAAGACGGATCCGAAAGCGGGCAATGACTTCGCCATCCATGGCGGTCTTAGCCTTCCCTTGGTAGAACTCGATCCGCAAACCTCGAAGTCCTACGACTTCCGTATCTACACCGGGGCAAAGGTTTATCAGGAGCTCAATGCCATCGATACCGCGAAGGATCAGCCGGACAGGCAGCTCCGCAGTGTCATGCATTATGGCTGGTTTTCCTTCATCAGCCGCATCCTCGTGGCTGGACTGCGCATGTTCCACGATTGGACCGGAAACTGGGGTGTCGCCATCATCTTGCTCACCGTTTGCGTGCGTTCCGTCCTGTGGCCCATCCAGGCCCGGTCGAATGCGACCATGAAGCGCATGGGCCTTCTCTCGCCGAAGCTGAAGGAACTCCAGGAAAAGTACAAGGACGACCCTCAGCGCCTCAACACGGAGATGATGAAGCTATACCGTGAGTATGGCGTCAATCCCGTGGGCGGCTGTCTTCCGCTGCTGGTTCAGATCCCGATCTTCTTCGGATTCTATGCCGTTTTGCGATACGCGGCGGAATTGCGCGGCCAGTCGTTCCTCTGGGTGGATGATTTGTCCATGCCGGACACCGTGGCCCATCTCTTTAACTATCCAGTGAACCCCCTCCCGCTCATCATGGGCGTGACCATGTTCCTCCAGATGAAGCTCACGCCGCAGCCCGCCAGCGCGGACAAGACACAGCAGCGCATCTTCATGCTGATGCCGTTCATGTTCCTCTTCTTCTGCTACCATTTCGCATCCGCCCTCGCTTTGTATTGGAGTGCGCAAAACATCTATAGTATCTTCCAGGCGCAGATCAGCCGCCTCTGGCAGAAAGATCCCGTTCTGACGAAGGTCGCTCCTGCACCACCGTCGGGCGGCTCCGGCGGTGCCAGCAAAGCCAAAGACAAGCCATCCACGCCTCGCCTCGGCGGTGGCAGCACCAAATCCTCAGGTAAGAAGCGCTAGTTTTTTTAATTCTCCATGACTCCTCCCCTCGAACACGCCAGCCAGATTCTGGATACCCTCCTGGGGTATCTCGGGTTTGTGGTGCAGATCGAGCAGGAAGAAGCTCCGGAAGGCCCCACTCTCCAAATCCTCACCGAGGAAACGGACGCCCTCATCGGCCGCAATGGCGCCACCTTGGATGACATCCAATACTTGGTGAACCGCATCCTTCAGCGCCGCGATCCCCAATCCCCTCGCATCCGGGTAGATGTGGAATACTTCCGCACCATCCGCGAAGACCGTCTCCTGGAAAAGGTCCGCGAGTTCGCCGAGCGCGTTCGCGCCACCGGTCAGCCCGTCGCGCTGAACCCCATGAACAGCTACTACCGGCGACTCGTCCACAACATGTTTGTGAACGACGCCATCATCCAAAGCGAAAGCGAAAAAGGCGATGACCGCTTTAAGCGCATCACGCTAAAGCGCCGCGCGCCAAAGGCCTAAAGGGAGCGCGGCTGTCCCAGCCGCAAGCATTCTTCGAAGCAGTCGGCCACCCGTCCCACCGCCTCCGCCTCGGCATACCCAAGACTTTTCGGAGTGCTGAGATGGCCGTCAACGGCCTTTTCGGCCTCGTTGCCTGCCCCAGATACATAACATCACTCCCCACCACAGCCAGCCGATCCGGTTTGGAGTGCGGAAGCTTGCTTCCGCTTTGCGGTTGGAGGAGCTTGCTCCGACGTGGCGCGGAGCCGTCCTACCCCTGACAAATCCTCGCCACCAATCTCTTCGTGCCACTCGGACCCGGAGTGCGGTGGCTTGCCACCGCTCGGTTGGAGGAGCTTGCTCCGACGCGGCGTAGCGCTGCTTTTCTCCTGACAAGTCTCGGACACCAATCATCGCGCTGCTGCAAATAGGGGCGGTTTTGTCGCCCGACCACTGAATCGAATCTTACTTTCAGCCTCTTGATGCAGTGGTGCTTATCCTTCATCGTAAGAGCCACATCCCATGTCCCTCTTCCACCACTCCCGCGAATTCCCCGTCCCACCTGAAGCCGTCTTCGCCGCCATCCAGGACCCAGCCCGTCTCGCCCGCTGGTGGGGACCCGAGGGCTTCACAAACACCTTTGATACCTTCGAGTTTCGCGAAGGCGGCCAATGGCTCTTTACCATGCACGGCCCCGATGGTGCCAACTACCCAAACGAATCCGAGTTCCTCGAGATCATCCCCAACACCCTCGTCAGGATTAAACACGTCAACCTGCCTCACTTCGAACTCTCCATAACCCTCGAACCCAGCGAAAAGGGCACCAAGCTCACTTGGGTGGGAGACTTCGAGAACGATGAATTCGCAGAAAAACTGCGTGGCTTCCTCGAGAATGCCAACGAGCAAAACCTGGATCGTTTGGCTCTAGAGTTGGCTGCTGGTGCCTAGAACCTCGCCGAGCTTTTTGCGGTCATCACCAGTCGGGAGAATAAGGACAAGTGTCCGCATAACCCGACGCGCCAACTTGACTCACCATCATGTGGCAACTATCGAACCTCATGCCTGAAGCACTGCCACCGGACATCGTGTTGAATCCCTATGATCTTGGATGGGTCGCCGAGGTGCCCAAGTCTCGCGGCTCATTCTTGTCCCATGAGATCCTTCTGCGTATACACACACGCTCGGAATATGCAGTCGGCGAAGCGCCCCAGCCAGATGCCTCCGAGTTGGAACTGACAGAGCGCATCCTAAGGCAGTTGCCCGCGCTCATGGCCGACTGCGAAACTCAATTCCAGACCTACGCGGAAAAGTCCGCTCCCGAGGCAGTTGCACACATCAGCAATCCGCACATCTGGATCGACCGTGAGTCAGTCGATGATGGTTTCAAATGGACTTTTATCGTCGAGAGGAATGACGCCCCCTCTGTCCGCTATCACATCGATTTTGAAGACATGATGTGCTTTGGCATTTGGGCCGAGAGCTGATCTTCAGACCTTGGCTACCGGATTAATGCATTTCCGATAGTCAAAACAGGTGCCAATCGGAGCCACCGATTCAGGAGCGCCTTCACCTCCTTGATCTGGCAGATCAACTTGACCCGCCTCATTTTGCGGTCTGGGAAGTTGCGCAACGGGCACAGTATATTATAATTACCATAATTAGGTAATTCCGCACTTCTACCCGTCTGCCCCGTAGTCATGTTCGCATTTAGAGTCTTGTTCGTCGTTTTATTATTTGGTCCCCCCACCACCGGTGTGATTTTCGCCCAGGCAACTCCTCCCGCGTTGCCCAAGCCCCCAGTGTATGAGGTCCTCCCTAAAAAACCGGATGGCACCCGTAAGATCGGCCGCGACGATGTGCTGGGTTTCCACGACCCTGTATTCGAACTCATAGAAGGCTACCAGGAGGAAACGAAGAAGTATTTTGTGGCCCGTGAATTCTCCAAGTTGGAGGCCGAAGCCTCGGAACTGCGTAAAAACAAGACGCTCTTCAGCCATGGATTGCCGAAGATCATCCGTTTCTATGAGTCTTTTGGCGACGTGGAGAAAATCGACTCACCCGCCGACATCTGGGAAGTGCATGACGAACTCCACCGGGATTGGATGGAAGCCATGCCAGACTCCGTTACGGCTGCTACAGCCTACGCCTATTTCCTCACGGAATACGCCAGGCACGCTCGTGGTGACGGAATCGACACTCATGACACCTTGGAAGGTTTGAAGCTCTATGTAGAGCGGATGCAACAAGCTAGTGAGACCGCCGCAGTAGCACTCAGCCTGCAGGAGAAGGACTCATTTACCCTACAGGTCATGTTCACCATCGCTCAACGGCAGGGTTGGGACGACGATAGCATGAAGAAACTCATCGAGGTCGCACACAATTTTGATCCCACTTTCTGGGGTTATGACGTTGCCAGATCTTACTCGTTATTGTCAAGGTGGGGCCGGAAGGTTGGCGATTGGGATGCTTTTGCCAGGGAGACCGCAGCGCGTCCAGATGGGCTGGGCGCGGAGTTGTATGCTCGCATCGTCATCAATCGCATGGGTGATTTTAAAAACGTCTTTGAGCAAGCCCCCCTCTCTTGGCCCTTGGTGAAGGAGGGTATGGCCCAGATGCGCAAGAAATATCCTGATTCTGCATACGTGCTTCAGATGAGCGCTCGCCTGGCCAGCCTCGCCCTCGACCGGGAAACCGCATGCGAACTCTTTGATAAGCTCGAAGGCAAATACGAGCACAATGTATGGAGTGACTATCGCGTCTACGTCCGCTACTGGAACTGGGCACATTTTGGGGAGATGGACTACTCCGCTGAACTCAACGGCGAATACTAGTTGCCACTATTCGGCTCAGTTGAGCTTCAACTGCCCTCGCTAACCATTGCGCACTTCCATGGCAACTGGCACTTTCCCACATGCCACGCTCAACGTACGAACCTCGCATGTCGGAACACCTCATCGCCCTTTGGCGCCGTTTTTAGGCACTTCCACACACCATCCGCACTTGGCCTGCAATAGAAAGCAAAACCTCACGCGCATATCGGCAGCGCGAAGTTTAGCGAGCGACCGAGCCTAAGTATTCACCATCATCTCCTTGATCTGCTTCGTCGCGATCCCGACCGGTCGATCCAGCGGAATGCCAGCGCAGGCAAGGATGGTCGTAAGCAGGTCTCCCTGGTTGCCTTTCGTATCTGCCAGGAATCGGCCCGTCTTGAGGGAGCCGCCCGCTTTGCCGGCGATGATGAAGGGAAGGTTCTCGCGGCTGTGTTTGTTGCCGTCCTCCAGGCCGGATCCCCACATCATGAGGCAATTGTCGAGCAGGGTGCCATCGCCTTCCCGCAGGCTGTGCATCTTCTTCACCATGTAGGCGAACTGTGCGATGTTGAACGCGGTGATGGCCGCGACTTTCGCTACCTGCTCGGTCTTGTTGTTGTGATGCGTCTGCGAGTGATGCATGTCCGTGAACCCAAGCTCCGGATAGGAAACTCCGTTCGGCGTAGAGCCGATGTAGGTGCTGACGCGGGTCGTGTCGGTCTGAAAGGCCAGCACGTTTAGGTCGCACATGACTTGCATGTACTCGCTACGCTTATCGCTCACGGGAATTTTGACCTCGATTGGCGGGGAATCGGAGGCCATGCGCTTGCTGGCACTGACGCCGGCTTTTTCCAGTGCGGCTTCTTTTTGGCGATACTCAATGGCGGCAATCCTTCGTTCCACGGAGCGCACGCTGTCGAGGTATTCATCCAGTTTGTGCTGATCGGTTTGGGGCAGCGTTCGTCGCAGATCCTTGGCGCCGCCGATGACCAGATCCAGCATCTGGCGGTCTAGCGGGTCCGTCTGGGCGATGTTTCCCGGCTTGTCCGACTTGCCAAACAAACGGTTAAGGACGCTGCGGGGATTCGTCTCCGCGGGCACGGCCTGCGTGGGCGAACGGAAGCTGCAATGCGAGTAGTAACCTTCATTCAGGCCTTCCTGATTTTCCTTGTGGGTCTGCGGCATGGTGGCCAGTTCCAGGGAAGGCAGGGAGGTGAGTGAACCCACGTAGTTTGCGGCGATCTGATCAGCCGAAATCCCGATATGGATCTGATTACGCTTGTCCGCGTCCGGCAGCATTGCCGTGAGCCAGGTCGAAAGTTCCAGCGCATGCGGCGCACTGTTGAACGGAGAGATCGGCACACCCGAGATGCCTTTCATCATCAAACACTGGTCGAGTACCGGCCGCAGCGATTCGAGCGCCGGCGGCGGCGATTTGAGGAAGATCTCCGGACTCGCGGGCCAGAACTGATCCATGATCACGCCGTGCGGCATGTACATAAAGCCGAGACGCAGGGGTGGTTTGACCGCTTTACCTTTGAGGGTGTCAGCCCAGCCCATGGTCTCGAACAGCGGAAGTGCGAGTGACGCGCCAAGCCCGCGCAGGCAGGTGCGGCGATCAATGAGATGGGTGCGGCTCATGGGACAGGGGAAAGGGGGTTATTCAATGCTGCGGTTCATGAACGGATAGCTGGTGACGATCTCGGCGATGAGCGTCTGCATGCGAAAGCCATCCTTGGCGATGGTTTCCATCAGGCGGTCCACCACGATTTCGTCGTAGCCTTCCAGCTTTCGGCATAGTGCGTAGGCAAGCAGTTTCTCCGTCAGACTACGCGCCATGTCGTCCTTCCTTGCGGCGATGATGGCTTTCAATTCTTTGGGCGTGGAAAAATGTTTCCCACCGGGCAGTTCACCCACGGCGTCGATGGCGCCACCCGTGTCATCCTGATCGCGCCAGCGACCGATGGCATCGAAATTCTCCAGACCGAAGCCGATGGGATCGAGGATCTTGTGGCAGTTCGCGCACACGGGGTTTGTGCGGTGCAGCTCGGTGCGCTGACGCAGGGTCAGGTTGGCGGCCTTCTTCGGGTCCTGCTTTTCCAGGGTCGGCACATTTGGTGGGGCGGGTGGTACTCTCTGCCCTAAAACCTGTTCCAGCACCCAGACACCCCGTTTTACAGGACTGGTGCGGTTGGGGAAAGAGGTCGTCGCCAGAATGCCGGGCATGCCGAGGATCCCGCCGCGATTGGCATTCGTCAGACTCACCTTCCGCATCTCCGGGCCGGTGACGGTCTTTTCCATGCCATAAAGCGCAGCCAGAGTGCCGTTGAGGAAGGTATAATCGCTATCCACAAAGCCAACCACGCTGCGGTTCTCACGTACGATGCTGTCAAAGAAAAGCCGCGCCTCGTCATACATTGCGGAGCGCATCTCGCTCGTCATCTGCGGGAATTTCGTGGTGTCGAATGCCTTGTCTGCAAGCTCCGCCAAACCGAGCCACTGCGCGCCAAAGCCGTCAAACAAGGCCCGTGCGCGTGGATCGGCGAGCAGGCGCTTCACCTGCGTTTTGAGAATCGCGGGTTCGTGGAGTTTACCGGCATCGGCGAGTCCGGACAGCTCTGCATCCGGCATCGTAGCCCAAACCAAATACGAGAGACGCGAGGCGAGTTGATAATCATCGAGAGGAACGATCTTCTGGTCTGCGGTCGCTTCTTTCGCCGGTGTGATGAAGAGGAACTGTGGCGAGACGAGCACCGCCTTGAGCATGAGGCGCAGCGACGCGGTGTAGTCGAGCTTGTTCGCACGACCGAGGTCAAAGACGCCCATCAGCGTGGCGACCTCCTCGTCGGACGGGGGGCGGCGATAGGCGTTGCGGGCCAATGAGCGAGCGATCTTTTCCGCTTCGGCGCGAAGATCCGCTTCTTTGGCGGGCGGTTCACCCAGTAGACGTTTTTGCACCACAGTGGGTGGCGAACCTTTAGCGGCTAGAACGCGGTTGAGCGCTTCATTGGCGATGCCCAGATATTGTTCCGACTGCAGCGGCGACAGCGAATTCATGTAGCCCTCGCCGGGCACCTCGTCCGGCAGTTCGGCGGCCACGGCCGGATCCACGCCGAGAAGATCATGCAGTGTGTTGCCATACTCCATCTTCGTCAGTCGGCGGATCACAAACGGGCCGGGATCTTTCGTGCTGAGGTATTTGACCTTGGAGATGATGTCCAGAAAGCTCTGGCGCTCCGCATCCGTCGGTTGTTTGTCACCGTCTTCCGGCGGCATGTCATGCGCGTCCACGTTGGCGTAGGCCTTCGCCCATATTTCGCTGAATGGCGCGACGCCGGGCTTCCGCACCGCCACCTCGAAGTTGATCCCGCTTTTCGATCTTCGGTTCCCGTGGCACTCGACGCAGTAAGACTTCACAAACGGCTCGACTTTGTCCTTAAAGTTCTTCTTCACCTCAGTCTGCCGCGCCAGGAGGGCAGTGTCCTCGGCGGATTCCGCCAGCAACGGTCGTGTCCCTGCCACAGCGCAACACACGAGCAGCATGGCCATCACGTCACTACGAAAGGGTCTGAGGAGCAGCAGGAATATCTTCAAAGGGGCAAGTGCATACGTCTGGGGATCGGCTGCTTTATCAATACTGGAGCAGATCCATGGTCAAAAAAGGCTCTAGAGTACGTTCTAGCTCTCGTCAGTCCCTTCCACCAACCACCCCATGAATCGCCTGCTTTTCCTCGCCTGCTTGTCCGCCAGTGTCTTGTTCACCGCCTCATCATTCGCTGCCGACGATTTGAAAAAGGTCGCCGCCAGCATCGACGGCTATCGCTTTGAGTTCCCCTGTAAGGATGCGATGCCGGAAACTCCCAAGCCCGGAGCGGACGGCATCTCGGCACGCATGACCGATGATCCAAAAACGAATGACAAATTCACCGACGTGAAAACTTTCGGCGGAGAACCCGGCAAGCGTTACAAAGTCACCCTGCGCGTGCGAGGCGTGGTGGAGCCAATGATGTACAAAGATGGGCAGCAGGTCGGCGAGCGTTTTTACATTGGTGGCAGTCCCAACAACGCCACTTACAACATCTACCAACTCACCGTATCCTCGCCAGCCTCCCACTTCTATTTCAACCGCGATGACAAAGTGGGCCACCGCATCTTCACTACCGATTACACCGCCACCATAGAGATCGAAGGCGGCGCCACCCTCACCCTCCACGGCGACGGCCAGAACGGTCGCATGATTACCAATTTCTCCAAACTCGTCGTGCCAGAAATCGCGCCAGCGCCGCAGCCATACAATGGTCAGTTCATCCAACTTGATGTATCTGACGTTGTTGAGGTGAAGTAACACTTCTTGGTGCGTTCTTAGCTTCAACCGTCCCCGCCATTCATTGCAGCCCCTTGAGCCGAGAGTAACCTGAAAGCATGTCGATCTCTCGCACGAGTACCACATTCCAGCTCAGCTTCCCGCCACCCCGCGACTGCAAAATTCTCCGATAGCGTACTACATAGTACGCTATATCGCGTATTGCAGCACGCCCCAGCGGCACTTGGCGCTTTTTAGGCCAGTTCAAAGCGCCATTCGCACTACGCCCCCATAAAAAAAACGTCACGCCGCCTTAACAGCAGCGTGACGTTCAAATCACATCCAAAACTAATTTCGGTCCTTAGACCCTGACATTCGGCAGCTTCCAAATCTTGTCCGCATACTCCTGAATCGTTCGGTCGCTGGAGAAGAAGCCCATGCGAGCCGTCTGCAGGATGCTCATCCTCGTCCAGTTCACGGTATCGCGATAAGCAGCGTCCACACGGACCTGGCAGTCCGCATAGGCACGGAAGTCGGCGCAGCACAGGAAGGGGTCGCCGTGATCCAGCAGGCTGTTGCGCAGAGGCTTGAAGTCGTCGGCATTCCCCGTGAAGAAGTCGCTGGCGATCCAGTCAATGGCACAACGCAATTCGGCGTCGTTCCAGTAGAAGTCCCAGGGATTGTACCCCTTGGCCCAGAGCGCTTCCACTTCCTCGACCGTCAGGCCAAAGATGAAGATGTTCTCGTCGCCGACTTCGTCTTTGATCTCCACATTCGCGCCATCCAGCGTACCGATAGTCAGCGCGCCATTGAGGGAGAGTTTCATGTTCCCCGTGCCGCTGGCTTCCTTGCCGGCGGTGGAGATCTGCTCGGAAAGGTCAGCCGCTGGAATGATCCGCTCCGCCAAAGTCACTCCATAGTTCGGCAGATAGATCACCTTGAGCTTGCCCTTGATACGCGGGTCATTGTTGACCTTCGCTGCCACGGAATTGATGGCGTAGATGATGTTCTTCGCCAGGTAATAACCGGGAGCGGCCTTCGCGCCGAAGATGAACACACGAGGGTGCATGTCATAGTCCGGATTCTGCAGCAGGCGATGATACAGCGTGATGATGTTTAGCAGGTTCAGGTGCTGCCGCTTGTACTCGTGCAGACGTTTGATCTGCACGTCGAAGAGCGCATCCGGGCTCACATCGTATCCCGTCAGATCCTTGATGATCTTCGCCAGTAGAACCTTCTTGTGGCGCTTGATGCCGCTGAATTTCTGCTGGAAGGAAGGGTCCGTTGAGAACGGTTCGAGTTCACGGAGCTTGCTGGCGTCTTTAGTCCAGCCTTCACCGATGGATTCGTTGATCAGGCCCGTCAGCTCCGGGTTGCACACCATCAGCCAGCGGCGGGGCGTGATCCCGTTGGTCATGTTCAGGAACTTGTTGGGATACAGTTCGTTGAACTCAGGGAAGAGTTTCTCCTTGAGCAGACGCGTGTGCAATGCCGCCACGCCGTTGGTGGAATGTCCACCCACGACTGAGAGGTTTGCCATGCGGACCGCCTTGGAGCCACGGTCATCGATGATGGAAAGCTTTTGCAGCTTCTCCACATCGCCCGGCCATTTCACGGCCACCTCTTCCTTGAGGAAGCGCTGATTGATTTCAAAAATGATCTGTAGATGCCGTGGTAGCACACGACCGAAGAGCGGCACGCTCCAGGTCTCCAACGCTTCTGGTAGCAGCGTATGGTTCGTGTAGCTGAACACGCGACGGCAGATGCTCCAGGACTGATCCCAAGGCAGACACTCAATGTCCAGTAACAGGCGCATCAACTCGGCAATGGCCACAGCGGGGTGGGTGTCGTTTAACTGCACGGCCACTTTCTCGGGGAAAACTTCCCAGTCGGTATTATCGCGCTTGAAGCGACGGATGATGTCGCTCAAAGAGCACGCCACAAAGAAATACTGCTGCACCAGACGCAGCTCTTTGCCGCTTTCCGTGGAGTCATTCGGATACAACACCTTGGAGACGGTTTCGCCCGCCGCCTTTTGGTGAATGGCTTCGATGTAGGAGCCCTGGTTGAAGATTTCGAGATTGAACTCATCCGAGGCCCGGCTCTCCCAGAGACGCAGAAAGTTTACGGTGCTGGACTTGTAACCAATGATGGGAATGTCCCATGGCAGGCCGATAATGGGCCGCGTGTCCTGCCAGACGTACGAGCCGTTGCCCTTGTCATCAAAGCGCTGGGTGACAGTGCCGTAGAGATTGACCGTGACGCTGTATTCTGGACGGACGAGCTTCCAGGGGTTGCCGTTGCGGGTCCACACGTCCGGCTGTTCGACCTGCTTCCCGTTGACGAATTCTTGGCGAAAAAGACCGAACTCATAATGAATACCGTATCCTACGGCCGGGAGATCGAGCGTGCTCAACGAATCGAGGAAGCAAGCCGCGAGACGGCCCAAGCCGCCGTTGCCCAAGCCCATGTCAGGCTCGCGGTTAACGATGGCTTCCACATCCTGGCCCATCTCGGCCAAAGCTTCTTTGGCGAGATCGTAGAGCCCGGTATTGCGCAGGTTGTTCTCCAGAAGTCGGCCCATGAGGTACTCCAGGGAGAGGTAATTCACACGGCGCACGTTCGCCTTGCGATGCGCCGCCATAGCCTTGAAAGAGGTGCCCAGCGCACGGTCGCGGACAGCCAGACAGGTCGCGATCCACCAATGCTGGAGGCCCGCTGTAGCTGGGGAGTGGCCCAGAGTGTAAAGCAAATGATGCGCGATCGATTCCTTCAGCGCAGGCACCGTGTTCTCGTTGCTATAGTCAAAGATTTCTTTCTTTTCCGCTGTGGGAGTCGGTTCGTCGAGAGTCAGCATGTTGGATGAGGTGAATGGTTGCGAGCTGAAGTTGTTTTCGGAAAATGAACTTGGCTTAGTGAAGGGGGAGTTTGTGAGCGCGTCATCCATTTCGGGAGTTCATTGGGTGCGATGAGAAGGGTGATCTCACCTTTCGGTTTCTTGAGAGTAAAGTGTTCAAGCACGGATTGCGCCGAACCGCGATGGAATTCCTCAAACATCTTCGTAAGTTCCCGAGCTACGACGACAGGATGATTTGGCGCTTGAGTGGCGATCATTCGCAGGGTGTCCTCCAGCCGGTAGGGCGACTCGAAATAAATGCTGGTGCAATCCCGTGCCACAGCGGCGGATACTTCCTTGTCTCGTTGCCCTTTTTTATGAGGCAGGAAGCCCCCAAAGTAGAAAGGCACGGTAGGCAGACCGGATCCGGCAAGGGCCGTCAGGATCGCGCTTGGACCGGGCACAACCTCCACAAGTAATCCTGCTGCAATGGTTGCGTGGACCAGACGCTGGCCCGGATCCGATACGGTGGGGAAGCCGGCATCTGAGACAAGCGAGACAGTTTCACCTTCGCCTATGCGCCTCAGCAGATCAGGAATGCGCTGTGCTTCATTGTGCTCCGTCAAAGAGAGGAGTGGCACATGCAGACCATGGTGTCTAACCAGAGTCGCCGTTCTGCGCGTGTCTTCACATGCCACAACGGCGGCATTCTTTAGAGCCTCGACGGCCCGAAAACTGATATCGGCCAAATTTCCAATCGGGGTCGCGATGAGCTGAAGCCGACCAGAGGGAAGGGGAGCACTCATCACAGAGATGTCGGCACTAACAGTGCCGCTGCTATACGGGAATCGCAGAGACCGTATGAGCCTTGGCGACCACTATTGATCACCAACCTTCGGTCAACTGACTCGTGAGCGAGATGGACAGACGCTCCGCAGCCACGGCCAAACCTTGATTCAAGCCCAACTGAAAGTCAGGGTCCAAAACGATGTTCGAAGTGCCTATGGCAACGCCACGGGTGAGAAGCGTCGCAGACATATCTTCGTTTGGCTCTGAAATGACGACAGCACGGCGGGAAAACTGCTTCAGATCAACGGGGACAACATCCTGACGAAGCGCTTCCACCTTGTACTTCAGCAGCATGGTGGTGGTGATTTCCGTACTCTGAAGCGTATTGTTACGCGCCGAGCGGAACTGAGCATTGTTGACTTCCGAAATGGTCCCTTTGATCACCGCATCAGCTTCGTCTTCCGGGACCACCTTGAACGTGCCATCCAGCTGCAGCTGTTTGATAAAGGCGTTTGTCGTGAGAACCTCCAAACGAGGATTCAACGTATCATTCTCAAATGTCGGCACAGCAACTTTCGTCACCAGGCTCATCGCCTTTGGCTTGTCGGCACCCAGGTGATAGCCTGAGCATCCGGTGAAAACGATGGGAGTTAGGAACGCGAGCAGCAGCGCAAGCTTCTTCATAGAATGGGTGTGATAAAGATGATGCCGGACTAAAAAATGAAGTGCCAGGAAGAGGTGGCTGGCAATCAGTTGGGCTTGGCCGAGTCGGTGGGAGCCGAGGTTTTGGCTTCACCCGGTGCAGGAGGAACCGGCACAGGAGCAGCAGGAGGAGGCAGTGGATCGAGCGTCGGCGTGCGCATCTCAGGCGCGCCAGGAGCCGCCGGGACCGGCAGAGTCGCCGGAGGTTTGGCTGAAGGGCTGGCAGGAGGGAGCAGCATGCCAGGTTGAGCGGGAGCGCCGTCCGAAGCGCGTGTTGGCAACTCAGGTTCCTGCAAAGGGATCGGTTTGAAGTTGTCGTCGTCCACGCGCATTTGCGGCTTGCGGCCCATCCGAGCCACGACCGGAGCCGGAGGTCCGGCATATTCATCACGAGACTTCAGATTCGCAGCCGCTGGGATGGTGTATTCTGCGTCATTGACGACCAGATTGTCCTTCATCTCTTTGGGGTGCGCCGTGGCCAGGGCCGCCATCCGCTGACGCGCTTCAAGCGTCGCTTCCGGGCTGCCAAATTTCATGGCTTCGTTGTAATAGATCGCAGCCGCTTTTGGCTTGTTCTGGGATTCGTAGAATTTCGCGATTTGCAGGAAAGCCGCTGATTGGTCTTCCGTGTTTTGGTTCAGAAGGGCTTCCGTTTCCCCCAAGCGCTCACCCGTCGGGTTGGCAGCCTTGTAGGTTTCCAGAGCATCACGGCTGGCGACCAGATTTTGGGAATCTTGCGTTTTGGCTGCGGCCTGGCTGCTGATGGCGCCGACACGGAACTGAGCTTCAGAAGCCAGCTTCGTGTTGGGATAGTTTTCAACCACCGACTGGAATGCAGCATTGGCATTGGTCTTGTCCCCATCATCCTGGTACACTTCGCCGATGGCGAACTGGGCGTATGGGGCATATTTACCGTAAGGCGAGTTCGAGATAACACCCTTGTACATTTTGACGAGGGCGCTCTTGTCCATCTTCATCGGGATCATCAACAGCGAAGGCTGCTTTTTCCCTGCGCGGGCTTCTTCAGCGATTTCAAACTGCTGCTGGATCGCGTCGTTGAACAGCGGGCTTTGACGGTAGTCGTCCGCGAATTTCTGGAAGGCGTCGTAGGAGTTTTGGAGCTTCCCTTCGCTGCGAACCAGACGAGCGTACTCAAACTGAGCGACGGCGGCGGTGTCCGTGAAACGGTAGCGCAAAACGATGTCCTTATAGAGAGACTGGGCCTTGCCGGCATTTCCCGTGGACTGAGCCGTGCGGGCATCGCGGAGAATGGCTTGAGCAGCGCCTTCCTGGCTCTGCTTTTCTGACACGGACGGAACTCTGTCCTCCTTGCTCTTGAACCAGTTAACTGGATTGGCCTTACCAAGGTCAAGCGCGGAAGCAGGTGTAACAGCCTGGGCTGTAACCAGCAAGGCGCAAAGATACGGGTTCACTCTCATGCGGGCGAAACTAGTGGATGGTCGGGGGGGCGTCAAGGAACGGTATTTCGGTTTTCTAAAGGGCTTGGTGGTGAAGAATACTGGCAGTTTTTGGCGCTCTTGCCTGCTAATTCTCAAATTTTCTCAGCAATTGCCGCGCCGATCTCCCGGGTATTAACCTTCCGTGTGCCGGACGCACCGCTGAAGATGTCGCCGGTGCGCAAGCCGTCGTCGATCACCTGACGCACAGCCGACTCGATGGCAGCCGCTTCTTTTTCCAATCCCAAGGAGAACCGCAGCAGCAGGGCCGCCGACAAGATCTGGGCAATCGGATTGGCGATGCCCTGGCCCGCGATGTCCGGGGCGGAACCGCCGCTCGGCTCGAAAAGGCCGAAATACAGTCCGTCACCCTTGGCCTTGCCGAGGCTGGCGCTGGCCAGCATGCCCAAGGAACCGGCGATCATGGCCATTTCGTCGCTCAGGATGTCGCCGAAGAGGTTTTCGCAGAGCACCACGTCGAAGCTGCGGGGCTGCTTGATGAGCTGCATGGCCGCATTGTCCACGTACAGATGGGCCAGTTTCACGTCCGGGTAGGACTTGGCTACTTCCTCGACAGTGGCGCGCCAAAGAATGCCGTTTTCGAGTACGTTCGCTTTATCAATGGAAGTAAGCTGCTTGCGGCGTCCTTGGGCGGCCTTGAAGGCGACGTGGGCAATGCGCTCGATCTCGCTCTTCTTATAGATCATGGTGTCGATGGCGGTCATCTCGCCGTCCTTCTCACCGCGGAATTTTGGCTGGCCGAAGTAAAGGCCGCCGGTCAGTTCCCGCACGCAAAGTACATCAAATCCACCTTGGATGAGTTCTTCCTTCACAGGAGAAGCATGGGTAAGGGAGGGGTAACAGATTGAGGGGCGCAGATTGGCAAAAAGCCCGAAGTGTTTGCGCAGGGGGAGCAGGGCGCCGCGCTCCGGCTGCTCATTCGGAGGGAGTTTTTCCCACTTGGGGCCACCCACGCTGCCAAACAGAATAGCGTCGCTCTTTTCGCACGCTGCCAGGGTCTCGGCAGGGAGAGCTTTGCCCGCGCCGTCAATGGCAGCTCCACCCACCAGTTGCTCACTGTATTCAAACGTGTGGCCGAACTTTTCCGAGATCCGCGCCAGCACATTGCGCGCTTCCGCCATGACTTCCGGACCAATGCCGTCACCGGCGAGGACTGCGATTTTATAAACACTTGCCATCCAAGCGCATAGCGTGAGACCCAAATGTGTGCAAGGCACAAAGTGAAGCGGGATCGTAGGGAGCCAACGGCGCCACTACGGACGAGCCTGATGGGTCATGAGAAAATACCCGCTTCAAACTTGACCAATTGGCTTTGAGAAGGCATTCTCTGCGCCCCCTCAGAGTAGAAACTCGACCGACGATTCACCCCCATTTCGTCTCGCTCGGCGACCTAACATGGACTCGCCCCCTTATGTCTTCGTATAGCCGCGCCCCGAAATTTTCAATAGCCAAGAGAATGCATTGTTATGTAAGGAAGGTGAGCCTCGCCTTTCTGGCCTTCCTCCTGCTGGTTGGGTCGAGGGATACATGTCAGGCGCTAATGGTGGGAGGGCGAGTCGAGGGTCAATTTAACATCTCTCCTTATTATACCGGTCCAATTTGGGTGAATCTCTACCAGGGATCGTTTGTTGACGAATTGATCATGGGGCTTTCGCTACATTCCTTGCTTACCTTGGAGACAACAGAATCGTTTTACTACTCAAAGACCATTGTTGGTCCGACAGTCCTTCACGGCCAAATCGAATTGAAAGGAACTGGTTTCATTCACATGGATACCCCGCTTCCCAATGTTTTTCAGACCAGAATCATGGGTGGATCGATGTACGTCGAGGCGGACATCGGGGGTGAGGTCGTAGTCTATGACGGCACGAAGTTAGGTGGTACTGGCCGCATCTTGGGCGCTGCGATTGTAGCTAATGGCGGCATTCTCACTCCCGGGGATTTTGCTTCGGTCGGAACTATAAGCACAGGTGGGTTGGCATTGTTGCCCAACGCCACCCTGGATTTTCAATTAGGTTCGCCTGGCGTAATCGGATCGGGGATAAATGATCTTATTGAAGTAACAGGGGATCTGGTGCTCGATGGATTGTTGAACATCACAAATGTCAGCAGCTTTGGTCCGGGCGCGTATCGCTTAATCAATTACACTGGGGCTTTAACGAACAATGGGCTGTTAGTTAATGTGATTCCAACCGGCGTTAATCCCGGTGACCTTTATCTGGATGTCAGCACTGCGGGACAGGTGAATCTTTATTATTTCGCAACGGCATCGGGTCAACAGTATTGGACGGGAACGGCGTTTGCGCCCACTGGGACGATCGCCGGTGGGAGTGGCGTTTGGAGTTCGTCAGGATATAACTTCACCAATGCTCAATGGCGCTTGGGCGGGCCAAACCGCGGTGTTCACTGCTACGCCCGGCACGGTCATGCTCGGCAGTAATGTGCTTTTTGAGAAGCTCATTTTTGAAGCGTCTGGCTATAGCATTGAGTCGCCATTGGGCCACAGCCTGATTGCTCCAGGAAGTGCCACCATCCAGGTAAATGCCGGATCAGTAACGATTGCTGCTCCGGTGACGGTGGCGAATGTGCTCACGAAGTCCGGCGCGGGCACGCTGCAACTCAACTCTACTGTTAACGCTGCTTCTACCTTGGTCGAGGCCGGTGCGGCTGTCATAAACGGTACTTTGGCCTCTTCCGAGGTAACGGTAAGCGGCGGGGCCAACCTTTCAGTAAATGGATCACTGACAGGGAACCTGCTAAATCGTGGATACGTGGCAGTGGATGGCATCGTTAGTGGCAACGTGTCTAACGATGGTAATATTGACGTGAACGGCGTTATCATCGGCAATGTGTCGAACCAAAGTTATCTAAGCGTAGACGGCACCGTGCGCGGCAGCGTGTCTAACGACGGTGATATCGACGTGAACGGCGCTCTCATCGGCAACGTGTCGAACCAAGGTTATCTGAGCGTAGAAGGCATTGTGCGTGGCAGCGTATTGAATCACGGCCACCTGAAAGTGAATGGCACTGTGGATGGTGATGTGCACAATTACAGCCTGCTGACCGGCACAGGTTTGATCACCGGTGATTTGTGGAGTTCCGGCACTGTGGCGCCTGGTAATAGCATTGGGACGCTAAGTGTCGGTGGTAATTTTACTCAAACGAGTGCTGGCACCTTGCAGATCGAAGTCGCAAGCGCGAGCCGTCATGATGGGCTGCTGGTGAGCGGCACCGCGAAACTAGCAGGCACGCTGGAGATCCTTTCTCTCGGCTATGATGCGGCATACGGTGACCAGATTCCATTTTTGATCGCTGATGAGATCACCGGAAAGTTCAATCGGATCGAATTGCCCCTGTCTGACGACTTCCGAGGAAGATTTGTGAGCGAAGGTGGCTTGGGAGTATTGCTCGTCGCACCAGCCAGTTACACGCTAGTGGCGAATACGCCTAATGAACGCAGTCTGGCCCGTGCGCTTGACGAATGGATCGGTGTGGAGAGTGGCGACATCGGTGAAGTAACCTTGGCGCTCGACCTGCTCCGCAAAGATCAATACACGGCGGCCTTCCATGCGATCATGCCGGGCTTTTATGAGTCTGCTCTGAGCACGGGTGCTGAGTTAAGTCAGAACCATGGCCAGATCCTTCACCAGCAGCTGAGTGCACGCCGTCTGGGCGACAGATTTGTTCAAGGAGCGTCAGCTGGTCCAATACTTTCCGCGGAAGCCAGTGGCAAAGATCCCAAGAAGGTTCAGACCAGCAACGCGTCTGAGCAAGCTGCCTCTGAAGATTATCGTTGGAATGCCTGGACCATGGGCAGCGGCCTCTTCAGTGAAGGCGGACTAAGCCTGCAACCCGGTGAGGACTTCGAGTCAGGCACTTATCTGGCTGGAGCGGATTACGCCTTCAGCGAGCACTTCGCTCTCGGACTCTTCGCCAGTTATCAGGAAGGGTGGGGCGATTATGATCTGGCTGGCGACATGGACTTGGAGTCTACCCGCTTCGGCGGCTATGCGACCTTCGACTTCGGCGGATTCTACGCCAATGCGGTCATCGGTGGCGGCCAAACCGGATTCGATGTAAAGCGTCCGATCCAATGGGCTTACCTGGATCGCGATGCCACGAGCGAACCGGACGGTTATGAGTTTTTCACCAGCATAAGCGCAGGCTATGACATCAAGGCGGGGTACTGGACCTTTGGCCCGCAACTCACGGCGCAGTATAGTGACCTGCACTTGGGTGAGTTTACTGAAGTTGGCGCTGGCAGCCTGAATCTGCGCGTGAAGGAAGCGGATATGGAGAGCCTGCGCCACTATCTGGGTGGTCGTGTGGCCTATACGATCAAAGTTTCGGACACCTTTGCCATCATCCCTGAACTCCGCGCCTTCTGGCAGCACGAGTATCTGGAAGGTGGCGACATTAGTGCCCAACTCGACAGTGGGTTCGGCGGCAGCTTCGGATACCAAACCAACGAACCAGAGAAGGACGCGGTCTATGTGGGAGCAGGTCTGGGGTTCCAGATCGGACCGCGTATCTATGCGAACATTTACTACAACGCTGACTTCGGTCGCAATGATGACGCAAACCACACGGTCAGCGTGAGCGCGACCTTGAAGTTTTAATCGGGTCGGAGTTGCGCAGAGAAGAGCGCTCTGCGA
Organism: Phragmitibacter sp.; assembly: GCA_965284365.1. Classification (GTDB taxonomy): domain Bacteria; phylum Verrucomicrobiota; class Verrucomicrobiia; order Verrucomicrobiales; family Verrucomicrobiaceae; genus Phragmitibacter. The sequence goes on from OZ260079.1 coordinate 4,671,651, forward strand.
TGCGTTTGTCACCGGTGCGGTTATCTTGACCGCATCCGTATTTTTCATGATCATGAATCCATCCTTGGCCGAGCTTCGTGAAGCAGTGCTGCATCTGCACAAAATGCTGATGGATGACGAGCGGCGGAAGTTTGAAGCTGAGACCGGGGCGCAACCGAGCGTGCATGACTGGTGGCAGCTCTTCACGAGTGCCCCGGAGTTTGCGTGGCTTCGGCCGGTATCCAAACTGATTGTGGCTCTTGATGAGGCGATGGATCAGAAGCCCGTGGATGAGGCTGTAGTCGAGTCGATGTTTAGTCAGGCACGAGATCTATTGATTCCGAAAGTGGACGGCGGGGCATTTGCCAATCTCTATCGCGAAGCACTGCAACGCAGCCCGGAATTAGTGATGGCTCATGCTGATGTCCTGGCGATTTTGAGCAGGCCTCGCCGTTAGGACGCCGAAATCTTCACAATGGGCATCCATCCTGCGAGTGACAGAAGCTCAAGCGCCGCTACTTTCTCTCTGAAATGCCTTTTCACGTTCTGCAACATGCCCTGGGCTCAGCCATCGTGACGGAACTCCGGCAGGAAGACACGCCTGCGCCGCGCTTCCGCGATCTCTGCTCCCGACTCACCAGTATTCTGGCGATGGAGGCCTTGCGCGATCTTCCTGTCAAACCTCACACGGTGAGAACGCCTTTGGAGGAACACGAGGGCGAAGTGCTGGCTCAGGAAGTGGTAGTGGTGCCTGTTTTGCGCGCTGGCTTGGGTATGGTGGCTCCTGTGCTCCAAATGTTACCGGAAGCGCAGATCGGCCACTTAGGCATTGAACGAGATCACGAGACTGCTCTACCGCGTTCGTATTACTCCAAGCTGCCGGACATGACGGGACGACGCGTGCTGATCGTGGATCCGATGCTGGCCACGGGCGGTAGCCTTTGTCATGCGATTCAGGAAGTGCGTAAGGCGGGTGCAAAGGACATTGTGGTGCTTTGCATCATCGCGGCTCCGGAAGGTGTGGCCATGATTGAGGCGGAATTTCCAGATGTGGTTATCCATGCGGCGGCACTTGATCGCTGCCTTGATAGCCGAAAGTATATTTTGCCCGGCGTGGGAGATTTCGGTGACCGGCTGATGGGGACGTGCTAAAACGTATTCCTTAGCTGAAATCCATGATCACCTGCCCCCGCGTTCTTTTGCAGGCTGCCTTTGCCTTCGCGTCCTTGCTCTTGTTAACCCATTGCAGCGATCGGGATAAGAAACTCGTAGTAGGTATGGATGCCAGTTATCCGCCCTTTGAAATGCTGGATCCGCAAGGCAACTTCAGTGGCATCAGTGCCGATCTGGGCAGGGAGCTGGCTAAAGCGCTGGGAAAGGAAATCGAATTCCAAAACATCGGCTTTGACGGCCTTACCGCGGCGCTGAAGTCCGGGCGCGTGGACGTGGTGATCTCTTCGATGTCGGTCAATGAGGACCGCCGCAAGTCGATCGATTTCAGTGATCCTTATGTGAAGATTGGTCTGGCTCTGCTTTTCTCCAAACAGTCAAACGCGCAGACCGCGGACGACCTAAAAGTAGAGGGGCGCCGGGTGGCTGTCCGATTGGGGACGACCGCGGAAGCCTTCGCTCGTCAACAGATGCCCAGCGCGCAACTCACTGTGCTCGACAGCGACACCGCCTGTGTGATGGAAGTGGTGAAGGGGGGAGTGGATGCCTGGATCTACGATCAACTATCGGTCATCAACTACCATGAACGTCATCCTGACACCACCCGTGTGGAACTGAAGCCCGTGAAGGAAGAGTTCTGGGCGGTTGCGATTCGTAAGGGCAACGATGATCTGCGGCAGAAGACCAATGATTTCCTGAAGAACTATCGTGCGGATGGTGGCTTTCAGAAGTTGGCGGATCAATACCTGGCCAAACAGAAACAGGCGATGGTGGAGAGCGGGCTTCCGTTTGTCTTCGATGTTTCCACGCCTTAGTATTGCGCAGAGAGATTCATTTGGGCTGAAGCAGCCTGTCCGCGATGGTGGGCGGGGGCCGGACTTCCAGCGAGACGGTGATGGATTCGCCAGTCTGAGTATTGTTGAGGCTTAGCTTGTGCTTTCCCTCTCGCAGTTTAGCAAAGGTGCGGTTTTGGTCTTCATACAGTTCCAAGGTCGGCGAAGACCAAGCGAAGTTTGCGGTTAAGGTGCCGCGCAACAGCAGGACGCTGCCACTGTTCCGAAGATCCGGGTCTAACACCACTACTGTTCCATCGACAGGACTGATAATGCGCAATGGACTGGCTGCCGCGGGGTTTGGATGCAAGGCCAAGAGGTCACTCTGCCAACTCGCATTCTGCTTCAGCCAATCGGCATACAGAGGTGGCAGATAGGCGCGGCCGGAAGCGGGTTCGTAGTCTTGTTCTTTGGCATCGGCGGGAACGGTGCCGGTCACAAACACTTCCTCCTGACTCGCACGGGCAGGAGCTGGAAGCCGGGAGACGCCCTTGCCATTGCGAGGATCGATGACGGCTTCGGTGATGAGATTCGGTTGAGCGTACCAACTGGTGCTCCGCGTCTCATGCAGATGCAGGAAGATGTCCCGGAAAATCGGTCCGGCGCCGGTGACGCCGCTGACGGAAGCCATGGGGGAATTATCGAAGTTGCCAGCCCAAACGCCCACCGTGAATTCAGGGGTAAAGCCGAGCGTCCAGTTGTCGCGGTAGTTCGTGCTGGTGCCGGTCTTCACCGCGCAACGGAACGGCATGCGGATGACAGAGTGCGGGCCGAAGGTGAGGGAGCGGGCGTTATTGTCGCTCAGGATGTCGGCGATGATGTAACTGCTCTCCTGAGGGAACAGCCGTTGCCGTGTGGCAGGAGTGGTCACGTCTGTTCGTAACGTCCAAGGTAACGTTTCGCCAAGGCGGGCGAGGCAGGCATAGGCATTGGCCAACTCCAACAAACGCACGGGAGCATTTCCAATGGTAAGGCCCAGGCCGTAGTGCTCCGGCTTCTCGTTCAAGGTGGTGATGCCGAGTTGGCAGAGCGAGTCATGGAGTAACGTCTCTCCGCCGATCTGGTGCAGGACACGCACGGCAGGGATGTTGAGTGAGTTGCCGAGGGCGGCCCGCAAGGTCACGGGGCCGTGGGTGCGCCGGTCATAATTCTCTGGGCGGTAGAGGCCGATGGCGGAAGCGTATTCGATCGGTAAATCCGGAATGATGCTGGCAGCGGTGTAGCCGTGCTCCAAGGCCAGTAAATACGTGAAGGGCTTGAGCGCGGAGCCGGGAGAATGGGGGACCCAGGCGCCATTGATCTGGCCGCCATGATCGGAGAAGAAAGCCCGCGAGCCTGCCAGGGCCAACACGCGGCCGGTCTGATTTGCGATCACCACGGCTGCGGCTTGCGTGACATGTTTGTTCTCCAAAGAGCGGAGGCGATGCTGGATGATGTCTTCGACCTTCCGTTGCAGGTCGGCTTCGATGGTGGTGCGGATTTCCTGCGATGGTGAAGCGTTTGCGTGGGCGAGTTCCACGGCGTGAGGTGCGGCAAATCCACCGGTGAAGCGATTCACCTTCAGCTTCTCGTTCGAGGCCAGTTGGTGCTCCTCGTTTGTTAGCCATCCAAGATACAGCATGCGCTGAAGAATGTAGGCTTGTCGCTTCGCCAATCCTTTGCTGTTCCGGAAGGGATCGAGACGGCTAGGGGACTGAGGCAGGGCCGCGAAGAAGGCGCAGTCGGCGGGGGTGAGGTCGCGCAAGGGTTTCTGCAAGTAGCCTTCCGCGGCGCTAGTAAGGCCAGTGAACAAGTGGCCGAAGGCAACGCGATTGCTGTATTCGGTGAGGATGCGCTGCTTGTCCCAAGTCATCTCCAAGCGTCTGGCTTGGAGGGCTTCTCTAAGTTTCGTGGTGAAAGAGCGGTCTTTATTTTGACTCGATGACGAGACCTTGATGAGTTGTTGGGTGAGGGTCGAAGCACCGGATACAACGCGCTTGTGTGTGAAGTTGTCTTTGGCGGCACGGCTTATGGCCAGCAGGTCTACGCCGCCATGGTCGAAGAAGCGTTTGTCCTCGGCAGCGAGGATGGCATGGACCCAATGGGCGGGGAGTTCCTCATAGGTGGCCGGAGGGGCGGCGCGCTGGCCTTTCTCGGTGAGGTATTGGCGGAGGGGGGTGCCGTCAGAGGACAGGTAGCGCGGGGAGACCGGGAGCGGCGCGAGAAGAGCCTGAGGTAAGGGGACGGCGAAGGGGAGGGCCCACCAACCGAGAGCCGCGACGGCGACTGCCACCAAGAGGAAGCGGAACCAGCTGCGTCTGATGAGACTGAGTCCCATGATCGGTCATTTGTTATACTAGGGCGGTCAGTATAACTATGTAGTTATACTTCGCGGCAATGTGTAAGCGGGTTTTCGGCTGAAACGAGTGAGACATTACTTCTTGGCCACGTCCGAACCGTCGGCCATGGGCAGGGTCAGTATACGCTGAATGTCGCTCAGACCGTACTGTTCCGGCTCGTACATGGCTTCAATCCGGGCAGGCGGAGCCACAACATCTCCTTCTGCGATGACGCGGGCGAGATATTTGAGGTGGAACTCGCCCTTTTGGCTCCAGTCGTTGGTGAAGAAGAGGGCTTTGTCATGCCGCAACTCGCGGTGGTCGGTGTACCAAGCGTTGTCTTCGCCTTCGGCATCCTTTCGGGTGTTCTGGGTGGTGAACTCCGGATTGATCGGTTCAAACACGCTGGGCAGAGGGTCTTCGATGGCGAGGTAACGGTTTGGCTTTGAGACCTTGATGTTGAGCGTGATGACGATGAGATCGCCCACGTGGAGATCTTCCGCAGGCTCTAGTGTACCGACCGGGGTGAGGCGCTCATAAGTGCGGGTGAGACCGAAGCCTTTTGATACAGACTGGAACGTTTTGAGGTCAGGCCATGATTTGATTTCCACCCGCGTGCGCAGCGGCCCGGGAGCGGGCGTGGTCACGGTGAGAGGCTTGGCGCCGTCCTGCTTCGCGAACGCGAAGATCGATTGGGAACTGGAGAGACCCGTGGCGAGATTGCCGTCACCTTTTTGCTGGCCCCAGGCAAACTGGTAGGGGAGAGGGGCGGCGTCCTTGAGCGGTTTCTCGTTGGTGGAGAGGCCAGTGAGAATCCAGGCGTTGCTGAACGTCGTGCCCCAGTGGCCACTGCCATTGCGGCTGAGCATCAGTTGGTTTGCGATCGCTTCCGCATCGGTGGTAAGACCGAGGTGGGCGCAAACAATGAGGCGGAGGCCCTGCACGGTCTGAGGTCCAAGCCAGAAGGATTCCCAGCGTCCCTTGGTCTTGGCAGGCTGCACCAATTCTGCAATCTGTTTGGCAGGCGCATTCGTGAGACACATGGATAATGCCAGGAAAGCGCGGGCCGTTTCCGGGAGTTTCTCACGGCGGGAGAAAAGCATCGTCTGGTATGATGGTTCAGGCTTGCCGGCTTTTGCGAGCGTGTAGAGGGCAAGGGCGGCATCGCTCAAGGCTGCGCCGTCGGTGGTCTTCGCCAAGTCAAGTTCGCGGAGCTTGCCTGAGAGCCAACCCGTGAGTTTGTCGATGGACTCCTGGGGAACAGCAATGCCCCATTCCTTGCATTTGATCAGACCGAAGCCGCCGTAAGCGGTGGCCCAGAGTTCAGCATCCGTGCCGCCGGGCCAGTAGGAGAGGCCACCTTCGTCCAACTGCATACGCATGAGACGATCTGCACCTCGCTGGATGGCACCCTTCACTTTGTCGGCCTCAAGCAAATCGGGGAACAGCGGTTCATACTTGGCGAGAGCAAGCCAAGGCAGGAGGCTGCTGGTGGTCTGCTCTACGCATCCATAAGGATAATGGAGAAGATACTCCATGGCATCACGGGTTTCACCCATGCGGGAGCGGCTGAAGTTCACGGTGACGGTGCCTTCGCCTTCGAGTAGCTGGGGATTCACCTTGCCCAACAGATTGGGCGATGTCGCAGGAGCCGTTAGTGTGGCGTACTTCACTTCACGCAAAGCAGGAGCAGGAGGGGTGACTTCGAACTTCGACTCCACGGCATCCACCAACGCTTCGCCGGGCCATTGCGTTGTGCCGACACGCCACTGCCAGGTGGCGGTGCCACGCTGGGTAAAGCGCACGGGGAAGGCCAGTGCGGTGGTCTCGCCCGGCTTCAGGGAGATGACGCGGCGCTCGCTCTTTCCGTCGTTGGTCATGGTGCGGTTCTTGATGGCAACCATGGCAAAGGGGCGGGATTCGGTGATGAGTTTCGCGGTGCCGTCGAGCTTGAGTTCCACTTCGACCTGACCGGCGTACTTCGTGGTGTTGTGAACCACAGCCTTCAACAGGATCTCGTCACCGACGTGGGCGAAGCGCGGCACGACAGGCTCAACCATGAGCGGCTTGTTCACCGTGAAGGCGGAGACGCCTGTGCCAAACTGGATGGCGTCCTTCGTGGCGATGGCCATGATGCGGTAGCGAGTGAGACTGTCAGGAACCTTGATCTTCGTCGTGACGGCGCCATTGGCATCCGTGGTGAGTGCAGCCTGCCAGATGGCGGTCGCCAGGAAGTTCTTCCGGAGAGCATCATCCGCGCTGCCTTCATCACCGCCGCCGCCGACGAGCACACCTTTGTTGCCGCGATAGCGTTCCTTCAGGGACTCGGGAATAATGTCGCCCAGTGTCGTGTAGTTCGAGATGCCCAAGGGTGATGAGGCATGGAAGAACTCAAACGGCATGGGTGTCTCATAGGCCATGAGGCTGAGCACGCCTTCATCCACGGCATAAAGAGTGACTTCGGCACCACTCACTGGCTGCTTCTTCGCATCCTGCACGGTGGCCGTAACGGTCAGTTCTTCACCGGGTTTCACGGTGTCCTTGGAGGGCTTAGCATCGACATACAGTCGATGTGTGTCTGAAGGAACTTTGATCTCGCAATAGCCGACCTTGTACTCGGGCATGGCGTCCGGTTGCGGGCTGTCAGCCGCTCCACGGAAGACAACGACGGAGATAAAAGCATTGGGGCCGTCCTCTTCTGTCATCTTCACTTTGACCACGGGATTCTCTGGAGAGATTTCCGCAAGGAACTGACGATGGACGCGGTTGCGCTCGACACTAACCAAGGCGGTGCCTGCGATGGGAGTCTTTACCACGACGCTGACTTCTTCGCCGGGTTTTGCTGTCGTCTTGTCAGGTTGAAGTGTCATCTTCGCGCCGTCTTCCCAAGACCAGGGGAACCCGGTGCCGCCGCCGATGACATAGAAGGGCACGCGGGTAAGGATGGTCTTGCCCTGAGCATCCATGGCCGTGAGCGTCATGAAGTAGGTGCCGCTGCGTTTCGGCGTGAAGCTGACTTTGCCGCTGCTGGCGCCGTTGTTGGCGGAGCGTAGATCGACTGAAGTTTTCGACTCCTCAATGAGCGTGCTCTGATTTTTCGTGATGGTGGCATCACCGGCGCCCTGCACGCGGACGGTATTCCATTCCTGACGCTCGATCTTCACCTGAGCCTGCACAGGTGCGGTGAAGGGTTTGCCCTCTGGAGTGATGGCGACCAAGTCCAATGAATAAGGACTGTTAGCGGTGCCATACCAAGTGGTTTTCTTTGCGCCCACCAGGAAATCCGCACCGGGAATCTGGAAGGTGGCTGTGCTGGAAATGGTCTGCTGATTCACGTCGGTGACATCCGCATAGACATTCACTATTTGAGGCAAGGCTTGGGCTTGGAGGGGAGGAGCGGGCAGTTCGATGCTGGCTTTGCCATCTTCAGTAAGAGTGAGCGTGCCATTGGCGCCCCAAGGTTCTTCTTCCGCTTCCTCGGACGCGGTTTCATCGTCGAGATCCTGACCATAATGCCACCAGGAATCGGCATCTCCGAAATGAAAGTCTGCATATTCGGAGGGTGGCGTGTAGAGAGGCTCAAGGTGAGCCATCCAGGAGATCTTTGCCTCGGAGAGAGGCTTGCCCATATAGTAGCGGGCGCTGAGGGGGACAGTGAGGCGATCCTTTTCGACCTTGTACTTGTCACCCTGGAGAGCGACTTCAAAGCTGTTCGGTTTGTATTCATCGACCCGCAGATCGAGATAGGCAAAGCCACGGTCTTCACCATCGCTCTCGTCATCCTCAGCTTTGGGATCGGCGTTCTTTTTCGGGAACTTGAGCTGGAGTGTATACCAACCGACGGAGGCCTCAGGGAGCTTGATGTCTTCACTCCAGGAGCCGTTCGCGCTGAAGGTGACTTTCTTATCCACCAAGGTCCTGTTTTCCGGTGTGCGAATGATGAGCTGACCGACGAGGGGCTCGGCGCTGAATGCGAATTTATCACCGCTGCGTTGGCGGAAGATGGCTTTCACATGAGCGGTGTCGCCGGGCTTGTAGACGGGGCGATCCGCGAAGATAAAAGTCTGCAATCGGTCACGCCATGGCGCTTCCCAGCCGATCTCGATGCCCTGACCGTAGAGGCCAATGCGAGTGTCCTGCTCGAAGAAATTCAAGGCGGTGACATCGGCGCCATTTTTGGCGAGCACCCAGGCGGCGTCTTTGGCAGGGATGGAAGCAAGGCCACTTGCATCCGTTTGCGCCGTTTGGAGGGGTTGCTGGGCCAAGTCCGTGAGCGTGATTTGCACGTTTGGCAAAGGCTTGCCGGTTTTTAGTGAGAACGCAAAAACGAGCGCTTCCTCACCGGAACTTTTCAAGAGAAGCCCGATGTCCGTAAAGTCGACCACCGCGCGATTGATAACCGTGCGCTCCGGCGCCCCATCCTGGGCGGTGCCGACGATCTCGATGAAGGCGGGACCACTGGCGGCCTGTCCAAGGACTTCACGCCAGTTCAACTGGAAGACGGTGGACTTCTGCAGCAGCTTTTCATTGGGGTAAGTTTTCTCGAACACCTGAGTGCCGGGGAAGTTTTCATAGGGCGTATCCTTGATCTGTTTCTCCGCCTTCTTTGGGTCGTCAGTCCAGGCATAGCTGTCCGCATGCAGCGCGCGGGCTTTGAGGAGATCGGCATCGGTGAGTTGTTTCACGCGTACGCGCAGGTCTTTGAAATTCGCGGCATAGATGTCCAGGATGCCTTTGCCATTGGACATGAGCGAACTGATGCGGGCACTGGTGGACACGAAAGGCTCGCTGGGATTGAAAGTGACGGCTTCCTTGACTGGAGACTCCAAGGGGAGACCATCCGCACCGGGAGCGCCGTTGGCCACGGTGACCACGTAGTCGGTGTTGAGTTGGAAATCGCCAGCGATGCTGACGGAATTGAACGCGACTTTGACCTGCTGATTCGGGACCTCAGGCGATACCTTGATAAAAGGTTTCAGCGCAGCGGCTTGTTCCTCTGCGTTCATGTCGCCAGTGAGCATGGCCTTGGTGAACGTGACTTCAATCTCGTGGGGCGAATCGAAATGCGTGGTCGCGCTGATGGACTTCACGGTCAGTGGGAGCACGGAACCCCAGATGAGGGCTTCCGTAGGTGTGAACTGAGCGGTGCCGCTGGCGTTCTTCAGCGAGGAATCCACCACGAGCCGCCAGCCTTTGCCGACAGGAAGAGCTTCCGTGGCTTCGACTGCCAGAGCATTGGGCCGGGTGTCGCTGGACTTCAGGTCGGGTGTGATGCGTTTGGCCTGCTCTTCCCAAGTGGCAATAATGGTCGGGCTGTACTGGCGTTTAAAGTCCTTCACCGTCGCAGGGCGGACGGTGGCGGGGATACGGCCACCGCCAGATTCGGCCTCCCAATAAAAGGCCTTCTCGAAGCTCGCGACGTTCACGGCGTCGTTAAACTGCAGGAGGAACATGGCCTTCCGTTGGGCGGAGTTGCCATAGGAATAGGGATAGTCCTTCCATTGATCGGCGACGTGGAAGGTTTCCGTAGAGAACTCGCCCAACTCATCGGCAGGAACTTCGGCGCCCTGGGCATTCTTGAGGCCTGCACGCAAAGTGAAAGCGTAGGCGGTGCCCATGGCGGGAACGCCGGTGAAATGAAACTGGCCGCTGCGGGTGCTGGTCCATTTGAATTCACCTTTGACTTCCGGGGTGACGGCGAGGGGAGAGACGTCGGCGATTTTCCCTACCTGATCCTTCGGGATCATGGCTTCGTCGAAACGCACCTCCAGGGTGGAGGACGGATTCAGGGTTTCCTCATCGTAAACGAGTTCCGCAGCGCCAGCATTCTGGACGGCAGAGGAAGCGAGGAGCGCCACGGTGAATAGGGAGGCCAGGGAGGCAAACGCGGTCTTCTTCATTGGGAAAGTGAGAATGGCTCAGTGTAACAGGAATGAATGGAATGACGAGAATTCGCGGGGAAAATTCTGTGAATTTTTAGAATGGGTGGGGTGGGCGTGATTCGGGTGTTTGTGGATGGGATGTCGGTAGCTGAAGAGGTGTGACAGGGGAACGAATGCAAAAAGATTGTAAGTTCACACCGCACGATGAGGATTCAGATTCTCAGTACTGCTGTTGACAAATTGTACTTGGAGGGGCCTTGATGAATGAAGTAGGTGAAGCGATTGTGTTGTATTAGCGAGGCAATGTGCTGAATGCGTCAAGCCGCAGCAGTCCAACCGGCTTCGCCTGTGACGTGATCGTGGTAGGAATGATGTCAAGGGTTGGCCTTCTCCGTCCTCGTCGGAGCAAGCTCCTCCAGCCACAGAGCGGCAGCAAGCTGCATGCACTTCAGACATGCCCGGCTGGATCCGGAGGTGAGTGTGAGTGTTTGTTAGGAAGGCGAAGTGGCCGAGAAGCCCTGCGGGCATCTCAGCACTCCGAAAAGTCTTCAGGCCTGACGGTGCGTTGCGGTGAAGATAGCCTGTGGTGTAGTGATTTATTCCTGCAGGAACGTCACAGAGTTCCGCAGCAATGTTAGTCCAGCATTCTGACTCTTCTCCGGGTGGTATTGCACTGCGACCAGATTCGGGGCGACGACGCCACTAAAGAAGTTGCCGTTGTAGTCGGTCACACAGCCTTGTTGGCCTTTTTCTTCAGGCTCCGGGTAGTAGGAGTGGACGAAGTAGAAGGCGCTTTCTTCGCCAAGGTCTTTCCACACGGGGTGGGTGGGGTCGGTGAAGCGGGCGGTGTTCCAGCCCATGTGGGGAATCTTGAGGCCGGGGGAAGGCGTGAAGTGTTTCACGTGGCCCTTCATGGTGGCGAGACCTTGGGTCTCGGCGCTTTCTTCGCTGGATTCAAAGAGGAGTTGGTAGCCAAGGCAGATTCCGAGGTATGGGCGGCCTTCTGCGAGCCATTTTTTGACGGGCTGCCAGAGACCGGTGATTTGCAGTTGGCGGACGGCATCGCCAAAGGCGCCCTGGCCTGGAAGGACGAGGAGGTCGAGGGAGTCGATCTGTTTGGCGGAGTTGATGAACTCGGCGGCGTGGTCAATGGCCTTGAAGGCATTGCTGACGCTGCGGAGGTTGCCGCCGCCGTAGTCGAGGATTCCGATGTTTAGAGACACTAGGTGGAAAAGTGAAAGGGTGAAGGGTACAAGTGGTTACGAGTGAAGCGACTGATGAGAGCAGGAATGATGTCAGGAGTCGGCCTGCTCCGGCCCGTCGGAGCAAGCTCCACAAACCGAGCAGCGGCCTGCGAAGCCGCAAAGCGAACCCGCACGCACTCCAAAATGCCTCACAAACTGACGACCCGGGATTTTTACACGATTCGCCACTTTTAACGCCTCAGAGCATTTCTTTTGTGCTGGGTATGCCGGAGACGCGGGGGTCGATGCGGGTGGCTTGGTCGAGCGCGCGGGCGAGGCCTTTGAAAAGGGCTTCGGCCATGTGGTGGCTATCCTTGCCGTAGCGGATCTCGGCGTGGACGTTTGCGAGGACGGCAGAGGAGAAGCCGCGGAAGAACTCCTCCACGAGCTGAAAGTGGAAGGCGTGACCGATGGTATCCACGCGCTCAGGCGCTAGGAAGACGAGGAAGGGGCGACCACTGAGATCCACGGCGAGTTGCGCCAGGGTTTCGTCCATGGGCAGGAGGCACCATCCGTAACGGGTGATACCGGCTTTGTCGCCGAGGGCTTGTTTCAGGCATTGGCCGAGCACTATGCCGGTGTCTTCCACCGTATGATGGAAGTCCACTTCGATGTCGCCCTTGACGCGAAGGGTCAGGTCAAAGAGGCCGTGTTTGGCAAAAAGGATCAGCATGTGATCCAGAAACGGGACGCCGGTGTTGATGTCCGAGCGTCCCGAGCCGTCCACATGCAATTCCATCTGAATGTCAGTTTCAGCGGTCTTGCGATGGATGGAGGCAGTACGGGGGGCGTTCATGGAAAAGGTGGGCCAACAATAACCGTCATGACAAGGGGTGCGTCAACCTTGGCCCTTAGGGGCGAGCGCGGGCTGCCTGGAGAAGAGCAAATCAATAGAAAACGGCCCGGTGCTAAGAGCGACCGGGCCGTGGAAGGGGAGAAGGTATTTCGTGCCGCCGAAAAGAGACAGCGGAGGATTAGACTGCGCCTATTCCTCTTTCTTCTTTTTGCCCATGAACATGGCGAGGACGAGGACGATCAAGAGGCCCCCCCCGATGAAAGGAGCATAGGCGATGATCTTATCCACAAGCGTTTCCTCCACCACCGGCGCGGGCATGGGGGCAGCCGGTTTTGGAGTGGGTGTGGCAGTAGTAGAGGGTTTTGGTGGGGTGGTGCCACCGCCTGCGGTGGGCGGGGTGCCAGCGGCAGGGGCGGGAGGAGCATTCGGATCGGCGGGAGCAGGAGTGCCATCGGCGGTTTTTCCTTGCTGAGCCTTTTGAAGGGCTTCCGCCAAAGCGTTTCCGCCACTCTGAGGCATCACTGGTCCTGTCTGGGAAGTGGCGGCGGTAGAGGCGGCCACAGCGGCCTCGGCCTTCTGCTTGCGAAGTTTTTCCTGCAAAATCCGCAAGTCTGTGTCCAGCTTCGGAAGCGTGGTCTTGTTTACGGCCATGCTCCGGGGAACTCGTTTGAGCACTGCCTCGGCCTCTACGGCGTTTTCATCGGCGATGTAACGCACGGCGGCCATGAGGAGTTCGTTCTCACTTTGGAGCGCGGCGAGGTCGATCGACTTCAACGCCTGCCGTTCCTTCATGATCGTGTCCTGGGCGTCCTTGATCGACGGCATATCGTAACGGTACACATCTTTCCACTTCGTACGATTCTTCTTCTGCGCCTCAAAGGTCGCTTTGAAATTGGCCACTTCCTGGTCAATCGAATTTTTGGTCAACTGAGCTTCGGCACCCTGGATCATCTTCAAACCACGTTCCCGCTGATCCGTTACGAACTTGTGCTCGTTGGCACGAACCTGAAGGGCTTTCTCATAGTCATCCATGATCTGAATGGCTTCCGGGATCGCCTGAACATATTGCAAAGAGGCAGGGTAATTGACGGCCAGCTTGTCGAATTCGCGCAAGGCTTCCACGAAGCGGGTATCGGTCTTTTCAGCGGCCTTTTCCTTCATGGCCAACCGGGAGCGAAGCGCTGCGATGCTGTACGCATCGCGCTTGAGGGAGGTGGCATCGAGCCATTTGCCCTCAACTTTCATCTGGCCGCGAGCGGCTTTTTCCTTTTCCTCGCTCAGCGTGGCAATGATTTTTTCCACTTCATCGGCCTCTGGGGTGCCGGGATATTTGGCAATGAAGGTGCGGAGCTGATCCTGAATGATGGACTCGTATTGGGAGGCCGTGAGGAAGTCCGGTGTGGGGATGACATTGCGGAGGCCACGCTCCTGCATCTCCGCCTGAGATGGGGTCAGACGGGTCAGTTCCTTGATGTCCGTCTTGTTGATGATCTTCGTGTCTTTGATCTTGGGGGTGAGTTTGTACTCAAAAGTGATCGTGGAAGCGTCTTCGGAAAGTACTTTTCCCTCAATGCGCTCGCCAGACTGCAGCACGACGACGTCTGCCTTGAGAGCGGAGAAGGGGAGGACCAGACCGGAAAGAAGAAGGAGGCAGGTGAGAGAAGACGATTTTTTCATTCGCAAAGCAGAGACAGGTAGGAATTCAGAGATATTTCTAAAAGATTAGGCAGTTTGTTCTCGCGAGTAAAGTTTTTTGGCCTCAGTAGTGGGAGCCATGCGCCTTCGTGGAAACGATGGTGATGGAGGACAGTTTTGTCTGACACTTTTTCATGCAATCTTATCAATCCCCGCTAACATCCGCGCCGTGATCGCACTTGCTACCGCCAGTCAGAAAGGAGGTGTTGGTAAAACCACCGTCTGCATCAATCTGGGACACGCCCTCGCCCGGCGTGGCTGGAATGTGTTGTTGGTGGATACCGATCCTCAGGGAGGCATTGGCCTCTCTCTCTCCCGTAGCACCCGCCGCAAACGGGGATTCTACGACTTTTTAAACCAGGGAGGCGACATCCGCCCGCTCATTCTGCGCACCCGGCTGCCTGAGTTCAGCATCCTGCCGAGCGGCTTGCCGGACGAATTTATGCGCCGGGGACAACTCGACCGTGTGCCGGAAAAGTTGCGTGAACTGCTAAGGCAGTGCGACCTGCTGGGCTATGACTGTGTGATCATGGATACCGCAGCCGGCATGACGAGTGTCACGGAAGTGGCCGTGCGGAATGCCGATTGGGTGCTAATTCCTCAGCAGGCCGAGCCGTTGGCGGTGCGCAGCATTCCACTGCTCATGGAGACTCTGGCACGATTCCGCCGGGAAGGCTCTGCGGTGCGCGTCGCTGGCATCCTGCTGACCATGTTGATGGCCAACCAGGAAGCGAGCCTCAAAGTGGCCCGCGAACTCCGGCAAATGCTGCCGGCGCCTCTCCTTTTTAATCAAGCCATACCACGCGACGCGCTCTTCCTGGAAGCCAGCGCGCTGGGTCTGCCCCTTGCCCTGATGCGTAAGAACCCGCCAACTGCTGCTTTGATCTTTGATCAACTGGCGGCGGAACTGGAAGAGCGTATTGGCCTTCTGCAACGCAAAGAACAACAGCCAAATCATGCAAGTCTCCTGGATTGACGCCGACGAGTTACGGGCGCTCGCGAATCAACTTCTCGACCCAGAAAACGACTCCCAAGAGCCTACGGGTTGGGAGTTGCACACCCTGCCGGACGTGCCAGATGATGTGGCAGGTGGCATGCTACAGCAGGCACCTGCCGTGGTAGCTGAGAAACAGAGATCGGCTCCTGAGGTGGTACCGGTGACTGAAGTCGAAGTGGCCGACCCAGTGCAAATGAGCCCGGAGATTTTGCAGATTCGTCAGCGGCTGCGGGCGATTCGTGACCGGGCGCAGAATGCAGGGTTGCTGCAACCTCCGCCTCCACCCCCAGCACCGCCTGAACCTGAACCCCGGCAGCAGCCGCAGACTGAAGCCGAGGCGCCTGCAGTAAATGGAGGCACATCCTGGCCAGAAGAGAATCATGAAAAGCCTCCTGCTCCCCATGAACAAGGCGGAGAGGTGAACGCTGACGCAGCGCCAACACAAGATGCGCCCGTCTCGGAAGCTGGTTTTGGTCATGATGAATCATCCCATGCGGTTGAGGCTGAGCCGACGCCACACGTCCCAGAATCCGGTGCTGAGCAACCTGCTCATGATGAAGCGGCTGGCGGAAGCGAGCCGTCCTATCACCCAAGCCCCGGTGGCATTGCGGAAAGACTGGCAGAGTTTGCCGCTTGGGCAGGCCATCGACTGGGTGGCTCCCAACTCTTAATCGTGGACGATCATGGAGATCTGCTTTGGGGAGCGGTGCCCAATTGCGGCGCGATCGTGGCCAACATCCTTTCTTTGCAGGCGAGTCTTCGTTCCAGCGCGGCGAACATGCATCATCCGCCACCGGTGCATCATGCGTCTCTGGGTGAAGATCGGCATCTCAGTCTCATCCCGGTGACGACGCGCTATGGTGCGGTGACCATTGGTGTGATCGAAATCCGACTCGTGACGGAAAGTGATGCGGTGCTACTGAGGGACGCCCTCACTTTAACCGTGAACGAAGCGAGTGTGGGCGGGGCCTGATACGCAGCCTGTGCTGAGTCTGTGCGAAAGTCCGATATCAGGCGGCAAATATGCCTTTGGCGACATTGCCGCTCACGTCGGTGAGACGGAAATCGCGCCCTGCATAACGGTAGGTGAGCTTTTCATGATCTAGGCCCAGTAGGGCCAGGATCGTGGCGTGCCAGTCATGGATGTGCATGCGGTCTTCCACAGCCTGATAGCCGTAATCGTCCGTGCTGCCGTAGGAGAAGCCGCCTTTTACGCCGCCGCCTGCCATCCACATGGTATAGCCCTGATTGTTGTGGTCCCGGCCATCGCTAAATTGCGCATGCGGTGTGCGCCCGAACTCGCCGCCCCATATCACCAGAGTATCTTTGAGGAGTCCCCGAGTTTTGAGATCGGCTAGAAGACCGGCGATGGGCTTGTCGATCTGCGAACAGTTCCTTCCCAAGGCATCGCGAAGATTGCGATGCTGGTCCCAGTCTCCATGCGTGATTTCGATGAAGCGAACACCGGCTTCGGCGAAACGGCGTGCGAGCAGGCACTGTTTGCCAAAGGCATCGGTAGGTTCAGCACCAATGCCGTAAAGCTTCCGGGTAGCCTCTGTTTCATTGCTCGTGTCCATGACCTCCGGCGCGATGCGCTGCATGCGGAAGGCAAGTTCGTAGCTCTCGATGACGCCTTCCACATGAGGGTCGGCTACTTCCCGGGTTAGTTTTTCCCGATTGAGCGCCTGGATGAAGTCCAGCTGGATGCGTTCGGCTTCGGTCGAGTAGCGGTTGTTCTTGATGTTCGCGAGAGCCTCGAGAGGGCGGTTGCGGCCTGAGCGTTGGCCCGCCATGGCGCCAGCACCAAAGGCACCGCGGTTACCGATCTTTGTTCCCTGATAGATGGCAGGGAGGAAGCCACTGCCGTAGTTGCGGGCGCCGCCGAAGATGGAAGGGGGATCGATGGTGATGAAGCCCGGGAGATTTTCGTTTTCTGAGCCAAGCCCGTAGAGTGTCCATGCACCCAGGGAAGGACGGATGAACTGAGCCGTGCCGGTGTGCATCTGCACGGTGGCCTGAGGGTGGTTTGGCTGATCCGTATGCATCGAGCGGAGCAGGCAGAGGTCGTCCGCCTGCTTGGCCACATACGGGAAGAGGGAGGATATCCAGAGACCGCTTTGGCCATGTTGTTTGAATTCCCATGGCGAGGCCATGAGTTTGGTGGGACCACGGGCGCGGCTGGCCTCCTTGCCGTTGTCCGCAATGAGGCGCGGCTTGTAGTCGAAGGTGTCAAGATGCGAGGGGGCGCCACGCATGGAGAGGAAGATAACCCGCTTGGCGCGCGGAGCGAAGTGGGGCTTCTTGGGGGCGAGGGCCGATGGGGCGGGAGTGGTGGCTGTCTCTGAAGCCCAAGTAGAGAGCGCGGAGAACGCAAGATATCCAAAGCCGCTGGAGGAGGCTTGCAGAAAACGGCGACGGCTGCCACCGAGCAGTGAATCATGGAAGGGGTCTTGCATGGCAACAGCGTGTTAGTTGAGATACCGGAACTCGGCAGTGGCAAGGAGGGCCTGACAAAAAGCACTCCAGCCGTAGACTTCCAGTGAGTTTCCACGCTCACTTTTCGTGCGTCTCGCTTCTTTCGTATAGCGCTCAAAGAACTCGCGTATGGCCTGGCCTTCTGAAGGAGTAGGGTTGCGGCCGAAGGCCATCCAGTAGGCATTCACAATACGGGTGGTGTTATCTTTGGCGGAGTTGTAGACACGTCGGGAAAAGGCGTCGGCTACCTCATGAATGGCCGAGTCATTGAGGAGATAAAGTGATTGGGAAGGGACATTGGTGTTGTCCCGATCGCCCGTCACCAGGCTGGCATCGGCGGCATCGAAGAGCGCAAGAAAAGAAGGTAATTGTTCGCGGACCATGGGCAGATAGACAGAGCGTGTGTTTTGGAATGCTTTGCCAGCCTGCATCATGCGGGCGATGGCACCGTTGCCTTCGCCAGCCTGACAAACCGAAGAGCCCACCGGTGGATCCAGATTCAGGCCACCAGCCACATAGAGGAGGGAATCCCGGATTGATTCCGCATCCAGACGGCGGCTGGCCATGCGCCACAGGTAGATGTTGTCCGGATCTTTGGCATCATTAGCTGCCTCATATTGAGTGGCCAGTTGATAAGTGCGGCTGAGGACAATGGAGCGCACCAATTTCTTCACGCTCCATCCCTGTTCCATGAAAGTGACCGCGAGATGATCCAGCAGTTCGGGATGAGAGGGGCGTGAGCCCATCTGTCCAAAATTGTCGGGAGTGCTAACGAGGCCGCGGCCAAAGAGCCAGCGCCAGGCCCGGTTCACAAAGACGCGGGCAGTCTGAGGATTTCGATCTGAGGCCAACCAGTTGGCCAGTTCCAGACGTCCGCTGCCCTTGGTGATGGCGGGAGCAGGCTCCTGGAGCAAGACTTGGACAAGGCCACGGGCAACTTCATCGCCCGGCTGGCTCACTTCGCCGCGATTGTAGAAGGGAGAATTCACTGGGCTTTCCCGGTCATACACGCCCATGCTGAGAATGCGTGGTTGTCCAGAAGCGTTGTAGCGGTCCAAAGTCGCTTGCATATCGGAACGTTCCTGCCGCTGGAGGACGAGCCTGAACCCATCGACTTCTTTCCCAGCCTGACGGTCCTGACGAGCCGTGCGAAAGGCCGCTGTCAGACTTGCGTCTTTGGCGCCCAAGTCCTTCTGCATCTTCTCCAGTTCGGCCATACCTATCGCAGGAAATCCAGCCATAAGTCCAGAGTCCGTGCCCAAGTCGATGAGGTCACTGGGGTAACGGTTTTGGACGCGCGTGCTTGTTCCGTAAAGAGTCTCGCTACTCAAGAAAATGCCGGCGAGGGCGTAGTAGTCCTTTTGTGGTATGGGATCGAACTTGTGATCGTGGCAGCGAGCGCAGGCGACTGTGATGCCCAGAAAGGCTTGGGACATGGCATCGATCTGCTCATCCACCACATCCATGGCGAACTGGCGGGCATTGAACTCATTGTGAGATTTGGGTCCGATGGCAAGAAAAGCGGTGGCCGCGATCTTGCGGCTTTGATCGGTCGGCCCCTTATCGGGAAGCAAGTCACCCGCGATTTGTTGCCGCACAAACTCGTTGTAGGGCAGATCCCGGTTGAGCGCCTCAATGACCCAGTCCCGATAGCGCCATGCGAAGGGGTAGGGGAGATTGACATCCTTCCCGCTGGACTCGCCATAACGTGCGACGTCCAACCAATGACGGCCCCAATGCTCACCATAGGCGGATGATTGAAGAAGACGATCCACCACTTTTTCCAAGCCATCCGGCGATTCGTCCTGCATGAAAGCACGGAGATCGTCGAATGAGGGTGGCAAACCAGTGAGGTCGAAAGTGATGCGGCGGATGAGATCCAACTTTGCAGCATCGGCTACAGGCGTGAGTTGGTTTTCGGCGAGCTGCGAGGCCACAAACCGGTCAATGTCTGTGCGGGCCCAGCCGGTGGGATCTTGAGGCGGGGAGTGCTTGACGGGCAGTTGGAAGGCCCAAAATTTTTTACCTTCCTCGATGTCGATCTCCTTGGCGGGCTTCCACTCAGTTTTGGCAGAAGTGGGCGAGGCAGCGGGGTTGCCACCTCTGGGATCAGGTGCGCCCATCTTAATCCAGGTTTCAAAGTCCTTGATGACAGAGTCCGGCAGTTTTTCCTTGGGTGGCATTTCCAAGTTCTGGGTCTGGTAGCGGATGGCTTCGATCAGCAAACTTTCATCCGGGTGGCCTGGCACCACGGCAGGACCGGTTTCTCCGCCTTCGCGGGCCGCAGCGGCTGTATCCAAGCGAAGGCCGCCCTTCAGCTTCTTTGCGTCTGCCGAATGGCAGGAATAACACTTATCCACGAGCACCGGCCGGATCTTGCTTTCGAAGAACCGGGTCTGTTCATCGGTGATGGCGGCCGCGCCTTGTTGGGGCGTGGCTGCGCCGGCCGATGCCGCCACCGCAAGAAAGAGGAACAAGAAAAAGCGTTTCATTGCCGCAGTCCAGAGACTGCGGATGAAACGCGCACACGCGGCAAAAGTTTCGCGAGATTGGTTTTGCGACCTTCGCGAATGGCAAAAGGACTTGGGTGGAGATGACTGAGGTGGAGCGACGAGGCTCTTCGGTGTGGCCGGACGAGTTTGGAAACTCGTCCTACGGCGTCTGGCACGCGAGCAGTACCTGGTTGATAGAATGCTGCCGCGGGAAAGGCGGGCTCTCTATTTAGCCTTCAGCTTTCCGTTGGTACCGGTCGATTCCCAACCGCCACCAAGCGCACGGTAGATCGAAACGATGGTAATGGCGGTTTGCGTTTCGCTTTCTGCCAGAAGGACCTGTGCTTCGAGAAGCGTCCGCTCAGCATCCAAAACGGTGAGGAAGTCTGCCACACCATTCTGATAGCGCTCACGTGCCAGACTGGCGGCCTGTTCAGAGGCATTGGCTGATTCGCTCAGGAAGTTGCGGCGTGCGCGCTGGCGCCCAAAGAGCACCAAGGCGTTCTCCGTTTCCTCCAAGGCATTAAGCACCACTTTTTCGTAGTTTGCCGCCTGACCTCTCACGCGAGCTTTAGAAGCGTCGATGTTAGCGAAGACGCGGCCGAGATTGAAGGCTGCCCAATTGATGCTGGGACCAAATGTGTAGGCACCGGCGCCGCTGTTGCCAAAACCACTGAGGGTTCGTGCTTCAAGGGCAACAGATCCATTAAAGGTAACGCTAGGAAACAGATCTGCTACATTAACACCAACCCGGTTCGTAGCACTCTCCAAATCTTTCTCCGCGGCGCGGATGTCACGGCGGCGGCGGAGCAATTCAGCAGGATTGCTGATACGCACCAGGCTGGGAAGTTTCGGAATCGGACGAGCCTTGATCAAGTCCGATTTTAAGACCGTCGGTTGAACGCCAGTCAGAACGCTCAGGCGGTGAATGTTTCGATGAATGCTGCTTTCGATCAGGGGAATCGCCGCTAGGGTGCGGTTCAGCTGAGCACGTGCGCGGGAAGTGTCCAACTCAGTGCCACGACCACCTTGCAGAAGGCTCTCGGTCAGTTTCAGGGTTTGACGTTGGTTTTCCGCGTTGCGGTTGGCTACGGCTAGCTGGTTTTGCAGACCGCGCAGTTCCAAGTAGGCGCTGGCGGTTTCCGCGCTCAGGGCGACCATGGCATCCTGCCGGGTGGCTTCCGCACTCTGAAGATCAGCCAGAAAAGCCCAATTATTGCGGCGCACCTTTCCCCAAAGGTCTAGCTCCCATGCCGCATCGACAGAAGCTGCATAAAACTCTGCATTCGCTGGCTCTCCCTGTGGACTTGAGGCGGCGCTGATCCGTGAGTTAGCATACGAGGCATTCGTTTCGGCAGTGGGGAAGTAGTCAAATCTCGCAAGGCGACGAAGCGCCCGGGCTTCCTCCACACGAGCGGCGGCGATTTTCAAATCATTGTTATTCGCCAGAGTGCGTTCGACGAGGGAGTTAAGTGTCGAGTCGTTGAACTTTCGCCACCATTCGCTGACTGTTTCTGCCGTGGAGTAACCGCTCTGCTTTGCGTTGGCAAAGTTGGCGCCCACTGGCGTCTCAGGCTTAATGAAATTAGGACCGACTGCGCAAGAACTAAGAGAAGCGAGAGAGATGATACCCAAAAGCGGGGTGGAACGGAATGTCATGCAGCGGTGTCTATTGAGGTGGATTGGTCAAAATGCAAGTGAATACTTGCACATAGGGGAGTGCCGATAATTACGCTTCACAGGCGAGGGTTGGCGCAACAACTTGAGGATTTTGGTCAGGTGTGGGAGCGCCCATGCTGTCGACCAATTCGGCAATGCAGTTGCACCGAGGTCAGGCTTTAGTGAAACGAGTAAGCATACATCTCACTCCGCCACCTTTGGTCATGTGCTTCGCACTGATGTGACCAAAGGTCGATTGAGGAGATGGATTGCGAGCGAAGCTCACAAAATCAATGAAAAACCACGGGCTTCTCGTAGATGGCGAGGACGATGCAGCCGTGTTTGCTAACGATGGCGTGATTGGTATTGGGAGGGTTGATCACCAGAGTGTCTTCCTCCATGTCTCCATTGTCATCCGTCTGACTACCGGAGAGCACGATGATATGCTCATAACCGATGTGTTCATGACGTGGCACAACGGCTCCCGGTTGGAACTTGAGAAGGGCCGCAGTGGGGCCGGTCTGGCCATCACCGTAAAGCCGGTGAATTTCGACTCCCTCGCGGAAGGGCTGCCATTGAATCGAATCAGTCGATGAGCCGATCTGGCTCAGGTTTCTGAGGATTTGGACACCTTGGGGGAGTTGCTCGACAGGCATTCGTATGGAATAGGGCGGGGACTGTGCTGGGTAGGGCAGAGTTAAGCTTTGCACAAGTGGATTGCAGCCGGAAATCCGGCTCCGTCCTATTCAGAATCCTCTTCCGGCGGGCCGCCGCGATTAAGGAACAGGGATTTATTCTATATTAAGAGATGGCGGCGATGAACGACTTCGAGTCGGACACAGCGCCGAAAACGCCACCTTGCATGGTGACCATCTTCAGGGCTGCGAGGTGATTGCCATAGTCAGTGGCGCCAACACAGTCGGAAAGGATGAGGCACTCGTAGCCACGGTCATTCGCATCTCTCATGGTGGTGTGGACGCAGACGTCGGTGGTGATGCCGCAGAGAACGATGTTCTGAATGCCGCTTCGGTTCAGGAGCAGATCGAGATCGGTAGCGTAGAAGCTGCCTTTGCCGGGTTTTTCGATAACCGGTTCATTGGGAAGCGGGTAGAGTTCCGGGATGATATCCCACCCGGCCTCCCCGCGGATGAGGATGCGGCCGCAAGGTCCTGCGTCACCAATGCCGGCGCCGATGCGCTGACTGCGCCAGCGTTTGTTTGGAGGGAGATCTGCCAGATCAGGTCGATGCCCCTCGCGGGTATGCATGATATGGAACCCTTTCTCCCTGGCGGCCGTGAGTACAGCCTTGATCGGCTCGATGGGTGCGCGCGTCAGGCTGAGATCATAGCCCATCTTATCCACATAACCGCCTTCACCGCAAAAATCCGTCTGCATATCAATGACGAGGATGACGGTATTATCGGGCCGTAAATCTTCGTTGTAAGGCCAGGGATAGGGTTCGGAAGTGACGGTAGGCATGATTGGGAAGAAGAGATGAATGGAGGAAGAGACTCTTCTGTGTAGCGATTGGCGTGCCCAGTTGGGTGAATTTTCGCGATGTGTTCTGATACGAGTTTCCGGTGCAGGGCGCTTGCAGCCTTTACGGCTGCGTGGCACCCAGCACCGGTTGCATTACCAACCCGAAACGAAATGCTTTGTCTGGCTTAAAACAGGATCGTGATCCCGCCGGAGAACTGGACTTCGCTGTCATCCGGCTCGCCCGTGGCGAAGGAGCCGAACTTCACGAGGGCGTCGTTTTCAAAGCCATAGTAGGTGGCTTTGGCATAGAGGAACCACTTGCCGAAGGAGGGGGACACGAAGGTAAGCGGGGTGCTCACTTTCAAAGCGGCGCACCAGAGACCGATCGTGGAGCTTTCCCCATAGAAATCATCCGCTGGGAACATCATGAAGATGGGCAGTTCAAACTTTACCGGGATGGACTTAGGCGAGTAGGTCGGATTCAGGCCCGCAGTAAAGTAGTAGCTGGAGGGACTCGTGGCGAAGGTGGTCTTGTTATTCAATTCCAGCCAGTAGGACACGTAGGGGTTGATGCTAAACTCCTCCGTCAGAGCGTCGGAATAGCTGAGCTTTACTTCCAGGTTGTTCGGCGTGGGATAGGAGTCGGTCATGCTCTCGAAGGCCGTCCAAGTCGTATCCAAGCGGAAGCTCTTGCCCAGGCCGAAAGAGAATCCGGCGATAGGGTCGATCTCATTCCAGTTTCCTGGATCCGCGCCGCTTTCCTTGGTGTGGATGCTGTTCCAGACGCCGAGCACGAGGGTGATGTCCGTGAGGAATCCATCGCCATCATAGAGGTCTGTGAAGAGCAATAACAGCGGCTGAAAGATGACGCCCTGGTCTTCCACATTCAAGCCTCGAGGCGTGATGTAGTGGTCAGAGACGTCTAACTGGAACAAGCCGCTGATGCGATCCTTTGGTGGAGGAGGCTCGACGGGTGCGGTGACTTTGGCATCACCCGCGAAGGCTGAGGTTGCCAGTGTGCAGGCGGCAAAACCTGCAGCAGCATAGTGGCGCCAAGTGCGTCTGGGAGCGAGGCGCATTGGCTGAATTTTAAGTAGGGAATGGTTGTTGTTCATCATACGGCGAAGCTAAAGAGCCTGCCGCGTGCCATGGGCACAGTGATGATGTAATATGCTAATGCAGAATGGATTGTGTATTTTTTAAGGGGAGTGGTAGCTAAGCGGATGTGTCGCAACTGTCGCGGGGGCTACACCTTGTTTTGTGAGAGGCAACGGGGGTGAGGGGTTATGAGGTGATTGAGGTTCACCGCGAAGACGCGAAGATTCGAGGTTTTTAATAGGTGCTGACCGTGTCGGGACGACGTCGTAAGGATCCGACACGTTTGGGATGCGGACGCGTCAGGGAGACACAGAAGGCCTGCGGCCATCTTGTCACTATGAAAAAGGGCGCGGTGCCTTTTTCGTCTGGGAGAGCGGAAGGGCTAGTCGCCCAGGTAAGCTTCGCGGACTTGAGGATTCACGCGGAGGGCTTCGGCGGTGTCTTCAAGAAGAACTTTGCCGGTCTCGATTACATATCCGTAATGAGAGATGCTAAGCGCAAGATTAGCGTTCTGCTCGACCAGGAGGATGGTAATGCCGCGGACCTTGTTGATGGTGACAAGTTGTTGGAAAATAGAGCGAACCAGGATGGGAGCGATGCCGAGAGATGGCTCGTCCAGCATGAGGCAGCGGGGCTTGCTCATGAGGGCCCGGGCGATGGCCAGCATCTGCTGTTCGCCGCCAGAAAGCGTGCCCGCGAGCTGGGTCCGACGCTCAAGGAGACGAGGGAAAATCTGAAAGCCGTAGTCCATGTCCGCCTTCACACCAGCCTTGTCCTTACGGAGATAGGCTCCCATGCGGAGATTTTCATCCACGGTGAGATTCGCGAACACCATGCGGCCTTCCGGCACGTGGCAGAGACCTTTGGCGACGATCTGGTGTGGTGGCAGTGAGGTGATCTCCGCCCCATCATAGATGATGGATCCGGAGCGAGCACGGATGAGACCTGAGATGGTGCGGAGGGTGGTGGACTTGCCCGCGCCGTTTGCCCCGATGAGGGTGACGATGCTCTTTTCCGGAACCTTCAGGCTCACGCCATGCAAGGCCTCAATGGCGCCGTAGTTTACATGCAGAGACTTGATCTCAAGCATGAGGCACCTCCTTCTCGACCTCTGTGCCCAAATAGGCGGCGATGACTTTCGGATCCCTTTGGATTTCTTCCGGTGTGCCTTCCGCGATCTTCACGCCATACTCCACGACCGCGATCTTCTGGCATATGCCCATGACCACCTTCATGTCGTGTTCCACCAACATGATGGCGATGTCAAACTTGTCCCGAATGAACTTAATGAGGTGCATGAGTTCCTCTTTCTCGGTCGGGTTCATCCCTGCAGCGGGTTCATCCAGAAGGAGGAGCTTCGGCTTTGTTGCAAGAGCTCTCACAATTTCGAGACGGCGTTGATCGCCATATGGAAGGCTCTTTGCAGGCTCGTCCCGGACATTTCGGAGGTCGAAAATATCCAGTAATTCTAATACTTTTGTCTCGATTTCCTTCTCTTCGTCGAGAAACTTTTTTCCTCTCGTGAGGGCGTGTAGGATGCCGTGCTTGAGATGCATCATCATGGCCGCCCTGACATTATCGAAGACCGAAAGCGACTGGAATAGCCGGATGTTCTGGAAGGTGCGGGCGATGCCGAGGCGGGTAATTTGATGCGGTTTATGACCGGGGATTTTTACGCCATTAAAGTGAATTTCCCCGCTGGTAGGCTCATAGACGCCTGTCAGCAGATTGAAGATCGTGGTCTTACCAGCTCCGTTGGGACCAATCAGTCCCATCAGTTCGCCAGGCATGACACAGAAGCAAAGTTCACTCACCGCCTTCAAACCGCCAAAGCGGATAGTCGCCTGATTGCAGGTCAGAAGAGGCTGACTCATTTAGTAGCAACCCCTTTCTTGGTGTTGAACGTAAAAAGACCCTGTGGGCGCAAAAGCATGATTCCAATGATCAACAGCGCATAGATGATCATGCGGTATTCCGAGACGGATCGGAGAAATTCCGGTAAAAGCGTAAGAATGATGGCGGCGAGAATTACACCCGCAGTGCGGCCCATACCGCCCAGAATGACAATCACGACAATTTCCACGGACTTCAGCCAGTCGAAGCCGGTCGGGGAAAGATACTCTTTGTGATGCGCATACAGCCCGCCGGCTATGCCGGCGAAGAACGCACCGATGACAAAGGCGGTCACCTTGTAACGCGTTGTGTTTACTCCGGAAGACTCGGCAGCGATCTCATCGTCATGCACGGCCAAAAATCCCCGGCCATAGGTGGAATTCACGATGGCGGTGATAGTATAGGTCGTGATTGCCGCCAAGCCGAAGGCCCAGCCAAGCGTGGTGAATTTCGGGATGCCACTAAGACCACTGGCGGCTCCAACCGCGTCGGTGGTCTGCGCCACGACTCGAATAATTTCACCGAAGCCCAAAGTGACGATTGCTAGGTAATCGCCCTTCAAACGCAGCGAGGGCACCCCGACCACGAGGCCTACCAAGGCTGCTAAAAGACCCCCAAGCAGCAAGGTGAAGGGGAACCAAATGTGCGCGGATTGGCCAATGGTCAGGGACAGCCATGCCGAGAAATACCCACCGACCGCCATGAAACCGGCGTGACCGAGACTGAACTGGCCCGTGTGACCATTGATCAGGTTCAAGCTGACGCCGAGAATGATGGCTATGCCAACGTCAATGGCGAGACCCAGGTAATAGGCATTAAAACTGTCCGAGAAATAGGAAACCAGCACCGCAATGGCGATGGCGAGGACAAGCCAGCGTTTGGAACCACCGAGCAGCATCAGACTTTCTCCGTGGTGACGCGGCCCAGCAGACCGGCAGGTTTGAAAAGAAGGATCACGATCAGAATGCCGAAAGCGAAGGCGTCCCGATAATTGGAGAGGGCAGGGTGGCCAGCCGCAAAACTCTCCAGAACGCCGATGATGAGTCCACCCAAAACAGCACCCGGCAAATTGCCGATGCCGCCGAGGACAGCGGCGACGAAAGCTCGCAAGCCAGGCTGGATGCCCATGAGGGGCTCGATGCCAGGGGCTTTGATGGAGTAGAGTATCCCGGCAATGGCGGCGAGAGCCGATCCCATGGCGAAAGTGAAGGTGATGATGCGGTTCACCGGCACGCCCATGAGATAGGCTGCCTGCTGGTTGAACGACACGGCGCGCATGGCGGTGCCAATAAGCGTCTTATGGACAATGTACCAGACGACGATAAGGAGAAGGGCTGTGACCACCGGGACCAGAATGTCCGTGCTGCTAAGAAGCACGGTCCCCATATGGAACTGTTTCTCTGGCAGGAGCTGGGGGAAAGGGCGGGTAGCCGCGCCAAACACTGCCTGATGCTGACAGGTGAACTCGATAAAAAGCGATACACCGATCGCCGTAATGAGCACCGTGAGGCGGGGCCGATTCCGGAGCGGCCGATAGGCCAGAAACTCGATGAGCATGCCGAGGCATGCGCAAATTCCCGCTGCCACAATGACCACCACTATGGCGCCGATGGGCGACTGCGGTCCAAAGACCTGATCGACCATGGGCGACACGAAGTAGGCCGTGAATGCGCCCAGCATCAGGACGTCGGCATGCGCGAAGTTAATGAAGCGCAGTACCCCATAGACCATCGTGTAACCCAAAGCGATCAGTGCATAGATCGCCCCGAGTCCGAGACCGTTGATCAATTGTTGCAGAAACTCCATGTCGGCGCGTCTTGCGCTAATGAATCGATCAAGGATTGACGGTCGCAGAGTACTTAAAGGCGCCGTTCTCGATTTTGATGAAAACCAGCGCTTTCACAGCATCACGGTCGGCATTGAGGGAGAATTTGCCGCTGACGCCTTCGAAGTCTTTTGTCGCGGCGATCGCGGTGCGAAGCGCAGCGGACTCGGTGGTGCCGGCGCGCTTGATGGCATCGACCAGCATGAAGGCAGAGTCATAGCCCAAGACCGCCATGGCGTCCGGGGTCTTGCCATTGAAGCGCTTTTTGTAGGCCTCTACAAAGGCCGTCATCTTGGGCGTCCCCTGGTCGGCGGCAGAGTGGGTGGAAAAGTAATAGCCGTTCAACGCGTCCTTGCCGATGCTCAGCAGGACATCGCTTTCCCAGCCGTCGCCACCGAAGAGAGGAACGGTGAGGCCGAGTTGCTTGGCCTGAATGGCGATAAGTGCCACGTCGGTGTAGTAGCCGGGAACGAAAACGGCTTCGGGATTGGCGTTCTTGATCGTTGTAAGCTGGGATTTGAACTCCTTGTCCCCGCCATTGTAGTCCAGCTCGGTCACAATCGTGCCACCGTTGGAGAGGAACTTGTCCTTAAAGTTCTTCGCGAGGCCTTTACTATAGTCGCTCTTTACGTCCGTCAACACGGCGACTTTGGTGGCCTTCAGTTCCTGGCTGGCGAAGTTCGCCAAGGCGCCGCCCTGGAAAGGATCGGTGAAGCAGGCACGGAAGATAAAGTCACCCACCTTTGTCACGGAAGGGTTTGTGGAGGCAGGGGAGATCATGGGGATCTTGCTGCGCTGGGCCACGGGAGCGGCTTCGAGGGATCGGCTGGAGGCGACTTCACCGATCAGGGCCACGACGCCGTCCTTGGAAATGAGTTTGTTGACCGCGTTGGTCGTCTCACTTGGTTTGGACTGATTGTCTTCCGTTAGAAGTTTGATTTTCTTGCCCAGCACGCCGCCGGCAGCATTGATTTCCTCCACGCCGAGGAGAGTGCCTTCATGGGAGGAGGTGCCGAAGGTGGCTTCCTTGCCCGTGAGGGACGCAAATTCGCCCACCTTGATTTCGTCGCCGCTGCCTGCACCGCATTGCGTGAGCACGGCAGGAAGCGCCAGGGAGAGTCCGGCAAGTATGAAATGACGTCGAATGGATTGCATGCGGCCAGTTTTCAGGCAGCAAGCGTGCCACGGCAAGAGGAATTACACGCCAAATCGATCCGTGTTTTCCTCGCCGATAGAGGGGGCGGTCGATGATGGCGCGGCTGGCAGGTTGCCCATGCCGTAATCAATGCCACACTGACGGCTGCATTTTCCTTCATGTCCCGCGACTACACGCTTCACTCCACTTCCTCAGCCACGCACCGGATTGACTACCGGGCTGAGCTCAATGATCAGCAATATGCTGCTGTGACGGCGCCTCCGGGGCAGAGTCTGGTTATCGCGGGCGCTGGAAGTGGCAAGACGCGGACGCTTACCTACCGGGTGGCCTACCTGTTGGATAATGGCATTCAGCCGGAGAACATCCTCTTGCTGACCTTCACGAACAAAGCCGCGCGGGAGATGTTGGAGCGTGTTCGCAATCTGCTGCCGGTGGAAACCAACCGGCTCTGGGGTGGCACCTTCCACTCGATTGGCAATCGCCTCCTACGGAAACATGCGGAGCGGGTGGGATTGAAGCCGGGATTTTCCATCATGGATCGGGAGGATCAGAAAGACCTGATGGATACGGTCATCAGTGAAAGCGGGGTGGATACGACGACCTACCGCTTTCCCAAACCCGAGGTGTTAGGAGACATTTACTCCCTAGCGGACAGCAAGGGCATTACGATCACCGAACTCATCACTGACAAATACCCTTATTTCGAGCCAGTCATTGAAGGGATTCTGAAAGTGCGGGAGCGTTACACCGCCAAAAAACTGGAAACGAACAATGTGGATTTTGACGATCTGCTGTTGCTCACTCTGCGCCTGTTTCAGGATCATGATGATCTGCGGGATCGCTACCGGCGGACTTTCCAGTTTATCCTCGTGGATGAATATCAGGACACCAACACGCTTCAGTCTGAACTGATCGACTTGCTCGCAGGGGAAAACGGGAACCTGATGGTGGTGGGAGATGATGCGCAGAGCATCTACTCTTGGCGGGGCGCGAACCTGAAGAACATCCTCGAGTTCAACAAACGCTTCCCGAAGGCCAGCGTGTACAAGATCGAAATGAACTACCGGAGTGTGCCGGAGGTGCTGACCCTGGCGAATACGGTGATCGAGCATAACACGGGGCAGTTCCGAAAGGCGCTCCAGCCTTCGCGAGAGACGCAGGGCATCCTGCCGGGACTGGTACCGCTGGATAATCCTTCGGCGCAGGCCTCATTTGTGGCCCAACGGATTCTAGAACTCCGGGATGAAGGGGTGGAACTTCAGGAAATAGCGGTGATCTACCGCGCACACTATCATTCGCTGGAAATCCAGTTGGAGCTGACCAGTCGCGGTATCCCTTTCCAGATCACGAGTGGCTTGCGCTTCTTTGAGCAGGCCCATGTGAAGGATGTGGCGGCCTTTATGAAATTCGCGGTGAACCGGCTGGATGAGGTGTCGTTCATGCGGATGGTTCGGCTGGTCCCGGGCATTGGGCCAGCCAGCACCTCGAAGATGTGGCGGGCCTGGCTGGAATCCGACGCGGCCCGTGGGCCGGTAACGGACGGCCTCTTCGGGAAGTCCCTTCTGGGTATTACGGTGCCGAAGAAAGCGCACAAGACTTGGGAGCAGATGGCTTACACGCTGGATGAGCTGAACGAACCCAGTGGAAATCCCGTGAAACCCGCAGCCATGATTCGCAGCATTATGGAAGGTTTTTATGAGGACTACATGCGGGCGAAGTTCAAGAACGCAGACCAGCGGAAGCAGGACCTGGAGCAACTGAGCAATTACAGCACTCGGTTCGAGGACGTAACCGAATTTTTGAGCCAGCTCTCGCTGGTGAGCGGAGTGGACACGGATGAGCGCCCCAGTGCCCGGCAGGATTCGGAGGCGGTGACTTTGACAACTGCGCATCAGGCCAAAGGACTGGAATGGCATACCGTTTTCGCCGTGTGGCTGGCAGACGGGATGTTCCCGAACAATCGCGTGATCGAGGAAAGCGGGGAAGAGGGGCTGGAAGAAGAGCGGCGGCTCTTTTACGTGACCGTTACCCGGGCGAAAGACGAACTATACCTCATGTATCCGGTTCTGAACTATCAGGCGAGGGACGGCGAAATCCTCCAGCGGCCCTCACGATTCCTTCAGGAGTTGTCCAAGGACTTGATGGAACAGTGGAATGTGCGTAGCGTTTTCTCGTGAGAGGGGAAAAGCCGAAGACCAAGAAGCTGTGGGGGTGTCTGGGGAGACTTGTGATCCTGGCGCTTCTCGGGGCATTAATGCTGTTGTTGGGCGCGGATTATGTCTACAACCTGAAGAGCAACGCCGTTTACATGGCCTTTCGCCATTCCAGCAAGCCTTTGGAAGTCAAACTTGGAGATGGCAGTTGGAAAGCGGTGTCCGCAGTGTCTGCGCCGGAATTGACTCGTGCTCTGGAAACGCAGGCGGAGGCCCCTGGTATGGTCTGGAAAACCCTTCCGGTGCGCCGGGAAGCCGTGACCAAGGAACAGCGACTAGCGCAGAGTATTTTCGGATCGCAGGTGGCCATCATCGAGATCGAACCCAGCCATTTCCAATTTGCCACGAGCTTTCAGGAGCGATTCGTCCTCACCACCGCGCGCGAAAGACTCAAAAGCGAGGAGGCGGCATTTGCCATCACGGCTAATTTCCGGGATCCGTCTGGCAAGCCGCTCGGCTTGGTCATTCACGAAGGGAAACAGCGGAATGGTACTTTTCCCGCGTGGACCGGCTATTTCTTTGTGAAGGACAACAAGCCGTGGTTCGGGCCGAAATCGCTCTATGAGAGGGAAAAGGAGAAGGATAAAGCGACGCAGTTCATCCAGGAAGCCTCCCAGGGCTATCCCTCTCTCATGACAAATCACACCGTATTTTCCTATGTGGATCTGGCCCCCAGGGCCTATTTCAACGGGGAAAAAATCACCTATCGTGCGTTGGGTGGAATGCGGCAGGATGGCAAGATCGTCTTTATCCTGTCTGGCGACGGTGGGGCGATGAATGTGTCCGAGGTGGCGGCGCTCGCCTTGAAGCTGAATCTGCAGCATGCCACGCTTTTGGACGGGGGGCGGGCACTGCAATACTCCCTTCATATCGGCGGTGTCACCCATCACTTCCATGCCTTCAATACGGTTCTGAATCTGGACGATAAAGAACTGGGATGGGAACGCTCGCCGGTGTTCATCACTGTGAAGGCGGCCAAGCCGCTGCCCCTACTTTCCAGAACGCCGTGAAAGGTTGATGACCTAACAAACGTCTCGCTCAAATGCTCGGAAGACGTTGCGGTTTATTCGGTTCCTCATTGCTGGCCTTGGGATTGGCCTTGGCATCTTCATCCACCATCCGAGCCCAGCAGACTCGGGCAGCCGCGACGCCTCAGGATGCAACCTCGGTCATCAAACGCGCGTCGGTGTTTTTCCGATCCAAGGCTGCCTCCCATGGGGGCTACGTTTATTATTATGCGCCGGACTTTTCCTGGCGGCGAGGGGAGGGGAAGGCCACTGAAGATCAAGTCTGGGTGCAGCGACCGGGGACGCCAGCCGTGGGGCTGACCATGTTGCGAGCCTACGAAATCACAAAAGATCCCTTCTACCTGGATGCTGCAAAAGAAGCCGCCCTGGCACTAGTGTATGGTCAACTTGAGTCCGGTGGCTGGACCAATGCGATCGACTTTGATCCTGCCGGGAAGCTTGTCGCTCAATACCGGGGCGGCCGTGGCAAGGGCCGGAACTACTCGACGCTGGACGACGGCATCTCCCAGCACGCCCTCCGCTTTATGATGCGGATGGACAAGGCCCTCGGGTTTAAGGACAAAGCCATCCACGAGTGCAGCGAGACTGCTCGCACCGCTCTGCTCGCGGCCCAGTTTCCCAGTGGCGCGTTTCCACAGGTGTGGCTGGGTCCTATAAAACCTCACGCACCGGTGAAAGCCAGCTTTCCTGACTATGACTGGCGCACTGAGAACCGGATCAAGGAATACTGGGATCTCCCCACGCTGAATGACGATCTCGCGGGCAATATGGCCGCCGTGCTGGAGGAAGCCTGGGCCATCTATCAGGACAAACGCTGCCGGGATGCTCTGATCCGTCTCGGCGACTTTCTGATCATTGCCCAGCTCCCGGAACCGCAGCCGGGCTGGGCGCAGCAATATGACACTCGCATGCGTCCGGTTTGGGCGCGAAAGTTCGAGCCACCAGCCATTGCCGGCCGCGAATCGCAGAATGCCATGGAAACCCTGCTGCGAGTTCATCGTCTTACCGGCGACAAAAAGTACCTTGAGCCGATCCCTAGAGGGTTGGCTTATCTGAAAAAAAGCCTTCTGCCAGATGGGCAATTGCCTCGCTATCTGGAGATCGGGACCAATACCCCGCTGTATATGACGCGTGACTACAAGCTGACAAATTCAGACAGCGACCTGCCAGAACACTACGGCTGGAAAGTCGAAGCAACTCTGGACACCATTGCGGCAGAACTGAACGGGCAGCGCCCGGTCAAATCGGCCACCGATCCGCGAGATATCCGAACCATTTTAGAGGGGCTTGATCAAGAGGGGCGTTGGGTGAGCCGCTATCAGGGGGAACGCCTGGTAGGGAACCCAAAGTTCCAGATGGGTGAGGCTTATATCGCTTCCGAAGTGTTCTGCCAGAATGTGGAGACCCTGCTGGCCAGCATGGTCAAAAGTAGCGATTGAAGTGCTGGCATCGGGAGTCGCTGCAATGATTCCAAAAATTCTACTTCCCTAGGAGGAGGAGCTTGTCTTATGTTTCCGGGTGAGCAGGTTAGCCGCCACTCACGCCGGGGTGCATTCTCCGCCGTTCACCTATGCCTCCCAAGGACATCGAAATCATCTTGATGCGCCAACTCGCGAGTTGTTTGGCGATGCCCATATTTCTCGTAGATCCTGAGGGCAATCTGGTCTTCTACAACGAGCACGCCGAACGCGTCCTGGGAAAGCGCTTTGAAGAGACGGGTATGGTGCCCGTGGAACTGTGGTCTACCATGTTCAGGCCCTTTGAAGAAGACGGCACAGTCATTTTACCGGAGGCACTGCCTCTGGTCAGGGCCCTGCATGAGCGCGTTCCCTGCTGGCGGCGTTTCTGGATCGAAGGCCTGGATGGGGTGAAACGGAAGATTGAAGTCACGGCATTCCCTCTGATAAGCCAGTCCTCGAATTTGGTAGGAGCTGTGTCCCTCCTGCGGGAGGTGAGTCCGTGAAGGTAAAGTTTTGGGGCACCCGTGGCTCACTGGCCACTCCAGGCAAAGACACGCTGAACTTCGGCGGCAACACTTCGTGTGCCCAAATCATCGGCGAAGAGGGAACCATCCTCGTGCTCGACGCTGGCACAGGCATCCGCGCCATGTCGCAGACTTTCCCCGCGAACCTGCGCCGGGTGGACATCCTGCTCTCCCATCTGCACATGGATCACATCCAGGGTTTGGGATTTTTCGCCTGCCTCTACCGGCCTGACATGGAAGTGCATGTGTGGGGCCCGCCTAGCACGACTCTGGACCTTCGCTCCCGGTTGATGCGGTATCTTTCGCCGCCGCTCTTTCCGGTGCATTTGCGGGATCTGCCATGCAAGCTGCACATTCATGACGGTGGAAACCAGGATGTGGACATAGGCGAGTTTCATGTGACGTCCCGTCTTATCTGTCATCCGGGCCCTACGGTGGGTTACCGCATCAATGGGAAACGCGGGTCTGTTGCGTATCTGCCGGATCATGAGCCGGTTCTGGGTGCGGTCCGTTTTTTGCCGGACAGGGAATGGATCTCGGGCATGTCTGTGGCGAAAGGCGTGGACATGCTCATTCATGACTCCCAATACACGGATGCAGAGTATGCCCAGCGCGTCGGCTGGGGACATTCCTCCATGAGTCATGCTTTGCAATTTGCCGCCATGGCGGAGACGAAATGCATGGTGCCTTTCCATTACGATCCGACTCATACCGATGCTGATCTGGAAGGGATGCTGCATGATGCCATTCAAAAAGCCCGGCCCGATTTCCCGGTCATTCCGGCGCGTGAAGGACAGAGCTTGAACGTGGGGGAATGAGAAGCAAAACGATGACAGCCATGCTGGACCGGCCCACGCTGTATCACGAGATTACCTGGCGGGAACTTGGGGTGCGGTGCATTGCCGGCGTCGATGAGGCGGGCTGTGGCCCCTTAGCGGGGCCCGTATGTGTGGCGGCCGTGATCTTGCCAGAAGAATTCGAGCATGACGTATTGCACGATTCCAAACAACTGACCGAAGTGCAGCGCGAGCGAATATATGGGGAGTTGGTCGCCCGGGAAGATGTGATCTGGAGCGTGGTTATGATCGAGGTCGATGAGATCGATGCCATCAATATTCTGCAGGCGCGTTGGGAAGGTATGCGCCGCGCGGTGCGCGGTTTGCCTCGCCAGCCTGATGGCGTCCTCATCGATGGCCGACCCGTGCCAAACTTTGCCTGGCAACAACAGGCCTTGGTGGGAGGTGACGCCATCAGTCTTTCCATTGCAGCAGCCAGCGTCATCGCGAAGGTGACGCGGGACCGCTATATGGTGGAAGCATCGAAGCTATACCCGCAGTATGAGTTTGATCGGCACAAAGGTTACAGCACTCGCAAGCACCTGGAAGCGCTCCGTCTCCACGGGCCTTGCCCGATTCACCGCCGCTCTTTCGCGCCCGTCTCTCAACTCGTCTTTACGTTTGAGCAAACGTGACGGAAGCCGCGTAGATTCAGCCACGATCGGCGCATGGGGAGAGCACTTGGCGGCTGCCTGGCTGCGCCGGAATGGGCGGAAGGTCTTGTATCATAATTTCCGGGCACCTCATGGCGGCGAAGTGGATATCATCTGTCGTCACGGCGAAATTCTGACCTTCGTCGAGGTCAAGGCGCGGACGGACACGCGTCTGGGACGGCCTGGCGCAGCCGTCACGTCTTCCAAAGAAAAGCTGATTATGCGGGGCGCTCGGGCTTGGCTAAAAGCCCTGGGTGATCCGACAAATACCCCGACGCGATGTGATGTCGTCGAAGTCGTGTTGAGAGAGGGGCATAAAGCCGAGATCAGCGTGATCGAGGGGGCTTTCCGGGTGAAATAGCGATGTTGCTAAGGTGAAACTACGCCCCAATTCTGGATACTAAAAGGCCGCCCCCCTTTAAGAGGACGGCCAAGGACTCATGCGGCTCCATTCCGGTGAGGCCGGTTAAATTTCATTCAGGATACGTTCCGTGTCTTCGCGGCTCTTGCCGAGTCGTTTCTGAACACGTCCGACCATTTCGTCGAACTTGCCTTCTTCAAAGGTCAAATCGTCGTCTGTGAGGTCCGCGTATTGCTGTTTAAGCTTGCCCTTCATGACATTCCAATCGCCTTTTAGAGTAGTAGAATTCATAATTTTTAGGTAGGTGTTTTGTTGTGAGAGCGGGGCTTTGATATCTTCAAAAATGCACGCCGAAATGGTTAACTTTCAGCGTAACTCTCAATAACTAAATCGCTCGCAGAGACCTTTGTGGATGTGTCCAGAACGAAGCTCCGGCTTCATGGTGTTGCCCCCGTGCTCATCGAAAACGGTAGCGCGCCGTTGCCTTTGACCCTGAACATTCGAGGACTCCGGCCCCTGTAGCTTTCTGAAGATCACGGCTTGCTGTGGCTGCCGATAGGCGAGTGAATTGAGACAAGTATTCTTTTCTCGTAAACCAGTTTAATCCAAATGGATCACGAGCCGCTTCGACTCGATTTGCTGCGGTCATTTTGCCGCTAGCTGCGGAACCGCCATAAAGAGCCTGCACACATACCTCGCGCGAAAAATCGATGAATGCGGTGGACTTACCTGCGTTATCGCATTGCCCGAGAACTTCATAATATTCACCTTGGCGATCACGGATGATTGACTCGATCGGAAACTGGGCAAAAAGCGGATGATGCTTTTGGAGAATCAGAGAATGCCAGAGGCGGCCCATGCGGCCATTGCCATCAGCAAAAGGATGGATGAATTCCAGTTCGTAGTGGCAGACAGCGGCCTTGATTGGGGACGGCAATGTCTTCTCTGTTTTTAGCCAATGAAACAGATCCTTCACCAGACCCGGAACGCGGCTGGCTGGAGGGGCCACATGTGAAATCATTCCCTTTCGCAATGCCTACTCCACCGTTGCGCCAGTGTCCGGGTCTTTCTACAAGGCCAAGCATCATTATTTTGTGTGCCTGCAGAAAGTGCGTGGCTGAAGTTGCACTCCACTGCGGCAGTTTCTCATAGCAAGCCATGGCGTTCTGAACTTCACGAAGATCTTGGGCAGGCGCGGCTACCCGCCTTCCTTCAAATACAGCGGTGACTTGTTCTTCGCTTAGCGAATTGCCTTCAATGGCAAGGCTGGCCTGGATGGTCTTCACTCGCAGCGACCGTCGCAACATGGGAGTTGCCGGAGCAATTGAGGCACCTTCAAAACGCCCCAGAAGCCGCTCAATCTCAGACAGGGCGGAAGCGGCCCTGGCCGAAATTTCGAAGGGAGGCATCATTGAAGAATCAAGATGATAGTATCAAATGATACTATCATCTTTCAGCATGACGTCAAAGATGGCGATGTGTTTGCCAGCGTGCGCAGCTTTAAAGCTTCGCCAGAATAGCATTCAACGTCGCACTTGGCCGGAGGGCTTTGTCGGCTTTGTCGTCGTCGGGCATGTAATAACCTCCCACATCAACAGGCTTGCCCTGCACGGCGAGAAGCTCTTCAACGATTTTGTCCTCACTTGCCGTCAGCTCTTCGGCCACGGGTATAAAGAGAGCTTTCAGTTCGGCATCATCGTTTTGAGCGGCAAGTGCCTGAGCCCAGTAGAGAGCTAGATAGAAGTGGGAACCACGGTTGTCGATGGTGCCCAGCTTACGGCCGGGGGAACGATCGTTTTCGAGGAACTTGCCGGTGGCTGCGTCCAATGTATCGGCGAGGACTTTAGCTTTCGGGAGTTTGAAGGAATCTGCAATGTGCTCGAAGCTCGGAGCCAGAGCAAAGAATTCACCCAGACTGTCCCAGCGAAGGTAGTTCTCTTCGAGGAACTGCTGCACATGCTTCGGTGCGGAGCCGCCAGCGCCCGTTTCGAAGAGACCGCCGCCGTTCATGAGCGGCACGATGGAAAGCATCTTCGCCGACGTTCCCACTTCCAGGATGGGGAAGAGATCGGTGAGATAATCGCGCAGTACATTGCCGGTGACGGAGATGGTGTCCTGACCTTTCACGATAC
Source organism: Phragmitibacter sp. (assembly GCA_965284365.1). Taxonomy (GTDB): domain Bacteria; phylum Verrucomicrobiota; class Verrucomicrobiia; order Verrucomicrobiales; family Verrucomicrobiaceae; genus Phragmitibacter. The sequence goes on from OZ260079.1 coordinate 4,709,849, forward strand.
GCTCAAGGCTGAAAGTGCAAGCTTCCGCCGGAGGCAAAATGCGGATGTCCAGGCCCTTGGTGTCATGGTCTTTTAGGTAGGTCTCGACCTTGGCGATGATTTGGGCATCATGGGCACGGCTCTTGTCCAACCAGAAGACGGCCGGATCGCCCGTGGCCTTGGCACGGTTCACAGCCAGCTTCACCCAATCTTGAACAGGGGCGTCTTTTGTCTGGCATGCGCGCCAGATGTCGCCGGTGTCCACTTGATGCTCGAAGAGTACTTTGCCGGAAGCATCGGTGACCCGAACAGTACCGGGTGCTGAGATCTGGAAAGTCTTGTTGTGTGAGCCGTATTCTTCCGCAGCCTGAGCCATGAGGCCGACGTTCGGCACAGAGCCCATGGTTTTGGGGTCGAGTGCGCCGTTGGCTTTGCAGAAGTCGAGCACGGCCTGATAGACGCCGGCATAGGAACTGTCTGGAATAACCGCCAGCGTGTCGCCGGTCTTGCCTGCGGCATCCCATACCTTGCCACCGGCACGGATCATGGCCGGCATGGAGGCATCTACAATGACATCGGAAGGCACGTGAAGATTGGTGATGCCCTTGTCGGAATTCACCATGGAAAGGGAGGGACCGCTTTCATAAGCGGCTTTGATGTCGGCCTCGATCTCCGCCTTTTTATCGGCTGGCAGTTTGTCGAGCTTTGCAACGAGATCACCAAACCCATTGTTGAAGTCCACACCCAATTCTTGCAGCGTGGCGGCGTGCTTTGCGATGAGGTCTTTGAAAAACACCTCCACGGCACGGCCAAAGATGATCGGGTCAGAGACCTTCATCATGGTGGCTTTGAGGTGCAGAGAGAAGAGAACACCGTCGGCCTTGGCCTTGGCTACTTGCCCGGCGAGGAAGTCCACCAACGCCGCCTTGCTCATGAAGGTGCCGTCGAGGATTTCACCGGCCTTCAGGGGGGTGCTTTCTTTGAGCACAGTTGTGGCGCCATCCGCACCGATGAATTCGATCTTTGCCGTGGTCGCTTCAGCAACCGTCACGGACTTTTCATTGGAGAAGAAGTCGCCTTTACCACCCATGGTCCCCACGGAGGTCTTTGAGTCGCCGCTCCATTTGCCCATGGAGTGAGGATGAGCCCTGGCGTAGTCTTTGACGGCTTTTGGCGCACGGCGGTCGGAGTTGCCCTCACGCAGTACCGGATTCACCGCGCTGCCCTTGACCTTGTCATAGCGGGCTCGGATGTCTTTTTCCTTGTCCGTGGTGGGGTTTTCCGGGTAGTCAGGCAGGGCGTAGCCTTTGCCCTGAAGCTCAATGACAGCCGCCTTGAGCTGCGGAACGGAAGCTGAAATGTTCGGAAGTTTGATGATGTTCGCTTCCGGTGTGAGCGTTAGCTTGCCCAATTCGGTCAGGTGATCGCCGATCTTTTGATCTTCGTTCAAGTAGTCCGGAAACTGCGAAATGATGCGGCCTGCGAGGGAGATGTCGCGCGTCTCTACCTTGATGCCCGAATGCTTCGTGAAAGCCTGAACGATCGGCAGGAAGGAGTAGGTGGCCAGAAGAGGGGCCTCGTCTGTCTTGGTGTAGATGATGGTCGGGGACGCGGACATGTCGGTCAAATGGTAGCTAAATTCGTTCCCTTCTTACGGCGGCTGATGAAAACGGTCAAACCGGGAAATTTGCCAACTTTGCGGACTGGGGCAGAAGAGAGAACCGCAGATTTGGGATCGGCAGCGACCGAGGTGGAGGGAAAGTTGGGATTGCATTTTAGACTGGCAGGATTACGGCCAAACGCACGTCATCGTCGCCGCCGCTTCCCCATTTTCATCCACCATGTCCGATTCCGTTCACAGCGCCTCAATTCAGTTCCATCCCTTCAAATCTGAAACCAAAGTCAATCTGACTGCCACTCTTCAAAAGGCCGAGGGCTATTTCCGTTTCCAATTGGTATTCAAGAATTCACCCAAGGGCTCGGAAGAGAAGACAAGCGTCATGTATGTGCCCGTGGCCCCTGATGCGCCGGTCTATTCGAGTGTCGTGCAACCCGAAAAATACGACGGAAAATATGACGCCCTGATGACGACAGTTTGCACACTGGTGGAATGGAACCTCTCGGACCACCAACTGCACTGCACGTACCGGGTGACGATGGAATACACCTACACGAATGACAAGGGTGACACGGTGTCGCCAGCCGGCATCAAAAACTTCTTCAAGGATCATTCGTTTTCGCTGGCATTTTGATGGGATTTCTACGCGAACCTGCGCCGCGAGGCACGTATTCTCCGTGTGAGTGACTCGGTGGCCTCTGCCGCCGGACTATTAGCTTCGATCATTGTCAGTGAAGATCCTTCATCTAACGCCGGGGACAGGTAGCTTCCACTGTGGGAGCTGCTTGCGGGACAATGCGCTCATCAAGGCTCTGCGTACTCGAGGGCATGACGCCATCATGGCGCCCCTCTACCTGCCGCTCGTCACGGATGAGGAGGCGGCCAGTCCTGAACAGCCCATTCGTGTGGGCGGCATCTCGCTTTACCTCCAGGAGAAGTTTCCGCATCTCTACAAGTGGACACCCCGTTTCGTGCATCGCTTCATGGATGATGAAAAGCGCCTGCGTTGGGCGTCGAAATTTCTGGGTATGACCAGTGCTCGAGACTTGGGCGAGATGACCGTGGGCAGTCTTCTTGGAGAGCAGGGGAAGCAATGGACTGAATGGGAAAATTTGGTTCGATGGGTCCAGGATGAGGCCAAGCCAGATGTCATCTCACTTTCTAACTCACTCCTCATCGGTCTGGCTCCGGCATTGCAAAAGCGAACAGGAGCTCCGGTGGTCGTCTCTCTTCAGGGAGAGGATTCGTTTTTGGATACCCTGCCTGAGCCGTATCGCACACGAGCCTGGGATTTGATGAAAAAGAATGCGCGCTCTGTCACGCGATTCATTGCGCCGAGTCAGTATTATGCGGATTCGATGCGGCAAAGACTGGCGGCGAAACCAGAGCAGATGGCGGTGCTGTACAATGGCCTGAACTTCAGTGAATTCGAAGGCACGCGACGCGAGCCAGAGAAGCCGGTGATCGGTTACCTGGCACGCATGATTCATGGAAAGGGACTGAGTACTTTGGTAGATGCCTTCATTCAGCTGGCCAGAAGCGGCAAGGTGCCGGAAGTGAGACTGCGTATTGCTGGCGCGAAGATGCCGGAGGATGACAAGTATCTGGACAGTCTGAAGGCAAAGCTGGCGAAGGTGAATCTGCTGGACCGTGTAACCTTTGAACCCAATGTCTCCTTTGCGGAGAAAGTGAAGTTCCTGCATGAGGTCACGGTCTTCAGTGTGCCTGCCACCTATGGGGAAGCATTTGGCTTGTACATCGCGGAGGCTCAAGGCTGCGGGGCACCCGTCGTGCAGCCTCGACATGGGGCCTTTCCGGAAGTATTGGCGATGACGGAGGGAGGTGTTTTGTGCGAGCCGGACAACCCGGCGGATCTGGCGCAGGCACTTGCGAGCCTGCTGCAAAATCCAGCCGAACGGCAGCGGCTGAGTGAAACGGGCAAGGTGAATGCCAGGGCAAGATTCTCAGCTGACGGCATGGCTGAGCGGTTTGAAGCACTTTTGATATCTCTGAAATAGGAGTTCCTGCCTCTAAGCAGTTTCTTTAACTAGGCTTTGACGAACTGCCGCGAAGTGGCATCCTCGCGCCATCACGCTGCCCGGTATTCGAGCCCATTTACTCCCATGATGACGACGCTGCTCTGCCCCCATAGGTGCCTCTTGGTGATCCTTACTCTATTTTTCTCTTTAGGGAATGTTCGAGCGGAGAACGAGGATTGGGTAATCAGTGCTGGCTATGACGGTCATCTTTTTCCGTCTGCCATGGTCGTCTCCGCAACTTTAAAAGAAGAAGAAGTGGAGGACGAGGATGCAGAAGAGGAGAAGGAGGAAGATGACGAAGAGGCTGCCGAGGAAGCCATCAGCCTCGGTGATTATTTCGGTCAGATTGGCGTGGAACTCGTCGCCACCGCAGAGAACCAACCAGTGGAAGTAACCGTCACGTGTGGCGGCAAATTTTTCGCGCCAAGCACTTTCAGCGGCACCCTGGAAACGGAAGGGCAGTCCTACTACATTGCGCCCATCCTCCGCTATGATTACAACAAGCTTTACCGGAACCGCCAGGCAACGCCGGACACCGTGACCGTGACCGTGAAACTCGGTGGCAAAAAGCTCGGCACCAAGACCGAGAAGGTGATCGTGCGCTCCATCAACGACTGTCTTTTCTCTTATTCGGATGAGAATGATGAAGTGCAGGACTGTAGCTACATGTTTGCTGCATATGTGAACGAGAGCCACCCGGTTGTGCAGGAGATCCTCGCCGAGGCGTTGGAAGTGGAAGATGACAGCGGCGAGAAGCTTGTAGATTCGATCGCTGGCTACCAAGTCGGGCCTGCTGATGTGAAGAAGCAGGTGAAGGCGGTTTATCAAGCCATTCAGGATCGCGGTTTGAAGTATTCCAGCATCACGACGTCCTCAGTTTCAGATGACAATCTCGGCGCACAGCATGTGCGGCTGCTCGGAGATTCCACGAATCAGGTTGCTGCGAACTGTGTGGATGGCAGTGTACTCTTCTGCTCCATCATGCGGAAAATGGGATTGGATACTTATCTGGTCAGTGTGCCTGGCCACATGTTCATGGGGGTTTACCTCGATGAAAACCATCGTAAACAAATCGAGATTGAGACGACCATGGTCGGCAGTTCCAGTTTTGAAGATGCCGTGGCCAGTGGCGTCGCAACTTACAAAGAAGGCAAGGACAAGTTCGGCGGGGAAGACACCGATTATCAGATTATCGATATCGAAGAAGAACGCCAGGCCGGCATCTATGCGCTGAAGGATATCAATGCGGAGTAGAGGGGGACTGCGGCGGAGCTTCTGAAGCCGGGACAGTCCGAGGCTGTGCGCTACGCTTCTACTGGCCCACTCAGAATTGCAATTGTTGGTGCATCTGGCATTGTTTGGACCATCATGGTTCACCGTTGCCACCAGACTGGTTTGTGCCTCCCGCACTGCTCCGGCCACCTTGCACTACGCGATAGTGTACTACATAGTCGCCCCTGAAAAACCCATCTTCTCCTAGGGAGGAAGCTGGAATAACGAGGATGAGTGTGCGATAAAAACGACCGGAAAGGACGCGACTGGGCGCAAAAGCCGGTCGATTTCAATTAGCATGAAGCACCGGCAACTTCAGGATCAGCAGAAGAGCTTTTTGATGCAAACCTTGGAGGAGCAGTGCGATCCGCGCCATCCGCTGCGCAAGCTGGGAGGAGCGCTGCCCTGGAAGGAGATGGAAGCGATGTTTGCGTCCCGTTACAGCAACACGGGACGGCCTGCCAAACCCATCCGGCTGATGATCTCATTGCTGTTGCTCAAGCAGATGCACGACCTCAGTGATCAGGCCGTGGTGCAGCGCTGGGTGGAGAACCCCTATTGGCAGCACTTCTCAGGCATGGAGCACTTTCAGTGGGAACTGCCCTGTGATCCCAGTGATCTGGTTTATTTTCGTCACCGTATCGGTCCAGAAGGTGTCGAGCAGTTGTTAGGCATCAGTGCGAAGCTCCATGGCGAAGCCGCCCAGGAACCCCAACTGGTGATCGACAGCACGGTGCAGGAGAAGAACATCACCCATCCGGTGGACAGCAAGCAGTATGGCAAGATCATCCAGCACTGCTGGAAGCTGGCCGACGATCACGGCATCAAGCTAAGACGGAGCTATGGCAAAGAGTTGAAGCAGTGTGTGAGGATGCAACGCTTCCACCGAGACAAGCAGCAGCGTCAGAAGGCCGATAAGGGCGTCAGACGCATGCAGACCATCGCGGGAACTTTGGTGAGGGAACTGACCCGCAAGCTGCCTGCACAGGTGGCGCACGAGTTGGAGCCACGTTTTGCCCTTTACCAGAGAGTCCTGCAGCAGAAGCGCAGCGACGGGGACAAGATTTACTCGCTGCATGAACCGCATGTTTACTGTGTGGCCAAAGGCAAGACGACTAAGAAGTATGAGTTTGGCACCAAGGCGTCCCTGGCGATGACCAAGACGGGCGGGATCATCGTGGCAGCGGTGGCACATGCCACCAATCAGTATGACGGGCATACCCTGCCTGAAGTGTTGGCCAAAGCGCAACTGGTTCAGCAGAAAGTGCCGGAGGCGGCCATTGTGGACCGGGGATATCGAGGTCAGAAGTGGGTGGGGCACACCGAAGTGCTGGCCCCAGGACCTCGTGCCAAGGGTCAGTCCAAACGGAGAACTCAGCAGCTACGACAATGCTTCAGAAGAAGAGCAGCCATTGAGCCGGTGATCAGCCACCTCAAAGCGGACTACCGCATGAGCAGGTGTCTGCTTAAAGGCTTTGCTGGTGACCAAATCAACCTGGCGATGGCAGCGGTAGCATGGAACCTCAACAAGTGGCTGAGGCTTTTTTGGCTCTTTTGGCTCTTTTGGCTCCGGCTCTGCCAAAGCATCACTTTGCTGCCCAAACCGGCTGCTGCCTGCGGAAACTCAATATCCCTTTTTCAGCACTGACTACATAGTCGCCCCTGAAAAACCCATCTTCTCCTAGGGAGGAAGCTGGAATAACGAGGATGAGTGTGCGATAAAAACGACCGGAAAGGACGCGACTGGGCGCAAAAGCCGGTCGATTTCAATTAGCATGAAGCACCGGCAACTTCAGGATCAGCAGAAGAGCTTTTTGATGCAAACCTTGGAGGAGCAGTGCGATCCACGCCATCCGCTGCGCAAGCTGGGAGCAACGCTGCCCTGGAAGGAGATGGAAGCGATGTTTGCGTCCCGTTACAGCAACACGGGACGGCCCGCCAAACCCATCCGGCTGATGATCTCATTGCTGTTGCTCAAGCAGATGCACGACCTCAGTGATCAGGCCGTGGTGCAGCGCTGGGTGGAGAACCCCTATTGGCAGCACTTCTCAGGCATGGAGCACTTTCAGTGGGAACTGCCCTGTGATCCCAGTGATCTGGTTTATTTTCGTCACCGTATCGGTCCAGAAGGTGTCGAGCAGTTGTTAGGCATCAGTGCGAAGCTCCATGGCGAAGCCGCCCAGGAACCCCAACTGGTGATCGACAGCACGGTGCAGGAGAAGAACATCACCCATCCGGTGGACAGCAAGCAGTATGGCAAGATCATCCAGCACTGCTGGAAGCTGGCCGACGATCACGGCATCAAGCTAAGACGGAGCTATGGCAAAGAGTTGAAGCAGTGTGTGAGGATGCAACGCTTCCACCGAGACAAGCAGCAGCGTCAGAAGGCCGATAAGGGCGTCAGACGCATGCAGACCATCGCGGGAACTTTGGTGAGGGAACTGACCCGCAAGCTGCCTGCACAGGTGGCGCACGAGTTGGAGCCACGTTTTGCCCTTTACCAGAGAGTCCTGCAGCAGAAGCGCAGCGACGGGGACAAGATTTACTCGCTGCATGAACCGCATGTTTACTGTGTGGCCAAAGGCAAGACGACTAAGAAGTATGAGTTTGGCACCAAGGCGTCCCTGGCGATGACCAAGACGGGCGGGATCATCGTGGCAGCGGTGGCACATGCCACCAATCAGTATGACGGGCATACCCTGCCTGAAGTGTTGGCCAAAGCGCAACTGGTTCAGCAGAAAGTGCCGAAGGCGGTCATTGTGGACCGGGGATATCGAGGCCAGAAATGGGTGGGGCGCACCGAGGTGTTGGCGCCAGGCCCTCGTGCCAAGGGCCAGTCCAAACGAAGAACTCAGCAGCTACGACAATGCTTCAGAAGAAGAGCAGCCATTGAGCCGGTGATCAGCCACCTCAAAGCGGACTACCGCATGAGCAGGTGTCTGCTTAAAGGCTTTGCTGGTGACCAAATCAACCTGGCAATGGCAGCAGTAGCCTGGAACCTCAACAAGTGGCTGAGGCTTTTTGGGCTCTTTTGGCTCCGGCTCTGCCAAAGCATCTTTTTGCTGCCCAAACCGGCTGCTGCCTGCGGAAACTCAATATCCCTTTTTCAGCACTGACTACATAGTACGCAATATCGCATATTCCAACACTCCTCAGCGGCAGTTGAAGCTTTTTTGCCTTGGTACGATCAGGCAACCGCACTTTCTATAAGGTTTTAAAGGTTGGACTAGGGCCGCTCCAATAGAGACTAGGCTTCGAGATTTCAGATGTGAAGCTTAGGTCGGGCCGCTATCATTGGGAACACAACTTCCATCATGCCTTCCGAATTCAAAGAATATTACACCACACTCGGCGTGGCTCGTGATGCCAGTGAGCAGGATATCAAGAAGGCTTTCCGGAAGCTTGCGATGAAGCACCATCCGGATCACGCTTCCGAGGCCGGTAAGGCTGAGGCTGAGTCAAAATTCAAGGAGATCAATGAGGCGTATGAAGTGCTGAGTGATCCCGAGAAAAGAAAGAAATATGACCTTCTGGGCGCTCGCTGGCAGGAACCTGAACCGATGCCTGGAGCGAGACAGGGCAGGGCACCGCAGGGATGGCCCCGTGGGACGGGAGATGGAGGTTATGAGTCAGCGGAGGACGCCGAAAGCGAATTTCATTTCGGCGGCACAGGCTTCAGCGATTTCTTCGAACAGTATTTCAGCGGAGCCAGTCGACATGGGTTTCCTGGCCGAGCGGGATCCAGGGCGGCGACCTCTCAAGATCGTGATGGTGCTGATATCGAGGGAGACATCATGGTGACTTTGGATGAAGCGATGCACGGCGCTCTACGCCCCGTCTCACTTCAAGCGATTAATCAACAAACGGGTGCAGCCGAGACGCATGCCTTTCAGGTGCGCATTCCGCCCGGAGCTACCAACGGCCGCCGCATCCGGGTCCCGGGTCAGGGTGAGCCGGGGCATGGAAAAGGGAAGGCCGGGGATCTTTATCTTCGAGTGAGGCACGCGGCGCATCCGCTCTTTCACGCGGAGGAGGCAGACCTGTATTGCGATCTGGAAGTTGCTCCTTGGGAGCCGATTCTGGGTGCGGAGGTCATGGTTCCCACCCTGGATGGTCGCGTCAAAATGCGTATTCCGCGGGGATTTAAGCCTGATCAGAAACTTCGTTTAAAAGGCCGGGGATTGCCCAGGGGCAAGTCCGGGGAGCGAGGGGATTTTTATGTGAAGCTTGAAGTCGTCTTGCCGGAGCAGATTGACACAGACGAAACTGTCGCTTGGGAGAAACTCCGTGAGGTGTCGAAGTTCACCCCACGCGCGGCCGCGACCTTCTGAATTAATTGATCCCTGAACCTTTTTCGCTGCCACGATGAACCCATCTTCAGATTCCAACAATGAGGAGCTGCCTGTCTATGAGCCGGAGGAAGAAACTCACTACTCGCTGGAAATAATCGCCCAGCTTTCCGGGGTGGATTCCACCACGATTCTTCGCTACCGGGAGCAAGGATTGCTAAACCCTAATTTCGATCAGGAAACCTTACGTCGTATCAAACGCATCCGACATCTGGAGACCGAATACGAAGCCGGGCCACCTGCCGCAAAATTGATTCTTGAGTTGAATGACGAGTTGGAAAGCCTGCGCAACTTGTTGAGTCGGCATTGAACCTGAGGTCGGTCTGATTTATCTCGCAGCCGTTGCATTACTAGCACATCAAGACGGCGTAAAGCCGGCAGGTATGACTAGCTGTTCGTAAAAGCTGGCCACGAGCGCACTGTCAAGGTCTTCTGAAGGCAACAGCCGGTAGTTGCCACGATCAAAGGACCTCCGTAAACTGACCCAGCTTCCGGAACTTCTCGTAACGTTGCTGGAGAAGAGTGGCGGTGGAGAGATGCTTCAGTTCGTGGAGGGAATTAAGGATAGCAGCTTTTAGAGATGCTGCGGCTGCGATGTGGTCCTGATGGGCGCCGCCGAGTGGCTCAGGCACAATGCCGTCAATGACTCCCAACTCTTTCAAATCCGGAGCACTGAGTTTCAGGGCCTGGGCGGCGTCAGGGGCGTATTGACGATGCTTCCAAAGGATGGCGGCGCAGCCCTCAGGACTGATGACAGAGTAATACGCATTCTCCAGCATGAGAACACGATCCGTGACGCCGATGCCAAGGGCTCCGCCTGAACCGCCTTCACCGATAACAATCGCGACCATGGGAGTGCGGAGCGTCATCATTTCCCGGAGGTTCAGCGCAATCGCCTCTGCGATATTCCTTTCTTCGGCGCCGATGCCAGGGAAGGCACCGGGGGTGTCGATCATGGTGACGACCGGGATAGAGAATTTTTCCGCCATGCGCATGAGACGAAGAGCCTTGCGATAGCCTTCCGGATGGGCGCTGCCGAAGTTCCGCAAGAGATTTTCCTTCGTGTCGCGGCCCTTCTGCTGGCCGATGAGCATGACTTTCTGTCCATCAATGACGGCGAATCCAGCCGGCATGGCATTGTCATCGCCGATGTGGCGGTCGCCGTGCAGTTCTACGAAATCATCAAAAGCATGTCGAACATAGTCGAGCATGTAAGGGCGCTGCGTATGGCGGGCGATTTGTACGCGCTGCCATGGGCTCAGGTTCGCATAGGTGTCCACCTGAAGTTTTTCTACTTTTTTCTCAAGTTCGGCGATGGCGATAAGAATTTTTGGGGTGGTCTTGGCGGCGCTTTTCTTGCGCAGGTCCTCCAATTCTTCGCGCGCTTTGTAGAGCGCTTTTTCGAACTCGAGTGCTGATTTCATGCAGGAGATAAGTGGAGAAGTATGTGAGAGGGAAAGGCTTCGATCAACGAAACACTGATAGTTTTGTGCCCGTGCGAAGGATGGTGAATAGTTCCTCAACGTCTTCTCTCATGAGAAAGACGCCTGGCTCAGGACCGGTGATGAGATCTTCACCACGAGTGGAAAAGTCCTCACTCGCGTCTTTCTTTTTCTTGGCTTTAGGATCAACGACTGGGGCTGGTGGCGGTGTGATCACAGGTTTTGCTTGAGGCGCGGCTCGGATGCTGAAGGCAGCCCTATTTGTGGCCAGCCATTTGTCTGAATTGAGAAACTGCGCATCAGTGCTGGTGACGCGTTTGCCCGCGACCCAGGCACTTTTCTCATTGATGGTGAGAGGCTCCGTGGTGGGAGTGCGCATGCCCGGCGGCAGGCGGAGTTCCTGGATCTGGTACTCCTTGTAGAAGACTTTGTTCTGGAGGAGCTGCAGAGTCTTCTTGGACGCCACGACCCAGACCTCAAAATCGAGCGGGAAAACGAACAGATGATCGCCGGGCTGGAGGGTGCCACCGAGCATATTGTTGGCCCGCAGGATGCACTCAATCGTGGTCTGATTCTTCCGGGCAATGAGGCCCAGCGAATCCCCCGGCTGCACCTTGTAATCCTTTTTCAGGGGATTAACATTGGGCGAGAAGAGCATGTCCATGTTCACCTCGCCAATGATGCGCTTCGCTTCTGGGGCGCGGGTGGAATCCGGAAAGTGATCCAGCAACTCGTAAAGGGCGCGGCGGCCACCGCCCACGTCACCATCAGCGACTTGCTTGAGAGCCGCTTCAAAGCGCCGAATGCCCGGATCAGGCGGGGCAACCTTCTTCCCTGACATCTCATGAATCTGCGTCTCCAGGGCGGTGTCATGCCCCATGACACGAGTGTAAAACCAGTATGCAGCCGCGAGAACAGAGCCTGTGATACACAGGGCAAGGAAGAAGACGAGAATCTTAAGTCTGGACATTGCTGGCGCTTCAGAACGAGGGCGTCACGTCAACCGAGCAAACCACGTCTTTTGAAATCGAAAACATTGATGTTCTGAGACTTTTCTATCATCTCGAACGTGAAGCGCAACAGAGAGATTTCCCAAGTGTCGTCCACGCCCCTGATAATGGCGCGCATCGGATTGCCGGAAATGCGGATTTCTTCCTTTAGACGGTCGGAGACCGCAGCGAGGGGTTCGTGCACGATTTCCTCACTCACGTTATCCCGCTTGAAGGTGAATCCATAGCGGACAAAAGCTAAATTCCGGACGTGATCCTTGACCCATTGGCCAAAGGCTACGGCCTCTTCGCTGAAGCCTTCGAAGGACCACTCGTCCAGATTCTGGGGCTTTAGGATAAGCGGTTTTTCCGCTTGGATGCGCCCATTGCGGATGCGGGTGGTGTTCGCGGAGTCCATGAGTTCACTCAACATGAGGAACTCAAATTGGGTGGTGCCAAATGTATCAATGCGCCGGTCAGGTTCATGAATGACCTGCGTGTTGTCCAGGGCGTATTGAAAGTCGAAGTCGGAGTGCATGGCTGCCTGCATGACGGTAGAGGGGTTTTGGGGAGAGACCAGCGATTTTTATCTCGTGCCTCCCACTGACACTGATTCGCATGAGGAAGGGTGTGTGGCGGCATGACGCTTTCCAGTTGAATGAGTTCGCTCCCGGCTGCAAAGCCATGGACGGATGCATTTCCTCGAGATTTTCCTGAACGTCTGCGCGCCGATCTTCGTGGTAGTGGGACTGGGCTGGGTCATGGACCGGAAGTTCCGGCTGCATCTGGACACGCTGGTGAAGCTGAATCTCTACCTGATGGTGCCAGCGTTCATTTTCACACGCGTGCTCGATACAGAACTTGGAGGAAGCGAGACACTGAAGATCGTCGCTTTCACCCTGAGCACGGTGTTCCTGATGTTCATCGTGAGTCTGGTGGCCGCCAAGGTGCTCAGGATGGGGGCCTTAGAGAAGCAGGCGCTCTCGCTGGCGACGATGTTCTACAACTGCGGGAACTACGGCCTGCCTCTCATCACGCTGGCCTTTGGGCATGAAGGAGCGGCCGTGCAGGTCTATGTCCTGGCGACCATGAACGTGTCCACCTTCACGGTGGGCCTCTTCCTGGCGCAGGAGCATGGGAAGGCGGGGGCGCACTGGCGGGCGCTCAACGGGGTGCTGCGGCAGCCGACGCTGTATGCGGTAATCCTGGGGGTGATCTGCAAGAGTTTGGGGCTGAACATCAAGGGGATAACCTGGCTCTGGGAACCGCTGGATTTGCTACAGGCCGGTCTGGTGGGGATCGCACTGGTGACGCTGGGGGTTCAGATGTCCCAGACTCGGCCTGCTCCTTTCCGAGCTCCACTCTGGGCGGCGCTGGGGATCCGGCTGGCGCTTTGTCCGATTCTGGCGATCGGGCTGACGAAGATCTTTGGCTTCTCACCGCAGGCCGCGGCCTCGCTGATTCTGGCGGCAGGGGCGCCGACGGCGGTAAATACGGCGATGCTGGCCCACGAGTTTGGCGGGGACGTGTCTTTTGCGACCTCGGCAGTTTATTATTCCACGCTTTTCAGCATGGTGACCACGACGGCGAATTTGGTGCTATTGCGGATGTGGTTGGGGTAAAGTTGCGCAGACCGTACCTAGGGAGGCGTGTTTTAAGGGCCTAATATATGACTAGGTAGCCAGTGCTGAAAAAGGGATATTGAGTTTCCGCAGGCAGCAGCCGGTTTGGGCAGCAAAGTGATGCTTTGGCAGAGCCGAAGCCAAAAGAGCCAAAAAAAGCCTCAGCCACTTGTTGAGATTCCAGGCTGCCGCAGCCATCGCCAGGTTGATTTGGTCTCCCGCGAAGCCTTTAAGCAGACACCTGCTCATGCGGTAGTCCATCCAAGATAGCATTGATCTCTACCCGGGGAAAGCGGACAGCAATTCAAATTTGCAGGCCTGGAGTGGCTACTTCTGGGTTGATGGGGTGGAAGGCGTGTTCCCCTTGAATGGATGGGTTGACACTGACGCTGACAGGATTCCCAACCATGATGACGACTTTCCGAACGACCGGACCAACACAACACTGACTGGCTCGAGGTAGCTAGCAGTGTGCTCAGTAACACGACTGAACTCGATACCGACTGGGACAACGACGGCATCCCGGACAGTGCGGAGCGTTTTTATGGCCTTAACGACAGGGACGATGATGACGGTTCTTCCGACTTGGACAGCGACGGCGTGCCGAACTATTGGGAGTTCCAATTTGGGTTCAATCTGGCCGATGGTTTGACCGGCGCTCAGGACAACGATGGTGATGGTCTGCAAAACACCGCAGAGTATGAGGAAGGCACCAATCCCTGGCTGGTGGACAGCGATGGGGATCGGGAGCCGGATGGGGAAGAGGTGGCGCAGGAGACTGATCCCAATAACAAGCTCAGCAATCTGGGCGGTTATGGTGGCGCCCCGCCGGTCAGCTTGACCATGCCTACCGGCCTCCCTTTGACCACACCGGTGACTGGAGGAAATCCGGTCGCTGGAAACCCGGTGATTACCACGCCCACCATACCGGAGATTCCTTCAGGCGGGGAGGATGGTGATGTGCGGATGCAATTTCAGATGAACTTCGTGAACTCTGGCGACTGGACCGGGGTGGCAGATTTGAGCGATTGGAGGGAAGAGTGGAATAGCGACTTTACCGAAGTGTCTTATTCCCTGGAGGGTGAAGTCCTCGTGAGCGAACAGGAAGTTTATACTTTTTCCTACAACAGTGATGCATGGGGAGAGTTCCGATGGGAAGATTCCCTCGCCTTTAATACGAGGCTCGGAGAGATCGGGGAACTGGACACTTGGTTTGATGGTGAAGGCTGGGGGCAATTCACCTGGTACAACAAGAACGACACCAACTATACGCCGACGTCACCGGCAGGAGATACCGGACAAACCTATACCGTGGGGGGATGGCAAAAGACTGCAACCTACATGAATGTCCGCCTGACCCGGAACGGGGCCGAAACGGACATCAGCAAGGCCGTCACGCGCACGTATTTGAAAGTGACGGAAACTGATTATGATGACGCGAATGTCCCAGACAAGGTCGAGGGAGAAGCCGTCACCATCACGATTCCAGTCAATAAACGGAATTCCAGTGCGGTGGCTTTGCATCCCGCCGGGGTGATGAATGCAAAGGTGGATCAGTATCTCGTGGCGGTGGAGATAGGCGGCAGAGACAAATACCTCGGAGGCTCATTCAACATCCCGTCAGGATGGGAAACGCTTGAGATGGAATTCGTTAACAAGACCTCAGGCGAGAATCTCGGACGCTATGGTGATCTTGATGGCAGCGGCTCAACGAGAATTTATCATTCCGTGACGGCGCCGCTTGGAGACTCAGAAGAAACCGCCGCTGCATCTCAATCGGAATCGCAAAAAGTCTGGTTCGTGAAGACTGAGAGTGAAGGCCCGCTCCAGTTTTTCACATGCTTCAATGACACGGGAGAGGTTGAAGTACGTCTTTATTTGCACGGAACAAAAGTCGGCGAGATCACGCGCACGCTTACTCCTGCTACTGATTTCGCAAATACCATCCAATCTGTAGACAACTGGGTTAAAGGCTATGGCTTTGAATTTGAAGACACCTCTGTACCACCGTTGGCATTTTTTGCAGGAAACGGTGGTAGCGCGCCATCCCCAAGCCCGATCTCAAATTACACCCGGGCTGCCCTAATGCCCTTCTATCTCGTTGCCTCACAGGTCGAGGGTTTCACCGAGTTCGTAGGGGGAGCTGCTGACGGGATGTACGCTGGTTTGAAGGATGACGTTGAGCTGTTCAAACTCGTGGCAGCGGGAGCAGTTGCCATGGAAGCTTCCGCCAGAGAAGCTTTAGAGAGCGAAGTTCAAAAATGGCGGACTGATCCCTACAAACGCGCGCGTGAACTCAAGTCCATGACTGAAATGTTGGCTGAGGAGTGTGTATTCCGACCACTGAAGGAAAAAGCATCTGACCTGAAGAAAGAACTCGCAGACTGGCCTTCCTTTGTGTGGAAGTCGATCACCATCTGGACACAGCCAAACGATTCGAGTGGAGGCTCATGGGTTCTTACAAAGGATATCTGGTCCGAAACGGTCAAAGGAGTGACTTCATGGGTGAATGACTTCGGAAGCCGGATGATGGCAGGGGCCGAGAGCCAACACTGGCTGGATGAACCTTGGGGAGAAGACACCCTTGTTGCCGACTTTTTAGGCACGCAACGCGTCATCGTCTACACTCTTGGTTATGACGTGGGATACATTCTTGAGCAAGTGGCCATAGGTAAAAGTTTAGGTGTAGCAGGCAAGGCTCTCGCTAAGGGGGGCGTAAATCTCGCCTCGCAGCTATCCGCCAAAAAGTTGTTCACGGTGGCTGCTCGTGGTCATGTGCTCAAACGGCTCACGACAGGCGTCTTAACCAAGGATGTGCGATATGTATTGAGCGCGAACTGGCGCGCGCTGCAGGAAAGCCTTTGATCGAAGGGCAGGTGACCAAAACCTGGGCGGAAATCATTGAGGAGGGCATGGCGAAAGCGGGCTTCACCCGGTCCGAATGCAGCGTCAAGAATGTTATAGAGGCAGCTTGCACTCGCCCCAACATCAAGAAGCTCATGATGCAGGAGGGAGCCCAAAGCGCTTTCACCCAGCGCATGGCGCTGTTCTTCCATCTGATGGGCGACCAGGTGGATGCCAAGATCGTCAACAACTTCATCAAAGCTTTTGACGAGAAGCTCATCGTGACAAGTGAAAGCGGGACTGTTCGTGATTATATAGCGGATTTTCTACTTTCATTTAAGGGACAGCCTCCGCTCCTCGGGAGTGAGGACAGGATCAAGCACCTGGTGTCCCTGAACGATGAGGGAAAAGCGTCGATCAAGGCAGCGCTTGAAGAGGGCGGCTCAATATGGAAAATAGATCAAGCCGTAACCACCATGCCTCTCGGATCCATCCGAAGGGGGTTGGTTGCTGAAACGAATATTTACTACAGCGAAAAATGGGGTTGGGGCTGGGTCCGCGACTCCACTGAAACCGGCATTGATTGGTGGAAAGGTTTGCAGGCAGAACAATTAAAGACGGTTGCAGTTGATTCTCCAACCACGCGAAGAATTGTGAAGGGAGCACTCGGCAAAATGCTGCAGCCAGGTAGGGCAAAAGGCTGCAAAGAGTTCTGTCTCGACATTCGAAAGAAGCCTGGATTGGATACATCAATAATGCAGCAAGAATTGGATGCACTGAAAAATTCCGACGCATTTAAAGCGTTACTTATGGAGGGTGAGAGTGTTTCGTTTACAATTTCAGAATATGCGTTTCCGTAGGACGGTTTTTTAGCCTAATGTTTAGCCGTTTTCTTGTCGTCCCCAACCTAGAGCGCTGCCATGAGTGGATTTAACGCTGCCTTTGTCCGAATTCCCGCAAATACCTTTCCTGACACTTTCGTCAAGAAACTCGCCCGAGAGTTTTTCGTGGCTGACCGGCGCGTTAGGAACGAGTGTCGTGTTCAATACGCTCACGGGTATGATTGGGTTCATCTTTCTGGCTTTAGCAATGAAGGGGATAGTCTCTCAGACACCAGAGTTCACCCTGCTCTACGTCCACTTTGCGCGGAGACAATCAGCTTGACTGCGCACGATGGCAGCTCAGTTTATTTCTACCGACACCATTTGAAGGAGCAGTGCCTACGCGCCATTTGCGTCGCGGAGGGTGAAGTGCACCAGAATTATGGCAACGAAGAATTTTGGGAAAGGCAATACCGAGAGGACGTCACAACTGAGCATGGCAACGAAGTCGGTGACTGGCCGGCAATGTTTCACGCAGACTACATTATCCAAGCCTTCCGTCTTCCCTCTCCGTGGAAGAATATGCCTCCCACAGATTGGGACTTGGATTTCAGGTGGGACGATAGATTGCCGCTGGTGTGAATTAAACATACCTCAGACTCAACGAAAGAACAAATCAGGCTTTAAATATCTAATGGCCAAAGTGGCTCACTGGTAATTCTCGTATCCCGTTCGATGAATTACGAAGTATTTTGGGGGGTTGTGCGATATGCTCGTTTTCTGAATGATTTCGCACCGAAATAACACGACTGCCTTGGGCCTGAAGGCCTATTTTGACATCCCGCATTTGCCCCTACACGAAGCATTGGATTGTGCTTTGACGATGCTGAACGAGGCCGGCCTTGACCCTGATCGTTATACTCTAAATACTGGCGACAGTTCGAGAAGTTTGCAGCGTCAAGAGGGCCGATTTTATTCGCGTAGCGAAGTAGTGGAAGAGCTGCGCAAAGACGACGCTACGACCTTCTTTGTCGACCCCATCCGCAGCGGCGAAGAGCAAGTCATTCATATCTTTCCGCCTTTCCCGCGCCGCCCGTTTCAAGGATTTATCATGAGTTCGACTCCGGGTTTCACTCTGGATGAGTTTCGTGGACTCATCAGCGTGCTGAGTCGACTAGGCCAGCTAGCTTTTGCCGGTGTGGATGAGAGCAACTACTTCGTATGGCAACGCTGCAATAAGATCGGGGAGTATGTAAAGCGCTACGGTTCCACTGAAGGGTTCAGGATCATCACTCTTGATGAAGATGTGCCGCCGGAAATTGCCCGGCTATTGGATACGTCGAAGAACCCAGGGAGCATGTTGAACGTAAATAAGCTGACAGTCTTCGCTGCTGCGGACATGTGGCTCGGCCCTGCCTTCTGGAAATACGCGCCCTGCACCAAAGAGGAAGTGCTGAAAGAACCGTGGGTTAAAGTGGAAGACACCGAGCACTACCTATACCTGAAAGCCTATCCTGAGCCTTTCACGCGACCGGACGGTGAGCAGGGGCGCATCCAGCGAAGAATATGGAACGTTCTTTTCCATCAAGACTGTGAATGGGCCGCCTGGCTCAGGCGGCATTGCTGAAGTGGCATAAATAGAGTATTCTGTCAGCCAGGATTACCATGGGTGGATTCAACGCAGCTTTTGTCCGGATTGCCGCAGATGCGGATCCTGAAGTTTTTGTTGAGGAAATGGCCGAGAAATTCTTCGAGGCTGACCGGCGCGTGAGGTATCAGTGCCGGGTGCAATATGCGCAGGGCTACGATTGGATTTATCTCTGTGGCTTCAGTGGTGAAGGAGATAGTTTGTTGGATACCAAGATTAACCCCGCTTTACTTCCCCTTCGCGCCGAGACGATCAGCCTGACTGCGGAAGGATGTTCTTCATCCTATTATTACCGCCACCATATGATGGAGCGATGTTTGCGCGCCACCTTTGTCTCTGCAGGAAAAGTGCTCCAAAATTTTGGTTTCGAGGAATTTTGGGAGAAGCCTCGTCGGGAAAATGACTTGGCCGAGTACGGCGATGAAGCGGGGGAGTGGCCTGAAACGTTCCGTGCCGGTGACAACATTGAGGCCTTCCGGTTGCCGTCTCCTGGGACAATGGTCTCCCCTCAGAATGGGACTTGGATTTTAGCTGGGAAGACTGGGAGTGCCGTCAGTGTTAGTCAGTGTTAGTCAGTGTTAGTCAGTGTTAGTCAGTGTTAGTCAGTGTTAGTCAGTGTTAGTCAGTGTTAGTCAGTGTTAGTCAGTAATTGCGCCTGGCGGAACGGAAGCAAACAGGTTCCAGATCTGCCCAATGCCCTGTTAGAACACAAGGCATCGCTTCATAATCACGCCAGTTGTCATTTTTTGCACCCTGGTCCCATTTTCCCGCTGACGCGTGGCCTTTGTTTGCAAAGAGCAAATACCGCGTTGCGATATGCTGAAGCAAACGGACAATGTCCTATGACCAAAAAGGAACTCATCGAGCACAGTGGCAAGGCCGTCATCGTGACACTGAACGGCACCAAAGCTTACTCGCGTCTCACCGCTTCAGAAGAAACCGTAGAACTGTCTTATCCTTCATCGACGAGGCCTGAGTCAGATTGGGAGCCAGTAGGAGAGAGCCGCATTTTGACCGAGGCTGAAATAGCCACGATCCATCCAATCGGTAACGGCTTCATCTCATCGATTGCGTTCAAGGATTAGACTGGTTCCTCGAAAGGAATGTCAGTAACCTTGGGGTGGGAGAGCACGATTGGCGGCGTCAAAGGCTCACCCGTTGGTCAACATGCCGTGATCCGGGGCTGCTGGTGCAACTCCTAGACACTTTGTGGCACTGGTAGCCTCTCACACACAAAACCGCCCCATCCCCGACGTGAGGGATGAGGCGGTCAGATTGGGCAGAAACCGGAGACTTAATGCGACAGCTCGCTCAGTTTTTGCTCAGCTAGGTGAATCGTAGTGACAATGGTTTTCGAGCTCTGGGCAACACGCGTTAGCTATCGAGCTTCTTCGCGTAATGCGCCAGCATGTCTGGATCAATGTCGCCTGGTGCGCAGAGCTGCGGTTCTTCTGGGAAGTCGGGCCACGGGAATCCTGGAGGCATTTCATCCTTTACGACCAGCTCCTGACCATCTTCGGGATGGGGACCATTCCAGATCTTGCTCACTTCCGTATACATGTCACTTGAGCTCCAATGCCACATGATGGTGTGCAGACCCTCTGCCTCCAGCTTGGCAGCTTCCGGGAATTGTTTATTGCTCACCGTGGGGATCGGCAGAAGTCGACCAACATCCGCTCCCGTGAGCTTCTCGAGCGCCTTGGCATATGCCACGATATGCACGCCACCACGAACCAGCAGGTAGCCAATCATGGCGCGCGCCGTGGGATCATCTGTCATTTCGTAAACGCGCGCTTTGCCGGCACGCGCACCGCATTCCAGAAAGAAATTGTGCAACAGGTCCATCTTGAGATTTCCTGTCGAGGTCACGTAGCTGCCATTCCACGGATTACCGAACCCGTCATACGGGAGTGATGCCTGCGCCGAACCGGAGAAGTGGTAGGGAAAGAATGAAGTGACGCTGGGGTCACTCAGGGGAGCAGGGTTCTTCGCGCCTGCCTTCGCTGCTTTGGCAGGTTTAGCGGCCGGCTTTTTGCCCTTGGGTGCCGGGCCACCGGCTGGCATCGGTGTCTTGCTGCGATCTACGCGGGGCGTGGCTCCATTGAGCAGGAGGTTGATTGTCGCGGAAACCGCTTCCACGTGGCTGTATTCCTCAGCGGCGATGTTGCAGATCAGATCATAAAAGGGGCGATACTTGTCCCGGCCACGGAAGTTGAACGACTGAAACGTGTAGTTCATCAGAGTGGACATCTCTCCGAACTTTCCTCCCATGAGCTCCTGCACGGCAGCTGCTGCCGCCGGATTGGGGCCACTTGGTTCGGGAAGGTCTACGGCGAGTTTGTCAAAGCGTTGAATCATATGGAGGTGATCGCAGTAGCCGTTACTGGCGATTGCTTTAAGAACGCGGCATTACCCGTGTCTCAGCCTGTGTGCTCAGCACCGCTCGAGCGTCACGTTGAGTTTTGAGCAGCACCTTTCGCAATCGCAATTCGCTCATGGTCTTTGTTCACCTATTCGATCGGCAAGGCGCTCCGACTGGTTATTTGATGGGCACAGGGCCCTCTTTTATTTCACCGGGTTTTCCGAGCAGGTTTTTATCTAAAAAGGTTTTGATGTTCTTGAGCAGTTCCAAGCTCACAAAGACGTGAGGTCCGCCTTCTCCGGTAAGGACGGTGCTGGAGATGCCGGAGGTTTCCAGGGCGGCGTCAAATTCCGTGACTTGGGCGTAGGGCACCAGATTATCGGCGGTGCCGTGGATGTGAAGAAAGGGCGGGTCGTCCTTGCTGATGTAGGTGATGGGTGAGGCGGCTTTGGCGGCATTGAGGTGTGCGCTCATCTTGCCGCCGAGGAATTTGCCGATGGCTGATTTCGGATCTTCGGAGTCGATGATGCTTCCTTTGCCGGGAAAGGTGAGCAGGTTGCCGGGTCCGCAGAAGTTGACCACGCAACTGACGCGGCTGCTTTGGTCGGTATTGCCGCTGAGGTCGCCTTCCAGTTCTTTCACGTCACCGCTGGTGCCGAGGAGGCTGACGAGATGCCCGCCGGCGGAAATGCCGAAGACGCCGATCTTTTCCTTATCAATGTGGTACTCGGCGGCATGGGCCCGCAGAAAGCGGATGGCTGCTTTGCAATCATGGATCTGCGCGGGATGGGTGCCTTCATTGGTCAGGCGATAGTTGATGGTGGCGCCGATGTATGATCCATCCTGAATGAGCGGCGTAAGTATGCCGCCGGTGTTCTTATCACCACCTTCCCAGCCGCCGCCGTGGATGAAGACCACCAAGGGCAGGGGTTTGGCGGGTGCCGTCTCCGGTACAAAGATATCCATGGTCTGCCGCCAGTTCTGTGTGCCGGCGTAGTTCACATCCCGGATGGCTTTGTAACCCTGAGGTGCGGGCACCGGCTGCTTAGGTTGCTGGGCCTTGCATTGGGAGAGGGCAACACTCAATCCCGCAAGGAGGAAGATGAGACTAAAGAGGCTGAGGTGAGGTGAGCGCGAGAACTTGTGTGAGAGTGAGCTCATGAAAGAGATTCTGGTGTGGTGGTGTGCCCGGTTGGGTCAACTGGCATACGAACGGGTTGCAAAACAAACTTTCTGACAGTGTGCAGATAGAGGCGTTTTATATGACTATATAGTCATATATCGCGGGAAAATGTGGAGGGTTTGGGGAGGTGGCTGATGAAATAACTCTGTTTTAGGCCAGATGGTTCCAACCGGGCCACGAACGGATTGCGAAACAAACTTTTTGGCAGTGTGCATACTGAGGCCTTTAGTATAACTATGTAGTTATACTTCGCGGAAAATGAGGTGGGATTTGCGGGACATGAGAGGGAGTATGCATGGGCAAGGGGAGGAGAAGAGGCGAATGGCATGGGGCATTATCATTATAGCCTGTAAAAGAGGCTCACGGGGTCGAGACGGTGAGCAGATGGTTCCAAACTGCCCAGAGAAGTTTATCCACGTCAGTGACATTCACCTCGGAGCTAGAATGGTTCTCGAAAAGACTGTCAGAAACGTTGGAACGGGAGAGCACGATTGGCTGCGTCAACGGCTCATCCGTTATGTCTAAATAGCGGATTTCGCCCTTTCCTTGCCACTCATACCCTCCCGCCCCAAGTTTCAATCTGACATTCTTTTCGAGAATCAGTCTAGTGGTGCGTCTAGCTTAAAAAGGAGGGTGGACACTTCTGTCCGCCTGCAAGATTTACGCGGCTACGCCGCCCAAGAAAGGGAGGGGCAAGAATGTCCCTGCTCCTAAAGTACCGCCATCCGTCGGGGCTTAGATGTATTTTTTAAGCTGGACGTTCTAAGTAGAAGTCTTTTGTAACAAATGACAAATTACGCCATTTGTCATTTCTGCTGTCGGCTCCCACTCATTATAGCTGTATGCCGACAGAGACCTTTTGCCCGTCTCAATCGCCATCAGGAGGAAGACATTGAAACATCAAATCGGGGCTGCAATCGGGATGAATGCTGGGCACACACATACCACGGGTTGGCTCGCAGCTTTGCGGGCAAGAATTTGGTGTGCAGCTTTGCGGGCAGGATTCGACGGTAGTTTTCGGAAGCCAGACGGTCTCGTAAATGGCCTGACGGGTATCCTTGAGAGGCTTGCCCCGCACAATTTCCGCCAGTGGGGTCTCGAGGACATTGCCGACGCTCCATTGCCTTGCCATGACGCAGGGATAGGCGGCCCCGTCAGGCGCCACGCAAAGTTTGCCAGCCCAACAATGGCCGCAAAGACCAGACATGTCAGATGGCTTCGCTGCGACCTTTTCGCCACGCCCGAAGGCGCGAAGTTCCGAGGATCGCATGTGCTGCACGCCGAGATCCCGCAGGAAATGCTTGGTGCGGCCGAGCGCGGCCTTGTCCTGATCGATTGCGATAATACCGGCCCGGGTCTGGATGCCGTTGTTGACCAGCTTCTTCAAGTTGCCAATGGTTCGAGCATGGCTTGAGGGCACGGTGGTGATGGCGTCGTGGGCCGACGGATCATTAGAATAGACCGAGGTTGCGAAGCAAACTCCGTTGTCGGCGGCGAAACGAACGGTTTCATCGGCAAGCTTCGTGAGATTGCTGAAGACCTCGATGAACTCAAAGCCGATCTCTCTGGCCTGGACAAGGAGGTGCAAGAAATCGCGATTGAGTTGGGGTTCACCTCCGATGAACTGAATCTTGCGGCAACCCAGCGCGTAAGCCTGGCGCATGATGGATTCGTAGTCTTCCGACGTCAGAACATCGCGATCGCCACTATGCGGATGCGATTCGGTATAACAGTGAACACATTGCAAATTGCAGCGGTTTGTCAGTTCGAGCCACAGGAAATCGAGGCCGCGCATTTTACCTGCAGCGGCACCTTCCTGACGTTGAGCTTTGCTGACAGGGGAAGCAAGATTGGGAGCGGGAGCGATAGCCATACGTATTCTCCTTGGATTGGGATTGCGGATAGTGCGTCGTGCCGTTGACCGGTCGGTCATCAATCGACTCGACATGACTGTCTATCGACCGTGGTAAATTCTCCAGCCCTTCAACGTATTGGCGAGGGAATAGACCTTAAACAAACTGCGGGGAAGCTTGCCCGATGGCTTGTACGTCTCTTTGACAAAGACGACTTTCACATCTTCCGACTCATCGTGGACATGCAAAACCTGAGTCGTCATGTCGTGGACTGACAAGTAGGCTGAACTCGCTCCGGACTCAATCTCAGACACTTGGGTTGAGAGAAAAGCCGCTGGGTCCTGCTGACGCACCGCCTCATCTCTGGCTTGAAACAATGTCTCAATGTCGGTATTGTTTTTCATCGTTTGTCGATGGATCGCCCCCGGTTACACGATTTTCAATTACCTCGGAATGGATCGAGAAAAACAAATAGCTCCACTTTTGTCAAGAATCGTTCTCTGATCCGAATGTCAGGCTCTGGCGAAACTGCTCTGGAAGCGTACCGTAATACGGCGGGAACGGATCGCCCAAAGATTGGAGATGAGCAGCGTGGTCAGTGTGAGACAGTCATGGCGCAGGCGGAAAGCGATAGCAGAGCGGGCTCCAAATCTGCCGAAATCCTGTTGGAGTTTCTCGCATTCGTTAAATGAATCAGACAATCCGTCAAATTTTTGCACCCTGACCCCATTTTGCCCGAGACTTGGTCACCCGGTGGAGGGAAACATCGTAGAGCAAGTCCAAGGAAAAATTGGGGATGGCTAAATGGGAGCGGCGACAACTATCCGTTGTTTCCTATTTTTCTACCTCGCAGACAGGCGCGGACTCGGGGTGAAGGAGGGGGTGGTGTTTCATGGGTGCGCGACTGGAGATGGCGGTCACTGTTGTGCAAGTTCTGACCACATCGGTATATTCAGTTCCATGACGATGTGAGATTTGGGTACTTCGGTCGGGGCGACTCCCGCGCGGGATAAGTCGCTGTATTTTTTTGCCTCCAGCAAATGAGTGCGCGCCTTCGCCTTGTCCTCCGGGGAAGATGCTTGCGGCTCGGCGGCGAAATAAGAACGCAGCAAGCCGGACGCGATCTGCACGTTCGCCAGAGCGATGCGGTGAGCCAGTTCCCGCTGCTCTGACAGCTCGCCGAGCTTGAGTTCATAGGTGCTGACGAGTGCGTTACGAGCAGCTTCATGAAACCACGTATCCTGCTTCCACGGCCCGATCGTGAGGAGGAAGCGCAAATCCTGTTGATACTCTTTTTTGAAAATATCGTTCCCGGTGAATTGCTGAGCGAGCTTGCGATGGATCAACAAACTGCGCTCGGCAAAGACTTGAGCGTCGCCGTCGTCGCCCGATTTCTTCCACAAATCAGCCATCAGCCGACACGCCTGCGCGGTGCGGTAAAAGCGTTGGTGATTGGTGGGCTGCTGCTGCGTCAGGTCTTCCCAAGCCAGCCACGCTTGTTCGCCGAAACGTCGCCGCTCGGCGAGCGGCAGTGAGTCCGAGTTGGCGAGGTTCAGGAAGGCGCCGGCGAGATGCTCTCGCGCCATCTCGGTAATCACCGCGCGCAGTCTGCTCTCGGGATCTTTGGCCAGCGTCTCGATTAATTGAGACAAGCCCGCTTTCGCTTTGGCCGTCAGATCCTCAGCTTCCTTGGCGCGGTCGCGGCTCTGGTGGGCGACCGCAGCGGCAAGGCCGAGGTGGCTGTTCCAGTAATCGAGTTCCAAGTGCCGATCGCTGGGGAACTTTTTCCGCAACTTGTCCTGCAGAGCGATGACCTCGCGGATGCGAGGCTCGGCTTCAGCGTAGCGCTCCTGTCCGAGCGCGGCGACTCCGACGTTGTAAATGCTTTGCGCCCAAGCCCGCTGTATTTCGACATCGTCGGGCTGGCGGGCAGCGCGCTCGGCGAGGAAATCCACCCCGGTCTGGAATTGTGGTCCGGCTTCCTGGCCAAGTTCGAGTTTAATGAGTCCAAGGTTGGCCAGCGCCACGTCCATGTCTTCATCCAGCGCGTCATTGCGTCGGCGGTTGAGAAACTCGGTGTAGTATTGCGCCGCTTTTTTCATCAAGTCGAAACGCAGTGGACCCGCTCCGGGCAGATCTTTCATGTCGTAGGCGACCTTGGTGAAGTTTTCATCCACGATCTTTTTGGCGTTCTGAAATTCGATCTCGGCCTGCTTTTGGGCTAGCGCAGCGGCGCGCCATTGATATCCGGCAATCGCTCCGAGGACGAGTAATGCAACGGCAGCCATGACCGCGGCAGAGGTCAGCCCAATTAAGAACTTGCGGTCGCGCGCGAGTATTTCCGCCGGGGTCTTCTTCGGATCGCTCATTGCGCCGGCCAAGGCTGCGCAACTGATGAGGAGTGCATCCTTTTTCACCGAGCCATCCTGCAGGCTTTTTAGATTCTGCCAGCCAGGGTTCGTAGGGAATACGCCCTTTAAATGTTGCGGGAGCGCGTCGGTCAGCAACCAATCGAAATCCGGCGCATCCACCGCGCGGGCGAGCGTGCCGCCGGTGTGGCAAATGAAGAGACGCTCTACCCGGTCGGGATCGACATCGAGGAGGGGAAAAGGTCCCGTCTTAGGTGTCCAATTAAAGTGCTTGAAGTTAGTCAGCCACGCCGCGAGTTCGCATTGGACCCAATCAGACTGAGCCGAGCTAGGGCAGGCCAGTAGAGTGAGGTGTTGGCTTGAACGCAAAGTTTCGATCAGCTGCTTTTGTGCATCGGCGGTTGCGGTCATTCCATCGACATCGAGGAACACACTGCGGCGTTTCCATTTCCATAGCGGCAGACCGACCCGCTCCACCAGCCGCTGCATCTGTAAAGCCAAAGCCTCGTCCGCAAGGCGATTGTAAGAAATGAAAAGATCGGGTTCGGGCATGAGCGGGATGGGGGTCATCGGTAAGGACAGTGCCGTTTTGTTTTGCTGCCGCACAGCGTCGTTTCAGGTAAGGACAGCACCTCAATCTCAATATTGTTTTTCATCTATTATGTACCGTACCAACCCCGGTTGCGGGATTCTGAATTACTTTGGAATGGATCGAGAAAAACAAATACCTCTGCTTTCGTCAAGAATCGTTTCTGACCCGAATGGCGATGATTGGCACAACTCCTTCGGAGTAGGTGGTTTCACGTCTTTCCCAGGGTAGTGCTGCGCGCAACCCTGGGCTTTAGGACAGAACGCCGTTGGCGTTCGGGCGTTGAAAGCTGAGGGTTTTGAGATGGCAGGAGTAAGTCGAAGGTGACTGCACGTCAGAGCTATGGCTCCTCTTTCCATAAAGCGGCAACTCGCTCTGACAACTACCTACATTTTTAGTATGGGCCCTCTTCGTTCGCCCTGCGGGCAATGTTGACGGAGATAATCCATCTTTCCGGCCTTCATAGACAGTCGCCAAAGCTCCGTCAAGCCGGAGCACTCGAAGACGCTTTGCGCGAGGAAGCGTCTTGGATAGTGTGAGCTTAATGCCAACGAGGACGTTGGCGCTCGCGCTAGCGATTGACATAGGAGAAGGCGAAGCCGTTTGGAGGGCTCCGGGTACGCTTCGCGTGTTCGTCCAATCGTCGGGCTACACAGCGCAGGACGGGCTTTGGAATTGAAGCGTGGCATGCCTCAAAGGGCATTATCGCCCTCAAATTGCTGATGCTTGCTCCCCATCCACCTTCCGCTCCAATTGTGGGTAGTTGTCAAAGCTTCTCGCTCCCGCACTTTGCAACTGAGCCGAACTCTCATTCGGGTACGTTTTTTTTATCCTAAGCTTGCTTTGGCGGAACTTCTCTTTGCACATGACCCATTCCCCAGGAATACGACAACTTTCAAGCGCCATTAGGCCTACGGCGGTTAGTTGATCGGCGCATCGGACTTCTCTGGCATTACGAGACTTAGCTACTTCATTTCCCAGTTGTCCATGAGAATCTGATCTACCCCTGGTGCCGGCCCCCAATATTCTGGAGCCGGGAGCATGGCTGATTCTCGTATGACCAAATGACCTTTTTCAAGTTTACAATCAAACGGCTGGATTTTTCCATTATTAAATGCAGCGGCCATCACAGGCACCCCCGACGGAGATAACATAACTGCATAAATATCCCCCTCCAAACGTATTATGCGACGGGGAGTCAATTCCTGATTCATCATCGCCTTTTTAAGTGTTTCCATCAGAGCCTTATTTCGTGAATAATTGACGTTCATCAATTTCCATTCACCTTGCTTAGTGCTTTCCCCTATATACCCGATGGCCACGCTTGAGGTGCGCTGCAATGCCGGGCGCGCTACCACTTTAACTACGGGCGCTATCGTCCGAGGCTTCTGAACGCAGCCGAGCAATGTAAAAGTCGATAGAGTAAGAGATATAAGTATAGGCTTCACTTGTTGGAGGGAATGGAGTCAGGGTGCAGATAAATGGCAAGTTGGCACTTTAGGCCAATACGTCGCGATGGAGCTGGCTCGAGGGAGGGATTAAAGCCTCAGGACGGAAAAAAGCGAGCGCTCTGCGTAGAGGTGCCTATGAGTCGCGCTTTCAGCGCTGTTTGCTCATTTGGGTTCTTTACCTAGGGCTGCGCTCGTCGTTGCCTCGCTGACCCTAGGCTGGTATGAGGACGCGCCTTTGGCGCTCTCGAACGGTCTTTTATTTTAACTTGGCTCTGGCAGAACTTCTCTTGAAGAGAACCGTGGTATCGCAGGGGGTGGATTGCCCTGCCAATTCACTTCTCCACTCTACCCTCGCGTAGCTCTGAAATGGGCTTGGTCTTTTTCGTTAATTCACGGTGGTGAGCATCTGTGATTCTGATCTCGCTGATTGTGAATGTTGAGCCAATTTTCTTTGATGTCGAGGTAAGGGCAAGCAATCTACTATCCCGAAGCTTGAAAACATCGGTCCTCTCCGAGGCGGTTCCGTTACTTAATTCGTGCGAAATTATAATCGCGCCGGATAAGTTATATAAAGCCTCCGAAAGAGGCATTCCGACATACACATCCACTGCGCGGAGATCCCCGCTAAACATACCAAAGGTTGCTACAACGATGGCGACTATGAATGATTTCATAGATGACAATGTTTTGAGTGGCTGGTGATCCAACACCTCAATGCAGCGACTTGATATAAAGAATCAATGACTCGATCTGCGAGTCATTCAAAATCCCCGCATAGATGGGCATACCGGCGTCGAGTTTTTCGAAGCCTTTGGCGACTTTGGCGCTGGGGTTGAGGATGGATTCTCGGAGGTAGTCGTCGGTGGCGGTGACGGTGGTTTTGCCGTCGCGGAGGAGGCGTTCGCTGCCGTAGAGGCTGCGCCAGGTGGGGCCGACTTTGCCGTCGGAGGTGCCGTCGATGCTGTGGCAGGCCATGCAGCCCATCATCTGGTAGAGGCGCTGGCCTTCGGCCAGGGTGGGGGCAGCCATGTTGGCTGCCATGGATTGTTTGGGGGTGAGGTCTACCTCGAGCTTTTTGAATCCTTCTTTCTCGGGATCAAACTTGGCCAGTTCATAGGGGGTGAGGTAGGCGCTGTTCTCGGCGCTGGAGCCATCGGCTCCTTTGATACCCCAGCCAACGCGCATCTGCATGATGCCGCCTTTCATATCCGGGAGGCCGATGAAGACTGACTTGGAGTCCTTCGAGACATAAGCGCTGCTGGGGGTCATCCAGTCCTGGCCGGGGGTGCCGTCGAGCTTGAGGTGAGGCGAGCCGTATTGCGGGGTGCGTTTGTAGTTCCAGCGTTCCACGCTGTAGTTCGTGCGGTCCTTGGCGGCCTTCAGATCAAGAGGTTCGTTGAAGCGGAGGAGGATGCCTTTGTCCATGGGGGTGCATTCCGTGAGCAGGACCCGTGGTTTGCCGGTGTAACGGATGCGCGCCAAGCCACTGACGCGTTTGGCGGTGGTGCCCCAGGCCTGGAAGCCGGTGACATAGAGGCAGCCATCGCCGGGGTTCACGAGGGCATTGATGGGAGCGAAGTCGATTTTGCTGGTGAAGGGAACGACGGCGGCCTGGGGTTTGGCGAAGCGCTTGTTCACGAGGACGCGAAGTAATTCCGGGCGGTTGTAGCCGATGTGCATCATCTCGTCATTGAGGGTGCCGAGTTTGGCATCGGTGATCCAAGCCTGGGTGACGCCAGAGGCATTGACGGGGTGGGGGATCCAGACCAGCGGGTCCGCGATGGATGCCGGGTAAGCTTCCTTCGGGGCGATGGAAGGCAGATGTCCGTAGAACTGCCCATCCTTCACAATTTGCAGCGGCGTGGTGGGGACATAATTGCCCTCCTGATCGCTGGCGGTGATGAGGCCGGTCTTCGGATGCACACCGATGAAAGGCTGGCGGAAGCCATAGCCGACGACCTCAAACGATTGGCCGTCTGGTGAGACGCGGAGGACGGTGCCATTGTGCTTGCCGCGCAGGCTTTCCTCCTGGCCGCCCTTGCTGATGACGAAGGAGCCGTCCGGGGCGAGTTTCATGCTGTTGGGGAACTCGCGGGTCTCGGCGGTCTGAGCGAAACGATTGCAGAAGAGTTCATGCACATCTGCCTGGCGGTCGCCGTCGGTGTCGCGCAGCTTCCAGATGCCGTTGCGGTCATAGACGAAGATCTCGCCATGTCTGGCTACCAGACTCATGGGCTCATGCAGACCGGAAGCGAAACGCTTCCAGCGGACGGATTCCAGATTGCCGGTCAGCCCAGAGATGAGCCAGACATCGCCGTCGAAGGTGACGGCAGCGGCTTCTCCTTTGTCATTGAGGAAAGCGATGTCGCTGACGCGTACGCTGCGCTTCCATGGATTGGCAAGGGGCAGGGGAACGTCATCCATGACATAGGCTTGGTCATCAGCGGCCAAGGTCACGGGGGTGCTGACTTCGGGTTTCCAATCGCGAGGAAGGACTGCTTTAGGATTTTTAGCGCGGGCGACTGGCTTTGCGGCGGAGGCGGGGACTGGCGCCTTGGCTGTTTTGGTGTCGGTTTTGGACTCGGGCTTTGCCTTGTCTTTGGCATCGGATTTTTTGTCGTTGTCTTCTGTCTTTGGCTTTGCTCCCGACTTCTGTTCTGCCTTGTCCTTTTCTTTGTTTTTGTCTGAGTCTTTGTCCTTCTCTGAGGACTGAGGTTTCGCGGTGGCTTCGGCCTTGTTAGCTTCTTTTTTATCCTGGTCTTTCTCCGGGGCGCTCTCGGCTCTTTTGATGAGGTGGACAACGAAATCAAACTCTGATCGTTCCTTGCGCGGTTCCAAGAGGAGATGGGTTGGGTTTTCGTCAGAGACGGGATATTTGGGAAGAGCGGTGAGCTTTTCCGCCACAATCTCGGACTTCACCTGCGCGGCCCGACCACCCGGTTGCCAAGGGATCATGGCCAAGGTTTCGCTGGAAGGTTCGACACGGAAATGCCGGATCACCGCGGGTTGGCCGTCCCTGATCGCGGCGTGAAGCGTCTCCTCAATCTGGGTCTGGCCGACTTTATAGACGAGGACGCAGCGGGTGCCTTCGATCCGGATGGCGGTGAAGATACCGGCTTTGACGTCCAAGGGGCCGCGGCCGATTTCGTCTGCGCTGGGTGCGGGCTCGCGCGGGTCGCTGAAATCCGGCTTCTGGCTGGCGTCCTTTAAGACCTGCCAGCCGGCGTAGATGCCATTGGCGAGCCAGGGTTTGCCATCGGGTTCTGCCAGGTCGGTTTCGCCGCCTTTGGTTTTCCAACCGAAGTTCACATAGGTGCCCGGAGCCATGGCCACGGGGGTCACGCCGTTGCCCTGCCAGATGAGGGAGATGCGAAGCAGGTCGACATCAAAGCAGGCCCAAAGGTCGTGGCCCAGGTAGATGACGATGCCGCGCGGCGTGAGATTGTTCTTCGGCCAGCCTTCGCCCAAATGCCGGGCATCCAGGACGGAGGAGAAAAAAGGGAAGTCGGGTTCGACCCATGGACCCCAACCGGCTTCGGACTGGCCTTTCGGAGAGGACAGATCCTGCGCGGAGGCGGTGGGTGTGCCGAAGAGAGAAGCGATGAGGGAAAGGGAGAGCGCGGCGAGATGCTTCATGAGGTGAATCAGTCTAGAGAACACACAATGTCTCCCCAGTCTGTCAATCTTCCCTTGCCGCCTTCGTGGTGTTGAGTCTGAATGGCAGGGACGCGCCGAATTGCGGAATCGCCAGAAATGTCCAGTGGCTCGCAAACGTTTGGCCTCATACCGCTCACTCATGATGACCCGCTTCCTCACCCGAAACACTATCTCCCGTTTTATGCTGGCGGGAGGCTTGCTCACCAACCTTTGTGCCCATCAAAGTTCCGCCGAAGAGTGGGGCCGGTTCCGCGGGCCGAATGGCGCCGGTGTAGCAGTAGCAAGAAACCTGCCGACGGTATTTGATGAAGCGAGCACGGCCTGGAAGGTGCCAGTGGGCAAAGGCTGGTCTTCGCCGGTGCTCTGGCAGGATAAGCTTTTCCTTACCGCAGAAACGGCATCGAGCCGCCGTGCCATCGAATGTCTGGACACCAAAGACGGGAAGGTCTTGTGGTCCTATGAGGTGCCGTATGAGGCGCACAAGCAGCATAAATTTAATGCCTTCGCGTCTTCGACGCCATTTGTGGATGAGAAGCGAGTGTATGTGAACTGGACCAATGGTGATGCGGTGGAGGCCCTGGCCGTGGATCACGCTGGGAAGCTGGTCTGGCGCCGGGAGAATCTGGCACCCTATGTCCATGAGCATGGCTCGGGCTGCTCTGCAGTCGTGGAAGACGGGATCATGATTGTCCGATCGCAGTCTGAAGGACCGGGCAATTGCATCCTGGGTCTGGATGCCGCCACGGGGAAGACCGTGTGGAGCCTGCCACTGGAGTCCAGTAAGAATCCGTATAGCACGCCGATCGTGCGCACGACGCCGAAGGGTAAGGAGTTCATTGTGGCGGACACCACCAACGGCTTCATAGGGGTGTTGGTAAAGACTGGCAAGATCAGCTGGCAGCACAATCCGGGGTTTTCCCAACGCAGCGTAGGTTCCTTTGCGCTGGCGGGCGATATGCTTTTCGGGACGATGGGTTCAGGTGGCGGCGGCAAAGAAAGTGCCATGCTGCGACTGAAGGGCGACAAGCCTGAGGAGGCCTACAAACTCGTGATGGGCATCCCTTATGTGCCCACTCCGCTGGTCATCGACGGGTCGCTCTTCCTTTTGGGGGATGGGGGCATTCTGAAAGCTGTCAAAATGGAGACCGGCGAGGAACTTTTCACGGAGCGTCTGGTTGGGAAGGGTGGCAACAGCACCAAGTACTTTTCCAGCCCGGTGGCGGGCGATGGCAAGATCTACTGCTGCTCCCAAACGGGTGACGTGGTGGTCGTAAAGGCCGGGCCAACCTTTGAGGTGCTGGCTGCAAACAAGCTGGACAGCCCGATCAATGCGACACCGGCGATCGCGGATGGCCGAGTCTATATCCGCACCCAAGACATGATCTGGTGCTTGGGAGACAAGCGCCAGCCTTTGCCATAAAGCATCGGCCAGGGAGTCAAAAGACGTAATCTCAATAGGGGTGTGACCTGCGCTCCTGGCTCAATCCTTTTGTGCCGCCGAAAAAAACCTTGCTCTGGCACTTTGGTTTTGAGCAAACTGTTTACTTCTGTCACATATTTATTTGTTGGCCCTGCGCCTATGAGAGTATTTTTCATTTTTGCCTTCAGTTTCAGTCTAGTTTTGGCAGCCTTGGGGCAGACACCTCCCCCTGCGCCTCCAGCCGCACCGGCGGCTCCCGCTGCCCCTGGAGCCGCTGCGCCTCTGAACCTGGATCAGGAGATGGAGACGCTTTATTCGGAGGCGACGACTGCCTTCAACCAGGGGAAATTCGACGTGGCGGTGCAGAAGATTGGCGCCATTCACGAGAAGACCGCCAACAAAGATTTTCCGGCGGTAATGTTCCTGGAGGGAGCGGCTTACTACAATCTGGAGCAGTATGACAAGGCGGCGGAATTCCTAGGGAAATTTGTCAAAACCTTCCCAACGGAAGAGACCATCCATGAGGCGAAGATGAACCTCGGGCGGGCGCTGCTGAAGCTCGGCAAGGAAGAAGAGGGCGTGGCGGTGCTGAAGGAAGTGGCGGCCATTCCCACCCTGCGGGATCAGGCGGGTCTGGAGATTGCCCTCTATTATAAAAACAAGAAGAAGCCGGACGAAGCGATCGGCATTCTGGAGATCATTTTGAAGGATCTGACGGGCGCGCCCAATCAGGAGCAGCAGCAGGCCATCCTAATGGCGGCGGAAATTTACGTCAGCAAAAACGACTCAGATAAAGCTGCGCAGATGATGGAGAAGCTGCGGGCCGGATCAAGCGCAGAAGATAGCGTGGTGCAGCTCAACAATCTGGGTGTGAAGGTGGGTGACTCCATGATGGAGCAGACGCGCTATCGTGAAGCATTGCTGGCTTATCAGAGCGTGCGGCGTCATTCGGAAATCGTCAATCTGCAGAAGACCCGCATTGCCAAAATCGAACAATGGATCAAGCAGATCAATGGCGGGGGAAAGGTGTATTTCCTGAGCCGGGTGCTGACCAAGGACGAGGCCACCGAGATGCTGACGTCGAATAAGGCGATCCTTGAAGAGCTGCAAAAGGCCACGGACTACGATGCTTCCATTTATTACCGGTTGGGTCAGTGCTTCTATGAGCTGGCCCGGTATTACGAGTCCATTCTAGCCTTCAAAAAGATCTACGATGAGTTTCCTGAATTCAAGGATCTCGATCGCTGTCTGTTCGGCATGATCATCTGCAATGCCGCGCTTAAGCGCTCAAGCCGTGCCGCTGATCTTTGCGAGCTTTACATGGCGAAATTCCCGGCTGGAGCCAACCTTGCGCAAGTGACGGACATGCTGGGCAGCCTGCTTTACGAAGCTGGCCGGGTGAATGACGCTGTGCGGGTCTTCAAGCGCGCCATCGCGGCACCCAATGCTGACAAAGAGCGGCTCAACTATCTTCTCGGCGGAGTGCTTTTCGAATCCCAGCAGTTTGACGAATCCCGTGCGGCTCTTCAGGAGGTGCTAAACCTGAATAAAGAGTCGAACTACAAGGACGAAGTGCTGTATCGCCTCGCGCTGAGTTACTTCTTCCAGAACGACTCTAAAAACGCGCGGCGCTCACTGCGGGACTATGTCGCCGCCAACGCCAAGGGTCTGTATGTGGTGGATGCACGTTATCGCCTGGCCTTTATCGACTACCAGGCGGGAGACAAGGAAGCGGCGAGGGAAGAACTGGACAAGCTGAGCAAGGAACACCCCAATGACCAGAATATTGGGCAGGTGTTCTCCCTGCTGGGGGACATTTACAGTCAGATGCAGCCGGATCCCAAGAAGCCGGAAATTGATCCGGGCAAACTGGCTTTGGATGCTTATCGCTCCGCAGTGGAGAAGGCGCAGCTCGATGATGTGCTGAATTACGCGATCGACGCTGCCACAAACCTGATGGTGGATCGCAATCAGTGGGCGGACATCGCCTCCATGTGGTCCACGTATTACAACACTCACAAGGACACCCCGACGGCGCTGAAGGCGATTCACTGGATCAGCCGGGCGAAGGAGAGGGAGGCCAAAATGATGGAGGTGGAGAAGAAGCTGCCGGCGGATGCGATGAAAAAGCAGTTGGCCGAAGCGATCAAGCAGGCGCCTGCGGAATTGAAGGCTAAATTCCAGGAGGAAGCGAAGAAGGAACTCACGGATGATGCTTTGCGGAAACTGCTGGCGGATGTGGTGAACACCCTGCCGCAGGATGCCCAGATCAAGATCGCTGAGGAAACACAGACCATCTTAAAAGCGGAGGCGCAGAAGAAGCTACAGGAAGCTCGCGTCTTGGTAGCTGAAGCCCTGATTCCTCACCTCGGTAGTCCAGCGAATGAGCAGGTGGAAGTGCTTTTGCAGCAGCTCGTCACGATGATGGTCCCGAAGAAGCGGGCCCGCTCCAAGACTGCCAGTCCGGATGGTGCGCCCGCCCCCAAGGAAGTGACTTTTGAAGATGTGGAAGCGGAGCTGAAAAAGCTCGTGACGCCGGACGGGGACAATGCCCTGGTCAATGGCACGGCAGCGGCGCGTATGCTTTATGCCCGAGCCACCCTGGCGCGGATCATGAAGGATATCCCCAAGTATGAAAACCTCGTCAGCATCATCCCGGATGCGGCGAAGCCGGAGGAATTGAGCCCGCTGCTTCTTTCCACCCTGGGGGATATGCTGGTGAAGAAGGGTGAGGTCGATAAGGCGACCACCTATTTCAATATCCTGCGTGAAAAATATGCGGCCAGTGAGTTTGCTGACAAGGCTCCCGTGGGCCTGGGGCAAATCGAGTTTGATAAGGGTGACTTCACGAAGGCGCTGGAGTACTTCAATGAAGCCATTGAGAAGTATGCAGCCAGTTCGAGCATCCTCGATGCGACCCTGGGCAAGGCGAAAACATTGTTCGCCATGAAGCGGTTTGATGAGGCGGAGGCTCTTTACAAGACCATTTTCTCAACCCAGGAGTGGCGCGGCGAGGCTCATGCCATCGCGCTCTTCATGCAGGGACAGATCGAGGAAGCCCGTAAGGAACAGGAGAAAGCGATCAGTTTCTACCAGCGCGCCTTCATATCCCAGCGCCGTTACAAAGAGTGGATGGCGAAGTCCTATCTACAGGCGGCCAAGTGCAGTTTGGAGATCAACAAACGTGAAGATGCGCAGAAGCTTCTGCGGGAAATGCTGGCCCGGGAAGACATTCAAGACCAGCCCGCTTTCCGTGAAGCACAACAATTGTTAGGTACCATCAGTGGATAGAACTGGAATCCAACGCTCAAAAGTGACATTATTTTCCCTCATGCGTACTTCTTCGAGAGTATACATCCCCCTTTTTTCCGCAGCCGCCCTGTTCCTGATGGCGGTGTCCGGTTTGCACGCGCAGGCGCTGGTCTTGAAGGACGGCACGCGTGTGGATGAAGGCAAATTTACCGCCGCTGACGGCAAGATCACCCGCACCATCACGCTGAGCAACGGCCAGCCGGCGCAGGCCAGTGTCGCGATTTCGGACATTGAGCGTCTCGACTGGCCGGAAGTGAAGCAGATGGTGGAAGCCGATGGTCTGCTCAAGCAGGGCAAAAACAAAGAAGCCATCGAGTTGCTCAAACAGGCGCAGGAATACTTCCGGCCTTTTAAAGGATATCCGGGCAGCCCTTATCAAGAGATCAGCTTCGCCTATGTGGCTGCGCTGGATCAGATCGGGGATTTTGATGCCCTGTTGAAAGCTTTGCCAGAAGTCAAAGCCATGAAGTGGGATGAGCAGAAAACGCTGCAACTGCGCATCACCGAGCTCAACATGGCGCGCAAGACCACGTCGGACCAGGATTCCATCCTGAGTCAGGCTAAGACCATCATGAGTGAGACGGATGATTCGGCGATTCGGGCACGCATATGCATTACGATCGCGGAGATTCACTTGAAGAAAGAGCGGTATGAGGACGCGCTCCTGGCCTATCTGGAAGTGCCCGTCTTTTATGGCAGCCAAGTGTCGCTGGTGCCTTTTGCCGAAATGCAGGCGGCCCGTTGTCTGAGCAAAATGGAGCGTTTTGAGGATGCCGTGGGCTTTTATCAGCGGATCATGGAAACATATCCCGGCTCCAGCACGGCAGATGTTGCCAAGAAGGAAATGTTGACCATCAATGGTCTGAAAAATCGGCCGGATACGGGTGCAGCGACAGCGCCTGCTGCTAACTCCAGCACCCCACCCGCCACGGCCGCGACACCAGCGGCGGCCACCTCCACCACCCCACCAACCACTCCCGAAACCAAATAGTCTAGAAGCGACCCATGCACACTCAGCCCTCACCTTATTTGAAGTCCCGATCTGACCGCTTCGCCAAATGGTCGGCAGCCGCGATTGGCGCTTTCGTCATTGCCTCAGCCGGAGTGGCGCTGGCAGAAGAAGCTGCTCCAGCCGCTGGGGGAGCTGCCCCCGTGGTGCATCACAAGTCTGCTTTAGACAAGATCAAGCAGGGCGGGTGGGTCATGTATCCCATTGCGGCTTTCTCCATCGCCACGATCTGGCTTTCGGTGGATCTTTGGATGCGCACTGGAAGGAAAAAGCTCGCGCCCGATGCACACGTGAACGGAGCCAAGGATTTCTTCCGCATGGGCGATTATGTGGGTGCCTACCAGCACTGCAAAAACAACCCGTCCGCGTTTTCGGACGCCACCCGTGTGGCGCTGAGCTATATCGGTGAAGGCCAAACTGCTACGGAGGAAGCACTCGTCGGAGAACTGAACCGTTTCAACGCTGCCGTGGCAACCCGCATCAACTACCTATCCGTTATCGGGGTTTGCACGCCGATGGTGGGGTTGCTTGGAACGGTGGGGGGGATGATGGGCGCCTTCGAAACGATGGGCACGTCCGGCATCAGTGATCCCGGTGCTTTGTCTGAAAAGATCGGTGAGGTGCTTGTGGCGACCGCTGCCGGTCTGGCCATCGCCATTCCGGCTTTCATGATGTTCTACGTTTTGCGGAATCGCCTGCAAGGCGGCATGCACTACGTGGAGGAAGTCTGCGTCGCTCTCTTCAGGAAAATGCCTTACGAAGATCTGGCAGACTGCCACGTTGGTGAGGAAGAATTCTTCGCGGCGCGTCCGAACTGGATTGCTGATGAAGAAGAACAGGCGGCAACGGCTGTGCCGGTTTGATCCACTAATTTTGATCAGTTTGCTGAATCCGTTTTCAAACCTTTAACTTTCTCTTTTTCCTATGGGTGGTGGTGGTGGTAGCATGGAGAGCGGCGAACCGGAGTTTCAAATAGCTCCGATGATCGACTGCTTGTTGGTTCTTCTTATCTTTTTCATGAGCATCACTACCACGCAGGTGTTGCAGATTGATCAAGATATCGAACTCCCGATTGCCACCGACGCCAAGGAAAAGGACAAGAAATTGGACTCAGAAGGGGCTCTCAATGTGAAATGGGCGCCGCAGAAGCAAAAGCGCACCTACACGTTTGAAGGTTTGATTTTTGACGACGGCGAGGAGCAAAAGCTGGTGGACATGCTAGCGGCACGCCGGGCTCGTGACCCCAAGTATCGAGTCATTATCCGGGGAGATCAGCGCATGCCGGCAATTGAAATCCAGCGAACGATGAATCTGCTGGCACAGGCGGGTCTGGATGACATCGCCTTTTCCGCCCTCAATAAGTAAGTGACAACGCAGCCGCTCCGGTGGCGAATTAATAAGCGATGAGCAAAAAGCACATAGAAGCTGAGTCAGTCAACATGGGGTTTCAAATCGCCCCGATGATTGATGTGGTGTTCGTCATTATGCTGTTTTTCATGGTCATGGCCGGATCTGTAAAGGTCGAGCATGAGCTGAAAACGACGCTTCCGGGAGTAGCCACCAATCAAGCGGTTGATGAGCCTGATCCTGATGAAGTAACCATTATTATCGACGAAGGCGGCTTCGTGACGATGAACGAAGAGGAGTTTGACGGGCCTACGGATAAAAAAATGCCTGATTTGACGCTAGCTTTGACCCGTCTCAAGCAGGATGCGGACGCCCGTGGCAGTAAAGTGCTCGTGACTCTGCAGACCGAAGAGCAGGCGAAATATGAGCGGATCATCGATGTAATGAACTCGCTGGCAAAAGCGAAGATCCCGAATGTGACTTTCACGGTAGGTTCGGAAGACTTTTAGACTGGGAGGACCGAACGGAATGAGCAAAACGCACGTTCACTCCGAGTCGGTCAACATGGGGTTTCAGATTGCCCCGATGATCGACGTGGTGTTCGTCATCATGCTGTTCTTCATGGTGATGGCTGGTTCCGTGAAAGTGGAGCGCGAGTTTAAGACTACTCTACCAGCGTCCTCTCCCAATGTAGAAGATAATGATGAACTGAGGATCATCATCGACGAAGCAGGTCTTGTGACGATGAACGAGGAGGAGTTCGATGCACCTGCGGACAAGACGCTTCCGGATCTGACCTTGGCTTTGGTTCGTCTCAAGCAGGATGCGGATGCCCGAGGCAGTCAATTGCTGGTCACCCTAGAGACTGAAGACCAGGTAAAATACGAGCGAATCATTGATGTGATGAACGCGTTGGCCAAAGCGAAAATCCCCAATGTGACTTTCACAGTAGGATCGGAAGAATTTTAGCCTCGACGGATTGAAGAGGATTGGTCAGAATATGACCCTCGACGGTTGCGCCTGAGCTTTTTTTGACCGCAGAGGAGAACCCCCTCAGGCTCTTCTCGTCCAACCGTTTTTCGCATAAGCCATTTCTCTTCCGCTGTTTATGAGCCAAGACCAAGACTCCCAGTCAGTTCCGATCCAGCCAGATTCGGCACCGGTTCAGCCTTTGCAGATTCAACCCGAATCAGGGCCGATTCAGCCCATATCGCCGCTTTCAGCGCCGGTGGCGCCAGTGCAGATTCAGTCCCTTTCGCCGACGGAGTTGTCCGGGGTGCCGTCTTCGCCAGTTCCCATTGTCCCCAGACCGGTGAGCACGTCAGTGCCGGTTTATCAGGGGAGTGGGACGGTTCCACTTCCGGATCCGGAAATGGGGGCACCGGAAACGGTGCATGTAGAAGGTGAAGAGCATCATGGAATTCACCGACTTGGCCCTCCTCCCAGCGCACCGGTGAAGAAGAATATTTTTGTCCAGTATTGGAACAAGGCAGGTGGGGGCTCCTTCATGCTGAGCCTGCTGATTCACGTGGTCCTCCTGATCGCGGCCTACTTCATCGTGGATACCATCACTCAGGAGAGCAAAGTGGATTTCCTGCCGGGTGGAGGCAGCAAGGCTGGGGAAGCCGCGAGCAAGCAGTTGTCCCAGAACGTGCAGACCAAACGCCGGGTGAACATGAACAAGTCCACCCCGATGCGGCGCATCACGACGACCAGTTCCAGCGCCATCGCGCTACCTGACGTGCCGATGGACAGCCTGGACATGCCTGAAATGAGCAGCATGCTGGGTGGCGCCATGGGCAGCGGCGGCTTTGGGTCGGTCGGTGCGGGCGGCGGTTTCGGCAAAGGCGTTGGCATCGGCGGGCAGTCCGGATTTGTGAGTCTACCTCCTACTCTGCGCAGCCGCT
This sequence comes from Phragmitibacter sp., assembly GCA_965284365.1. Taxonomy (GTDB): domain Bacteria; phylum Verrucomicrobiota; class Verrucomicrobiia; order Verrucomicrobiales; family Verrucomicrobiaceae; genus Phragmitibacter. Next base: position 4,750,931 of record OZ260079.1, read on the forward strand.
GTAGTGTGGATGAGCGCCTACGTAAGTTGCAGGAAAGTGGTGGCAAGCCCGAGTGTGAGCGCGCCGTGAGCAATTCGCTCGCATGGCTGAAGACACAGCAGAACAAGGACGGCTCGTGGGGGAAGGGCCGCAAGGGCGCTATGACAGGATTTGCTCTCCTTTGCTATCTAGGCCGTTGCGAAACGCCTGACTCCAAGTTTTACGGGGACAATGTCATGAATGGCATTTTGTACCTCATTGAGCTGCAGAAGAAAAACGACCAAGGGCTCTTTTCCGAGAATCCTGTAGGTGGTGCAGCCACCTACGAACATGGCATCGCCACGTACGCGCTGGGTGAAATGTATACCCTGGCTCGTATGGGCAGCAAGACCTTGCCAGGGATGAAAGAAGCTTTCGAACGGGGAGTTGAAGTCATCATCAAGGCTCAGGGGAAGGATGGCGGTTGGCGCTACAATGGTGAAGCCGGGACGACCGCCTACAATGTAGGTTACTCGAATGCTCGCGGAGACCTTTCCGTCACGGGTTGGCAATATCAGGCGCTCAAGGCGGCAAAATTCACGAGCCTGAAAATTGATGGGTTGCACAAAGCTATCGACAACACCGTCGAGTACCTCAAGTCCACGCAGAACAAGACGAAGGCCAAGGCCTATGAAGAGGGTGGTATGGGCAACACCAACCGCGAGGCCCATTACAATCAATGGAACCTTACCGGCACGGGAGTCCTCGGCCTGCAGACGCTGGGTTCTTCTGCAAGCAGCCGCCAGATCAAGGATGGCATCAAGTTTTCGTACGATTACTTCACCAGAGAGCCACCGGATTGGAACAAGAACGCCAATCTCTATTGCTGGTACTATTACGCCCAGGCGTTTTTCCAAAACGGTGGCGAAGAGTGGAAGATGTGGAACAGCACCGTTCTGGATCAACTGCTCGCCAACCAAGCTCCTGATGGAAGCTGGAATAACGAAACCTACGATTCCAGCCCTGGCTCTACTGTACCTGGCGGCGCTGATCGCGCCTTGTATCGGACTGCGCTCTGCACACTGATGCTGGAGGTTTATTACCGCTACCTGAAGGTTGGTGATAAAGAGTCGTCTTCGATCTTGAACCGCTCGTAAGGGCGGTCGCAGAGGCATCCTGGTCCGCCGCTTCACGTGCTACGCAGTTGGCGGCGAGTGAGCCTACCGAAGCGTTTTTCTTTTGGTGAGGTTTTGGCGCGCCTAACATGGAGCATACTCGGACTCCGAGGCGTGGAAACCGCTCATCATCTTTCTGATGCCTGCGTCAGGGCCTCTCGTTATTGTCGATAGATATTCCCCTCGTCTCTGACCTTTCCAAAGCGGCGTCGCGCTGCGCTTGCCGCACGCACTCCAAAAAGTGCGTCACCATTCGGGATCTGAGGTGTAGCCGCGCGACTGTCCTTTTGGACAATGCTGGCAAGCCGTCGTTATGTCACCACCGGAAACGGCTCCCTGGCTGAGTGAATATGAGGGGATCGACAATGTGATAAAAGCGCTGGCCAAAGCAAAATTCCCAACATGACTTTCCTGGTGGGGTCGTAAGATTTATAGACTCGACGGATTCTCAGTAATTGGTCAGAATGTGATCACACGGGCGATTGCGCTCCGTCTTTTTTGACCGTTGTGTGAGGTCCATCTAAGGCTGAGCCAGCCTGACCGTTTTTACACGTAAGCCATTTTCCTTTTTCCGCTGTTATGAGCCAAGACCAAGACTCTCAGCCAGTTCCGATCCAGCCAGATTCGGCACCGGTTCAGCCTTTGCAGATTCAACCCGAGTCAGCGCCGATTCAGCCCATATCGCCGCTTTCCGCGCCGGTGGCGCCTGTGCAGATTCAGTCCCTTTCGCCGACGGAGTTGTCCGGGGTGCCGTCTTCTCCAGTTCCCATTGTCCCCAGACCGGTGAGCACGTCGGTGCCCGTTTATCAGGGAAGCAGTGCGGTTCCGCTTCCGGATCCGGAAATGGGGGCGATGGAAACGGTGAATGTGGAGGGTGAAGATCACCACGGAATTCACCGGCTGGGCCCTCCGCCGAGCGCACCGGTGAAGAAGAATGTTTTTGTCCAGTATTGGAACAAGGCAGGTGGTGGCTCTTTCATGCTGAGCCTGCTGATTCACGTGGTCCTCCTGATCGCGGCCTACTTCATCGTGGATACCATCACTCAGGAGAGCAAAGTGGATTTCCTGCCGGGTGGAGGCAGCAAGGCTGGGGAAGCCGCGAGCAAGCAGTTGTCCCAGAACGTGCAGACCAAACGCCGGGTGAACATGAACAAGTCCACCCCGATGCGGCGCATCACGACGACCAGTTCCAGCGCGATTGCGCTACCTGACGTGCCGATGGACAGCCTGGACATGCCTGAAATGAGCAGCATGCTGGGTGGCGCCATGGGCAGCGGCGGCTTTGGATCTGTGGGTGCGGGCGGCGGTTTCGGTAAAGGCGTTGGCATCGGTGGGCAGTCCGGGTTTGTGAGTCTCCCTCCCACTTTGCGCAGCCGCTGTAGTGTGGATGAGCGCCTTCGGAAACTGCAGGAAAGCGGTGGCAAGCCCGAGTGTGAGCGCGCCGTGAGCAATTCGCTCGCCTGGCTGAAGACACAGCAGAACAAGGACGGCTCGTGGGGACGCTCCCGCAAAGCCGCCATGACGGGTTTCGCTCTCCTGTGTTATCTCGGCCGCTGTGAAACGCCGGACTCGAAGTTCTACGGAGACAATGTCATGAACGGCATTCTGTATCTGATTGAGTTACAGAAGAAAAATGATCAGGGACTCTTTTCCGAGAACCCTGTGGGTGGCGCGGCTACCTACGAACATGGCATCGCCACCTACGCGCTGGGTGAAATGTATACCCTGGCTCGTATGGGTAGCAAGACGCTGCCTGGCATGAAGGAAGCGTTTGAACGGGGGGTCGAAGTCATTATCAAAGCTCAGGGCAAAGATGGCGGCTGGCGGTACAATCATGAAGGTGGCACCACGGCTTACAATGTGGGTTATTCGAATGCGCGTGGTGATCTCTCGGTAACGGGCTGGCAATATCAGGCGCTGAAAGCAGCGAAATTCACCAGCCTGAAGATCGATGGGCTACATAAGGCCATCGACAACACGGTCGATTACCTCAAGTCCACGCAAAACAAGACCAAGGGCAAGAACTACGAAGAGGGTGGCATGGGCAATACCAACCGCGAAGCGGGATACAATCAGTGGAATCTGACCGGCACCGGAGTTCTCGGCCTGCAAACACTCGGCTCTTCGGCCAACAGCCGCCAGATCAAAGACGGCATTAAGTTTTCCTACGACTACTTCACCAAGGAGCCACCAGATTGGAACAAAAACGCCAACTTGTATTGCTGGTACTATTACGCCCAGGCGTTTTTCCAAAATGGTGGGGAAGAATGGAAAATGTGGAACAGCACCGTTCTGGATCAACTGCTCGCCAATCAGGCGCCTGATGGAAGCTGGAACAACGAGACCTTTGATTCCAGCATTGGGTCCACCACACCTGGCGGCGCAGATCGTGCCTTGTATCGCACGGCTCTTTGCACGCTGATGCTTGAGGTGTATTACCGCTACCTGAAGGTGGGCGACAAAGAGTCCTCCTCGATCTTGAACCGCTCATAAGATAAGAGCGGAGTGGGCGGCTGCGCTTGTTTTAAGCAAGCAAGCCAGCCTTCATGGCAGTCACTGGCACCGGATCACCAAACCAGTGACGGAAGGAGACGGCTCCCTGGCGGAGCAATAGGGCGAGGCCACCGCAGGTCTTCGCGCCTGCTGCCTCAGCGGCGGCAATAAAGCCAGTTTGTCCGGCGGCACGATAAACCATGTCGTAGACAAGGTGACTCGACGTGATCAGCGTATAAGGCAAGAGCGGGGGATCTGCCTCCTTCATGCCGATCGGGGTGGCATTGATGATCAGGTCGATGCCGGGAAGTGCCTCGCAAAGCGCGGCATCTTCCCAAGGTAATACTTGGATATCGGGGGCATTTGCGGGTTCGATGAGAGCCTCGCACTCCGCCTTAAGATCCTGGATCTTAGCGATGCTGCGGTTGATGAGGATGATTTTGCGACAGCCTTCCAAAGCGCATTGCACGGCAACGGCCCGGCCTGCGCCACCGCCCGCGCCTAGGATGAGCACGCGGAGATTTTTTACGGGTGTGCCAAAGGCTTCCGCGGCCGACAAGAGAAAGCCGGGGCCATCGCTATTGAACCCATAAAGCTTGCCGTCGCGGAATGCGACGGTATTCACCGCACCGAGTTTTGCGGCCAAGTCGTCTACCACATCCATGGCCTGAAGCGCCTCGAACTTGTGGGGAATGGTGCAATTCACGCCTTGAAAATCGAGTGAGGCGAAAAGATTGAAAGCCTCGGCAACAGAACCGGCTGGGACCAGGACACGGATGTATTGACCCTCGATCCCGCGGGCAGCCAGGGCGGGATTGTGCATCTGCGGGGACCGGGAATGCGCGATAGGATCACCAATGACAGCCAGTCTTGCCGGTGGCATCAATTCCTGCCCGGACTGCTGCCAGCGGCGCAGATCATCCAGGGTGTAAAAAGTCTGCGGTGAAGAAGACGAAGCCATGGGTCAAACGACAAACAGGGCGAGCGCACGGTTCAGCCGGCTAAGCACTCGTTCCTTGCCAAGCACGCCCATCATGACTTTTACATCGGGGCCGCGCATCTGGCCACTGAGGGAGGCTCGCAGCAGCGGCATAAGCGCTCCCGCTTTGACTTTAGCGGTTGCGGCCGCCTGGGTGAGGGCTTCAGCTATCGCAGCTTCATTCCACTCCGTGGTAGCGGCGAGGGCCTCGCGCAATGCTTCGACCAAGGACTGATTTTGCGGCTGCGCCTTCAGCTTCTGGAGCGCCTCATCTTCCAGGGGAAACTCCTCTGTGAAGTAGAAATGGACCCAGCCCGGAAACTCGCTGGCCAAGCTCACTTTTTCCTGCACGCTGCTCAGCGCGGCAATGTTGAACATCTTGTCCTCTGCCAGCGTGAGGCCTGCTTTCTCCAGCGAGGGCCTGGCGTAGTCGACCAGAGACTGGCCACGGAGCTGCCGCAGGTATTGCTGATTGACCCACATGCACTTGGTCATGTCGAACCGTGCATTGGAGTGATGCACATCTCCGATTTCGAATAGCGCGGTTGCCTCCGCCATGGAGATGATCTCCGAGTCCGCTTTTGGAGGGGTCCAGCCGAGGAGGCAAAGGTAGTTGCAGACTGCTTCAGGAAGGAAACCGGCCAGTTGATAGCTTTCCACACTGGAGCCTTCATCACGTTTGCTCATTTTTGAGCCATTGGGATTCAGCAGGAGCGGGATGTGGCCGTAGCGCGGCGGCGGGGCGCCCAGCGCGTTGAACAGGTCGATGTGCTTCCAAGTATTCGAGATGTGGTCCTCGCCGCGAATCACATGAGTGATGCCCATTTCCAGATCATCCACCACGTTCACAAAGTGAAAGATATAGCCGCCATCCGGGCGGCGAATGGTCATATCCGGTTCCTCGGTGGCGGCAAATTCGATGTCGCCGCAGACAAGATCCGGGATGGTGATGGGCTGGCGGCTGAATTTGAATCGGATCGCTCCGTTGTCCTCGGTGTAGACCCGGTCGGCTGCCTCCAGCTTGGCCAAGGCAGCATCATAGCGGTCTTTCCGCAGGCTCTGATAGTAGGGACCATGATCGCCGCCAACTTCCGGGCCTTCATCCCAATCCAATCCCAGCCAGCGCAAACCGTCCGTAATGGCTTTGAGCGCTTCCTCGGTATTGCGAGCCTCGTCCGTGTCCTCAATGCGCAGGACAAACGTGCCGCCGTGACGGCGGGCCAGCAGCCAGTTGAAAAGGGCGGTGCGGGCGCCTCCCACGTGGAGGTAGCCGGTGGGAGACGGGGCAAAACGGACTCGGTAGTTGGACGACATTGAACGTAGGGGAAAGAATTGCTTTCCGATTCAAAGCCGCCGCCGTCAAATGCGGACTTTTCAGCCGCCAACTCTCAATTATGGTGCGTGCCATGAAGAAAAAGCTGTTCATCGCCTTTTGCCTGCTGTGCATCATCATGGTGGGCCTGGCAGTCGGCGCCTATGCGTGGCTGGCTCGCTACAGTCAGAAAGAGTCGGTGATCGCACGGATGGAGAAGGCATGGAACTGCCGCGCGGCTCTAAGCAGTTCGCGGCTAAACCTTTTTTCTTCTCCCGCCACGATCGAGTTTCGTGAAGTGAAACTTGCGCAACGCGATGACGAAGTGGGCAAACCTCTGGATAAGCGCGCCGCTTTGAATCAGGACGATGTGCTTTTGAGCGCCGCCAGTGTCGTGCTGGAAGTCTCGCTTCAGGACCTGGTCAAAGGCACGGCGAACATCAAGAAACTCCACATCAAAGACCTCCGGCTGAAGAATGACGTGGATGAGGAGGGCTATGGCACGCTGGATGAGATGTTTGATTCACCGGAAGAATATGAGGAGGTGGCTGCAGAGAAGGAGCAGGCTTCCACTCAAGGCGCATCTCCTGGACGACGTTCGCTCGTCGGCCTCACCCAGGTGCTTCAGCCGGCACGATTAAACCTGTTCCTTGCTTCCGCTGAAGGTGCAGCAGCTGCGCCCACCGATACTACCGCGCAGGAAGTGGTGACTGCCACGGAAACTCCACGTAAACCCATGCGGGTGCGGAAGAACCGGAAGCAGAAGGATGTGAAAAAGGAACGCAAGCCATTCAAGGCTCAGGATCTGTTCCTCGCTTTCAAGGTCGATGAGGCCAGTGTCACCGGCGCTCACCTGGATTTTATGGATTGGGGGAAGGGGATTCACAGTGTGCTAAACCACGTGAACGTGTCGCTGACCAACATTGACGTGAATCCCAAGAATCTGGCGGAGCATAACCGCTGCGAGTTCGCTTTCGATGGGAAGATAAGCGTGGAGGACACCAACAAAGAGACTCAGGTGGCCAACTTTGAGACTTCAGGCAAAGGTGATCTGACGCCTTTTGATCAAGCGACAGGTGAATGGAAACCCGACTTCAATATCGCTGTGCTCATCAAGAAGAGTGGCTTGCTGGGCGGGGCATTGCTGTCCGAGCAAATGGATGCAAAGCAGCTCAAGAACATAAGTGAATATGGACTTGAGATCGGTGATCTCCACATTGGCGGAGTATTGCAAGAAGACGCTACCACGGAAATCCATGGCATCGGCTCAAAGCTCATTGTGAAGAAAGACACCCGTCTTGTGTTCCCTCAGTATGAGATCAGCATGCTGGAATCGAGCTGGATCGATTCAGGGCAAGACATGCAGTTGACCAAGAACGTTCTCATCGCTTCTCCGGAACTGAGTAAGCAGATCCTGGAAGATGCGGAGAAATATCTGGAAGACAAAGTGGGAGGAACTGCGGCAAAGCTAGCACTAGGCGCGGTCGGTGGTGCCGGATTTGTGGATGAGCAGAATCGCGTCATCATCAAGTTCCGCTCCAAAGGTTCCCTATCCAAGCCGGATGTGAAATTGGACAATCCTCTCAACAAGGTGAAGGACAATCTCAAAGATGTGGGGAAAAGTTTGCTGGACAGTTTGTTGGGACAATAAGTGTCTGGTTCAACATTTTTGTTCCGGTAGTTAGCTGATCGTCGGGATATGTCCGAAGCCCCAATCCTTGCTGCTCTTTTTCCCCGTGGCATCTCGGGTTTTCTAGGTATAGCCATTCCGGTGGCGCTTTGTGTGGTCGCATTCTGTCTGAGACGGATCGGCACGGTTTCCTGGCTGCGCGCTGGTGTGGGCTCCTTCGTGGGATTCCTTTGTTATCCTCTGGCGATTGGTTTGCTCATCTGGGCTTTCTCAAGTGAAAAGTATGGGGAACTGCTCGGCTGGAGTATGATGTTTGGCTTGCCGTTCATCATTGGCATCGGTCTCTTGTTGGTAGCCTGGCTGGTCAATGTGGCCATCCTGTGTGGATTTGGCGGCATGAAGGCCGGGGCAATCACCGGTTTTCTGGTGCTACCCGCCATGTGGACATTATGCTTCGGTTCGGGCATCAGTCTGCTCGATGTCTATGAAGAAAAGCGGGAGTCGCTGGATCCGGCAGACGCGGTGGCACGTGGCGACTACGACTTCATTCGCAAGGAAACCAACGCCGCGAATGCCAATGTCATGCTCGAGTACGCATTGCGGTACATCGACTCATCTGCCGCGGAGATTGCTCTGGTGGCGGGAGCGAATGTGAATGGTGTGCTCAAGCTGGTGAATGATATCCCTCAGACGCCTTTACAGATTGCCCTGGAGCCACTTACCCAGGAAGCGAACGCACTGGAACCCAAATTGAAAGCCCAACGCCAACGGGACCTCGTCGCGCTGTTGCTGCGGCAAAAAGCAGTTGTCAATTTTGTGGGGCCAGGAGGCACGCCTCCTCTGACTCTGGCTGCGCAAAATGGATGTGAAGTGTCGATCATCAAAGCGCTGCTTGATGCTGGGGCACAGGTCTCAAAGGAACAACCGCCTTTGCATGCGGCGGCTATCCTGCGTGCGCCTCTGGGACCCGAGATGGTGACACTCCTGCTGGAAGCAGGTGCTGAACTGCACGCACCCCGGCCGGCGGATAACTGGACGCCGCTGCAATGTGCCGCGGCCGCCGGCAATACGGAGGTGTTGCAATTGCTTATCGAGCGTGGGGCATCTGTGAATCTTACGACGATGGGAAAGCCTGATGAAGCGCCGCTACTATTGGCAGCGCGCTACGATCATCCCGCGACAGCTCTGGTGTTACTGGATCATGGAGCCGATCCGATGTTGCGCACGAGTGAAGGGCTATCGGCCTGGCAGCTCAACCGTGACGCTGCATTACGTCAGGCTCTCGAAGCCAAGGGAGTGCCGCGCGAAGTGCATCTGGCCGATTATAGCATGGAAGAGGGGAACACGGCCGAGTGGCTCTTCAAAGCATTCACTCACAATACGAGTGTGTATCGCGTGCAAGGCGCCTTGGCGGACAAGCTTACCGGAGCGGGGCCGTGGGACATGAAAGTACGCTTTCCTGAAGATGCTGCTCCGGTGCTGCTGAAAGGAGTTGCTCATATTCGTTGTGAGGAATTGGCATCGGATATCAGTGGCGGTGGTCGCATTGTGAAACAAACGGTGACTCTCGGTACCAAACTACCGCCTGAAAATACGCTTCGCCGGAAGATGGAGAAGTTGGAGCCTTTCTCTACGCAGGTTCAGCTAGGCTATGCGGTAACATTCTTCTTTGCGGAGCAGGAGCCAACGGCGCCGTAGGACAGTATAAATCTATCAAGAGTTAATGTATGCTTTTTCTTGTTATCCTGGTCATAGCGCTCATTCGAGGTCTGATCGTTTTTGGCGTTGGCTGTGCACTGGCGATTTTACTTTGGCTGTTGGGCCTGGTCATTGGCGTAAAGATCCCTGCGTTTATCCGCTGGTCCGGTGCCGCTGTGCTAATTGGTATTTTGCTTTACGTCTTTCGATTGCCTGTGACCCAGGACGACGCTTCTTCAGCCGATGAAGGGATGCTCGAATTCTTTCTCCGCATTGGTTCGCCGTCTGATGGCAATCAGGGTTGGGATTCCATGCAGTATGGCACCAATTTGATCTGCATCGGGATTGCGCTGATGGTGCTGGTGATGATGGGCCTCGTCATTTCTGTGACAAAGGGTGGGGCAAAACTTGCCGTAAAGTCTGCCCAAGCGCTGGCCGACGACGGTTCAGACAATGAGAGCCCACCGCCTTTGCCTCCCGGATCTTGAGGTTAGATCTCCACGGTAAAATTCCGAACCTGTTCACTCATCGCTTATGCGCTTCCCAGTGCTCACTTCACTCACTACTTGCCTGTGCTTATGGATCGCGACACTTGCGGCCGCGCCGGGACAAGAGGAATTCGCGTCTTTTCTGCCTTTGGTGGAGCATCCAGCGACGGCTTCGTTTGCGGGGAGTGAGTGGAATGATGAATGGGACAAGGAGCGATATTTGAAGGCTGAGGTAACGGTGACAGAGATCGATAAGGGACCATGGGGCCGTGCCATCGAGATCAAAATCATCGGCACAGGAGAACGGAAGATCAGCCCCTTGCAATGGGTGCTCGCTCCCGACGGGGCCATTTATCAAGAAGACTTCGGCGACAACTACTCTGAAGTGACGCGGTGGACGAAGGATCATACGAGTGTGCAGCTATCGCCGGAAGACTGGATCTTGCCGCCGCAAGATAAAGAGTCAGGAAGGTTTCCTGCAAAAGAGGAGAGTGAAGCCAAGACCGAATCCAAGGCGCCTGCTCAGGAGGTGAAGGAGCAGGCCGAGCCGCTCTATGTGATGAAGCGGGATGTCTGCACGTGGATGCAGGGCACCACGGCGTATACGGTAAGTTTTAATCTCGCAGGGGACACGGCATGTTTTCGGCGGCAGCATCCCAGCGGACACCTCACTACGATTGTATTCCAACGAGGGGTGGGGATCGTCAGCATTGGCATGGGCACCGGCGCCGGGCAGGATGGCTGGAAGCTGCACCGTCTTTACCAACCAGTGGCGGCAGCCAAACTATCGGCCAAGCCGGATGTGACTGCACTCTTTGCGGCACTGCCGGATGAATGTCTTGCTAGCATGAATTCCATGCCGGAACTCCGATCTGTGGTGAACCGGAGCAAATACTTCGCGGCCAAGGGCGAAGAGGCAAAAAATTCCGTTGCTGAAACTCTGCATACCCAACCCTGGGAAGTGGATGCTTCGTCTGGCTGGCTTTCCATTGCTTCGGCTGGGGACGGGGAAGGGGAGACTCTGCAAGTCGCATTCTGGTCGCGTCAGGACGGCAGTCGTTTGCTTGGCCTGCATCTGCAAAACTGGACGGCTGGGCCTAGTGCTACGCTTGATGCGCGCCTTTATGAGTGGCGCAACGGCGCCTTTCGTCTTGCAACCTTCAGCGATTGGGATGTGCCAACGCATGAAGACTTCTATGCCGATCGCGAAAGCAAGACCGGTGGCTATCTGGGTGGTGATTGGACCCTGCCCAAGAAAGGAACCACCATCGCAATCCGGCCCGGCCTTGAAGATGATGCGGACATGCTGGGACCTGAAACGGTGTCGGACGAGGACTATGCCTTCGAGTTGCTTTGGAATGGTCGAGACTTCAAACGCGTGCGCCTGCCTCGCGAGATTCCAGCACCCGGCGTCGAGCCTCAGGAGTGGGTCTTTCAAAGTGGGACGAGTTCGGTGGATGAGCCGTGGGTGGCTTATCTGCGCCGCATTGGCGACAGCTTCAATGGAGAGTTGCGAGGTCTGAGCAAGAAACCTCGCTCTGGAAAACTGAGTCTGTCACTGGAAGGCGAGGACGATGGCAAAGCGCGAGTGCAGCTGAGCGTTGCCGGGAAATCGACCGAAGCGGAGGCAGCTTTTCATGCTGACGAGTCGTCAGGGTCGGACAAGATTTGGACCTTGGAGAGCGGCTTTGGTTCTGAAGATGACTCTGTCGTTTTGTCCTCACTTCCACAGCCACCGGGAGCGGATCCTCTTCCACGCTTCAGTTGGAAACGACAGGAAAAGGCGGTCAAAGAAGCAGTGGCAGTAGCCGATGTCTTACAGTTCGACGCAGGATCAAAAGCGACTCCGGGACCCTGGGCTCTCGCGAATGCAGACCTGACGAACAGTGCGACCGCGCATGTGAATGCCTTTGTCGCAGCATTGAAAGATATCAAGCCATCCGAGGAGCACAGCCTGAAAGTGAATCAATGGATTGGAGCACGCCACGAGGCAGTTCTTTCAGTCATGGAAGAAGCGATGCAACATCTGGATACACCCCCAGGACAGCAGGCGCTGCAAAGCTTCAACTACCATCTCGGAACCAACAAGCGACTACAACTATCAAACCTTTTCAAGGCAGACGCAGACTGGAAGAAGGTGATCATCGACCTCTGCCACGCGTGGCTTGTCGAGCGCGATGACATCGCGGAAGGACAGGCTCCGATCCTTCCTGAGTTTCTTGATGACGTGGCCTGGTCCTTGAGTCCTGCCAATGTCTTGACGCTCAACTTCACCGGGCCAGCGTTGAATCGCAATGGAGAGGGGTTGGCTATTCCACTCGATCCCGCAAAGCTCATGGATGCCGGCATTCTGAAGGATGGCAACTTCCCGCAGCCATAGACTGGTTCTCGGAAAGACTGTCAGAAACATTAGAGCGGGAGAGCACGATTGGCGGCGTCAACGGCTCATCCGTTATGTCCATATAGCGGATTTCGCCCTTTCCTTGCCACTCATGCCCTCGCGCTCCAATTTTCAATCTGACATTCTTTCCGAGAAACAGTCTAACCTGCCTTCACCCAGCTCGGCTGGAACTTCCTTAGCCGGACGGCATTGAGCAGCACGCTCACGGAAGAAAGCGTCATTGCAATGGCCGCAACCATTGGGGTAAGGAGCCAGCCGGTGAAGGGATAAAACACGCCTGCTGCCAGCGGGATGCCCAGCACATTGTAAATTAGCGCGAACCAGAGATTCTGCCGGATGTTCGCCACCGTCGCGCGGGAAAGCTCGACCGCGGTGACGACACCGCGCACATCTTCACCCACGAGCACTATGTCTGCGGCATCCATGGCGATGTCCGTGCCGTGACCCATGGCAATGCCGACATCTGCGCGCGCCAGAGCAGGGGCGTCATTGATGCCATCGCCCACCATGGCCACACTGCCGCCGCCCTTTTTCCAGCCCTCGATCATCTCGGACTTTGCATCGGGCAGCACCTCGGCGATCACGGAGTTGATATTCAGTTGATCCGCTGCCAAACGCGCGGCCGTGTAGTTATCTCCCGTAAGCATCACCACCTGAAGCTTCATCTCTTTGAGGCGCTGCACGGTTTCGGCTGAACCAGGCTTGACGGGATCAGAGAGGCCCAGGATGCCGATGACCTTGCTGTCCACCGCAACGAAAACCGGAGTCAAACCAAGAGAGGCCAGTTCGTGCTCCTTCATTTCATCCACACCCACTCCTGACTCCCGCATGAGGCGAGAGTTTCCGGCGAGGACACGTTTTCCATCCACTTCGGCGATGACCCCATAACCACTAATGGAATGGAAGTCGCGTGGTCGGCTGAGTGGGATTTGTTTATGCCGGGCTGCCTGAAGGATGGCAGCGCCAAGGCGGTGCTCGCTGCCAAACTCGGCACTGGCCGCATAATACAGAACTTCAGCATCTGTCGCACCGTAGGTGAGCGTACCGGTTACGAACGGCTGGCCTTGAGTGAGTGTGCCAGTCTTGTCAAAAACGACCGTGGTCAGCGAGCCGGCCCGCTCCAAAGCCTGGGCGCTGCGGAAGAGAATGCCGAGTTGGGCACCGCGTCCCGTGCCCAGGGTGATGGCAGTGGGTGTGGCCAGACCGAGTGCACAGGGACAGGCAATGATGAGAACGGAGATGGCGGCAGTCACCCCGAGCGCAATCCGGTCTGGGGAATCACTCAACTGATACCAGAGCGTAAAACTGAGCGCGGCGATAAGCAGCACCAGAGGAACAAACCAGGCTGCCACCCGGTCTGCCAGCCGTTGCAGGGGCGGTTTGCCAGACTGCGCCCGGCGCACCGCCCGCATGATCTGCCGCAGGGCCGTGTCGCGTCCCGTCTTCGTGACGCTGTAGCAGAGTACGCCGGTGAGGTTGACCGTTCCCCCAATCACGGAATCGCCAGCCTTTTTTGAGGCGGGCAAGTTTTCGCCCGTGAGCATGCTTTCATCCACCGTGGAAATGCCCTCAACCACCGTGCCGTCCAGCGCGACCTTTTCACCCGGCCGCACCCAGATGCGCTGGCCTACGGTGATCTGTTCGATGGATACTTCCTTTTCCACGCCGTTCACTTCAGCGTGAGCGACGTTCGGTTGCAGGCCCGCAAGGGCGCGGATGGCCCCCGATGCTTTCCGTCTGGTGCGAGCTTCCAGAATACGCCCGGCCATGAGCAGGGTGACTATCACGGCGGACGCTTGAAAATACGATCCCCTCCAAGGCGGGTCTTCCGCGGAGGGAGGGCCATGCATCAGGGTGCCAGGAAAAACTTCGACGACCACGCTATAGAAGAAAGCCGAGAGGCTCCCTAGCGTCGCCAGGGTGTTCATGTCGGCCGAAAGGCTCCTCAAGGTTTGCCAGGCGCTGACCAGCAGATCGCGCCCTGCATAGAAGACCACCAGCGCGCAGAGAATGATCTCCACGCCGATCGCGATGGGGGAACGTGCGAGACCCGGATTATAGCGCTCAGCAGTGGCTAAGAGGACAATCGGGATAGTCAACCCGGCCGCAACGCGGAATTTCTTCTTCCAGACCCGCTCTTCCTTCCAACGTTGTTCGTCCAGTGCCGCCTGCTTTTCGCGGACACTGGCCGTGGGCAGGGTGTCATCCCCGGGCACATCTGGCCCTTCGAGGGTGGCGGCCGGCCATTCGCTGTCCTTGAGCGCGCGGAGCAAGACCTCAGGCTTCACGGAACCAGGCGTTACGTCCACGGTGGCGCTGCCCGTCACGTGATGCGCCGTCACGGCCACGACTCCGGGAATCTGGCGCAGGGTGTCCTCGACGCGGCGCGCATTGGCAGCATCAGCCATGCCCGGCACGGACAAAACGAAACACTCGAATCCTGGGAGGTCGGGGGCAGCCATCACTCACTTTTTCCACTGCCAGAACGGGGCGAGGAACGGCGGACTATCCAGAGGTTCCGTAAGGATGCAACCCGGGTGCTCACGAACAATACATCAAAATTTTCCCATCGCCTACACTTGAGATGCAATATCAGTCCGCTGCCGGTTGCCCAAGATTCTTCGGTATTTCTTCGCCTGGTGGGAAGATGATGATACGAGGTTCTTCCGAAGGGGCAATGGAGGCTGATGGACCAGGGGACATAGACTCTGGGGCAGGGGAATCGGGAGGGAGCGGACTGACCGGCTGCGCGGGAGCCGCGATGTTATCCTTTTTAAATTTTTTCGCGAACTGATTGCCGCTTTCGTTGATCGACTTCCGGAGAGCGAACAAGACGATGATCATAGCCACCATCAAGATGAGCTTGAACGTGATGGGGGATCGTGGCGGAGGATGGTACGGCATCGCAAACGTGGACTTTAATTAGATACGATTATCGTCGAGCACTTGGCAAGAGGCCGAAAAAAATTTGGCTGCAATCAACCCTGTAATTCTCAATCAGGGCGCGAAGAGCGCCTGAGTTAGCTCCCGAAAGGTATCGCGCGTGATGAGAAAGGTATCCAGATCCTGATTAAGGCGTCCATGATAGACCGCTGAGTCCATGCCTGGCACAATCGGCGCGAAGGTCAAAGTGTCAGCTTTTGCCTCGGTGATGGGCTTGCCCGGCGTCGCGGTGAGCACCTCAATGGTTAACACGGGTTTCTTCAACGCCTCGTACGCCGACGTTCGATCCGCACTCCAGTCTGCGGCTTCGAAATTGACGATGCGGTGGAGAAATTGATTGGCCAAGGCTCCGTCCAAGTTTGCGGTGATGTCCTGGCCGCCCATGTCACCCTTCCACGTGGCCTCATCGGGATTGTAACGGAGGGTGACCGTCGGTGCCGTACCTCGTGCAATCGTGATCCGGCGGACACTGAAGAGGCTGGCATTCAGCACTCGCAACCCGCGCCATTTCGAGATGTCATACGGGATGGTCGTGAGCAACATGGGATTCACCCGGTAGATGAAAGGTTCGTCTGCATACTTGGCAAAGATGCGGCTCTGGGGATCGATACCGAATAACAGCAAACTGGTTTTTTCCGGTGTGCTCCACTCCATCTCCAAAAACGGCGCCTGCAGCCCGTAGGGTTCAAGGTTGGTGGCGCTGTCACTGACAAACTCGCGCACTTGTTCGATGTTCATCATCTCCATCAACTGCTTC
Source organism: Phragmitibacter sp. (assembly GCA_965284365.1). GTDB lineage: Bacteria > Verrucomicrobiota > Verrucomicrobiia > Verrucomicrobiales > Verrucomicrobiaceae > Phragmitibacter. The sequence continues at coordinate 4,766,765 of OZ260079.1, forward strand.
ACCCGTTCCGCATTCGCAGGCTCGGTCTTGCCGAATCGTTTCAGCATCCACATGTCATTCTGTCGTTCGAGCAACACTTCTCCAAATTTTAGACTCCTCATGCGGAAGTTGGTCAACCTGTCTGCGGGAATGCGGGCGAGGTTTTGATCGCGCAGATGATTGGGTTGCAACTTCCACAGGTCTTGTGCTTTCTCTGGCGCGGAGAAGATGCCGGGCCGACCGGTGGCTTCAGCCTGAACCGGAGTTTCTGCATTTGGACTTGGGTGCAGCGTTATCTCGATCGGTTTAGACAGAGATGCGCTAGTCATGACGATGTTCATTTGGGGCACGCCCGATGCGGCGGCGACCGGGGCCGCATTCTTTTCCGCTTTTACATTGAGATTCAGCAGCATGGCGATGACGCCATTGACGCGGTCCGAGCTGGCGGCCGTGCGCAGCGGACGAATGATGCGCCAAGGCTGTCCGGCGTCCCGCACGAATTCCATCACGCCATTCCCCGCAGAAAGCGTGAATCGCTGGATATCCTCCAGTTTGGCACGCACCAGACGAGCATCCCGCCATTCGTCAGCGGTTCGTTGAGCCATGGGAACGACTGCGGCATCCACCAAGTGAACCTCTTCCGCATCTTCCTTGGTGTTCGCATAAACGGTCTTGTCGATGGCTCCAGCGGAGCCCAGCCGACAGTAGGCTACGCGGTCTTTGTCATTCCGCAGGATGATCTCCGTGGCGGCGCTCCCCAAGCCAGTCTTTCGGAAATCCTCCTTCTTGAAGTCCTTCCGCTTCTGTGTCTCCAGCCATTCCAGCTTCCCTAAGGCCTCCAGGAATTTTTGCACGGCGTCGGGATCTGCCCGGTCATCGATGGGGCCAGTGATCCACCATTCGCCGGACTTTTTCCGCAGCTTCACGGGCTTCTCCTTGGCCGTGATATCGATCTCGGTGATCTCTTTGACGATGAAGCTGAGTGCGCGTGTTTCGCTGGCAAGGCGCTCCTTGGTTCCCGGCAATTCACGCTCATGGACGAACACGAACGTGAAGAGTCCGGCAGCGAGGAGCAGCAGGATCAGCGTAGTGGATAATTTCATGAGAAGTCGAAAGCGGCTCAGCCCTGCAAAAAGGCGCCTAGCAGGATTGCTTTCATAACGCCAGAACCGGTCTGAGGCAAGAATCCGCTCCTGTTCCGGTTGGCAACGTTTCCGACGCGAGATAGCGCGCGGACCCCCTAGTGATTGTCCCGTCCCAGTAGGGCGCCGGTATTCCGGTAGCAGGTAGCGAAGTCGAGACACATGCCCGTGCTGAGCTGCCCCGCGCAAGTGCGGTGCATTTCCTGCCATGGGGTCTGATTGGGCGGCAGATTCGGCTGCCAGGAGGCACGACGACGGTCGAATTCCTCGTCGCTGACTAGCGCGTCCACACGGCAGGTATTGAGGTCCACCGCGATGAGATCTCCCGTCTGCAGCAGCGCCAGATTACTACCGGCGGCCGACTCGGGAGAAGCGTTGAGAATGCTGGGACTGGCGCTGGTCCCGCTCTGCCGTCCATCCCCAAGGCACGGCAGTTCCGTGATGCCGCGTTTTACGAGGTAGTCTGGGGGCGTCATGTTGACCACTTCCGGTGCGCCGGGGTAGCCGAGAGACCCGCAACCTCGCATGACGAGAAAGCAGTGCTCATCGATTTCCAACGAAGGATCGTCAATGCGGTGGTGATAGTCCTCCGGGCCTTCGAATACGATCGCCTTCGCCTGAAAGCGATTCTCATTGCCCGGGCTGCTGAGATAACGCTCCCGGAATCCCAAGCCGATCACGCTGGTCTTTATGATGGCGCTCTCGAACAAGTTTCCAGTGAGCACAAGGAATCCCGAATGTTCACGCAACGGCTGGTGATAAGACCGGATGACTTCCGGATCAGCGACAGAAACCTGGCGGCAATTCTCGGCGATGGTTTTGCCATTCACGGTCAGGCAGTCGCCATGCAGGCGACCCGCCTTGAGCAACTCACTCAGGACCGCAGGCACCCCGCCAGCGCGGTGGAAAGCTTCGCCGAGCCAGATTCCCGCCGGCATGCAATTCACGAGCAGCGGCACATCATAGCCGAAGGTCTGCCAGTCCTGGATCGTCAGGTCCACGCCAAGATGACGCGCGATAGCGATGATATGCACAGGGCAATTCGTGCTTCCCCCGATGGCTGAATTCGTGACGATGGCGTTTTCAAACGCCTCCCGCGTCATGACCTGACTGGGGCGTCGATCCGCCCGCACCATCTCGACGATCGCAAGTCCGGCGGCGTAGGCCATTTGTCCTCGCTCCCGGTAGGGTGCTGGAATGCTAGCGCTGCCCGGTAACGTCATGCCCAAGGCTTCTGCGAGGCTGTTCATGGACAAGGCTGTGCCCATGGTGTTGCAATGACCCACGCTCGGCACACTGGCGCAGGAGCGGTCCATGAACTCTTCATAATCGATCTCGCCCGCCGCCAGCAGCTTCCGGGATTCCCAGACAATTGTGCCGCTGCCCGCGAGTTGACCTTTATGCCAGCCGTCCAGCATGGGGCCGGAATTTAGACAGAGGCTCGGCAGATCCGTCGTCGCTGCGGTCATCAAAGCTGCGGGCGTGGTCTTGTCGCAGCCGGTGGTGAAGACCACACCGTCAAAGGGATTGCCATGAATGACCTCGACCATGCCGAGGTAGGCAAGGTTTCGGTCGAGAGCCGCCGTCGGCCTTCTCACGGTTTCCTGAATGGGATGCACCGGAAAGACGAAGGGCAGGCCCCCCGCATCGCGCACTCCTGCTTTGACTCGCTCGACCGTCTCCAGGTGGACGCGGTTGCAGGGTGCGATATCGCTGCCCGTCTGCGAAATACCAATGATGGGCCGGCCCGATTGTAATTCCTTCCGCGTCAGCCCGTAGTTCACCAAACGCTCCACATAGAGGGCGGTCATCCCCGGATTGTCAGGATTATTCAGCCACTCCTCACTGCGGAGGCGTGAGGGATTGCGGACGGGCCAAGAGGAGGACATGCGCCGTTATATAACACAATGCAGGGGACAACCGCCAGCATTCACCACGAAGACGCTCAGCACCGGCTCTCGTCTTCGTGGCGCAAAGTTTTGCCTACTTCTTCGAGAGATCCTTCACGCGGATATTGCGATACCGCACAAAGTTCTTGGTCCAGTCGCCACCGCCGTGCACTTGCAAGCCGATGCTGCCTTCCTTGGGCAGGCGCGCTTCGGTTTCCGTCCAAGTGACAATCTTGAGGCCGTTGATCCAGGTCGTGATGGTCGGCTTGTCGTCGCCCGTGATGCGCATCTTGAATTCATTCCAGTCGCCCGCCTTCCAGAAGGTCTTCCAGGCTTCTGGAGTCATGTCTACCTTCTGGCCGGGAGGCAAACGATCGGGCGTGAGTTCGATCTCGCTCTCCGTTCCTTTGAAGTTGAAGAAGCGGAAGTGCGGCTTTCCGCCGAGGCCCTCGCCATACAGGCCCATCAGGCTGCCATTGCTGTGGAAGTCGATCAGGCCCTGGTAGCACTTGCCGTCTTCGGTGCTGCGTAGGAAAAGGCCGCTGTCCGGACCGAAGTCGTTCTTCATCTCGAGGATGATTTCGAACTCGCTGTATTTCTTGTCGGTCAGCACGAGGCCGCCGTTCCCGGGGACGTCCTGAGTTCCGGTGATGGCACCGTCCACGACTTCCCATTTGCCACCGCTGGTGTTCTTGGTGGTGCGGCTATGTCCCGACTTGGCACTGACGTGCCAGCCGTCGAGCGTTTTGCCGTCGAAAATGGAGACAAAGCCTTCTTCATCAGCGGCGAATGCTCCACTGGTGGCAACAGCAAAGGCCAGGCAGGAAGCGGCGGTGATGAGTGGGCGAAGCAGGGATGATTGGAGTCGGTGGGACATGTTTGAATTCGGAGTGGATTTTAAGGACGCTCCATGTCTCCGGAGTCTTTCGAAGAAGCAGAGTTCTACTGCGGATCATGAACCACAGAGCGTCGCTCCGCGATAATTATGTGACAGTCGACCTGTCGATTTCGTGCCAGTAAATTAGTTACTGCTTACCTCAGCCAAAGGAGGCTGAGATCCTTCTGGATCGTAGAAAACCCCATCCCCGTCTTCTTTCCAGCCCAAGAATCGGAAAGATCCGGATTGGAGAGTGTTCTTCGCAGAGCCGCCGCACCCGAAGTTGTTACCCTTGAATACACCTGTTTCACAAACCCTGCCGACCCACACCTCATTAGCAAGCGCCTCCCGAGACTTGCCTTGCCATACAACACCTGCGGCTTTGCCAGACTTAAAGAGAGCGGCGATAGACGAGGCCTGCATTTTTTGCAATTCGATCTGTTTAGCAAGGTTCGTCCGTTTAGACTGGAATTGCAGAAGAGCGACTTGTTGTCGCGTCTGCTCAAAGTCGGTGCTCAATGTACCAAGTTGGTCAGATAGCTCTTTCTTTTGCTTTGTAGCATCCTCCTCGAGTTTTAATGCGACAACCGCGAATTGTTCTCGAGCGGTTTTCTGCTCCGTTCGCAGAGTTTCAACCTCCATCTTCAAGTCTTCATTCTCGATCCATTGAGCAACTAGTGCGGCGCCCGCAATGAGGACACAAACAATCAGTCCAAGGGCTTTCGACCGGGAGATTTCAAACTTACTTTCTACAGAAGTGTTTGCTTCGGTGGGGGCGACCATAAGCAAACTATGTTATAATTACCATAATTTGCAAGCTGCCGTTTCGTCCATCATCCATCTTTTTCCAGCCGCTTCCCAAAGCTGACCACTGGATCTTCTGTGAAGCCAATGCTTTCGTAAAACGCGATCACTGCGGTGTTGTCTGCACGCACTTGCAAATTGATCTTGGGGCAGCCGAGTTCCTTTAACAACCCCTCCGCGTGTTGCATCAGCAGCCGCGCAAGGCCCTGTCGCTGCTGACTGGGCGCCACGGCGAGATAGTTTATCCATCCACGGTGTCCCTCATATCCCGCCATGCAGCTTCCGATGATCTGACCATCGCGTTCTGCGACGAGGAAGAGTTCGGGATGTTCCCGGAGTTTCCGCGCGATGTCTTTCTTCGGATCATTTTGTGGTCGCGCCAATCCACATGCCTGCCATAGCGTGATGACCGCTGCTTCGTCTTCCTTTCGAAAGGCGCGGATGCTCACATGGGAAGGATCATTGGCCGTCATGATATGACACCTTCCGTACTCTTCTGCACAATGATATACAAATGAGTCTCCGACCACTGGTCGTACTCGAGATGGCGGCAGACGCAGGACTCTTCAGCGAGAATGCTCAGGGTCTTTGGCACTCCGAGCGTGGCGTGATACATAGGCTGATCGTGCAGGGGATTGTGCACTTCGCCTGGTCTATCCATACCACCCAGAGTGAAGATCAGCACACCCTCAGGCTCAAGTGCCAGGCACAACTTTCTCAACACGCCTTCCTGTTGGGCGAGCGGCACATGCCAGATGCTATCCCATGCCGATATGAAGGCATACTGCTTTGGCAGGGTCACGGTGACCACATCCGCGAGATGAAAGACAACTGTGGGATGCGTTTCTTTTGCGAGCCTGATCATCTCGGCAGAAATATCCAATGCCTCTGCCGCGAATCCTTCCTCCGACAAAAGAGTCAGGATTCGTCCATTGCTGCCGCAGCCCACATCGAGAGACGTCCCTCGACGTTGCAGGAATTGCAAAGCGCGCCGATGCTGCGCCAGACCGTTCTGCGCTGGGAAGTCAGGCCCGATCCAATGTTGGGCAATCTGATCGTAGCTGCGGGAGACATCAGTGGAAGTCATACACAAGAGGTAGCCATCTCGCGCAACGCCTGCCTAAATCAACTTCAATCGAATGACTCTGTATCAGTGAGCAACGCGACGGAGTGCGTTGGCCGCTCGTTGGAGGAGCTCATCGCATTTCGCTTGGCTCCTCAACCATCGTAACGTCCCAAAGGCCGGCGAATAACCACCCTCAGAGAGATGTTTGCATGATTTTTTCTCAGAACATGTCAAATTCCGTCAGTTGTTGACAACTGAAGTTGATATCAATTTCAGGAGTTTTGGCATTAGGCGTTCACCTGATTTGACTGAGCAAAATGTCGTCGAAAGACTTTAACACTCAAGCCACGCAGGCTTTGCGGTCTGCCAAGAACATGAACCATATCACTCTCATCTCTGTCCTGCTGAGTCTCGGCTTCGCCACATTATGCCTGGCAGAAGAGCGGAACTATCAGGAACAAATCCTGGATCTTCAGGACAATTTTATCCGGCTGGATTTGGAGAAGCATGATATGCAGGAGTCACACAGAAAGTTGCCTCCCGAGCAGGAGAATGAGCGTCATCGTCTGATGGGGGCGTTGCTTGAACTTGATCCCATGAATGTGCTGATGAAGCAACTGGAGGACGAAATTCTGGCCCTGATTTCCCTTGAGGAGATGAGCGAAACTGACTTGATCCTTTTGGAGCAGCGAAAGCAATTTTTAGCGCTTACCGCAAGCCTGACAAGCCAATGCGAATCGCTGGATGAAGCGCATGACCTTGTGAAGCGCATCAGAGTCCTGATGTTGCGAGGCGACATCAAAGGTCTGCAAAATCTGTCCGAATGAGGCTTGCGCGTTAGCTTCGCATATCTAGCGGCGTGCGCTCTTCCTGTGTCTTATCGATAAAGTAGTGCTGCTTGTGCCCGCCATAAGCAAGCTCAGCAGCGCGCTCTTCTGCTTCGGGGCGCGTGGCAAACTCAGCAATCAAAAACCGCGCGCCGTTGTCATCCTCTCGATACAAAGCAAAGCGTTTGCCAGTGTCGGATTGATGGCCTTCCTGTTTATCCATCCAGGCTCTTGAGTGGTTTCCCAATGTCGTCCAACACGAGGATCCAGTCCAGTAGTTCTCCTTCATCAGGTGGGATGAATCGAGGCAGCTTGGCTTTGGAGAATTCTCCGATTTGAGTAGCTTTGCCCATGCGAGGATTGAACCACCATGCCCGGAGCCGTTCTCCTGAAAGAAGCCGGGTATTCACTTCAAAAGCGCGTCCTACTGGCGCGTAGATGACGGCGAAGCTCCCGTCCTTGTCCCGTGCGGCAGTGATGCGCCGGGAGCCAGCGCCGGGGAGTGCTGTGGGGGGATCGGTTGGCACAATGAGTGAATCATCGGGAACAAGCGTGGCGAAGGATCTCGCCTCCATCAGCTTTCGCGCATGTTGCATTTGTCTCCCTCCTGGCCGGTCCAAGGCTTCCTGCCATGTCATCAGGGGCGTGTTCACCGGTTCACGGCCCGGCTGCCAGAATTGCCAAATGGAGTGGTTACCGTATGTGAAACCACAGGACCCAGCCATCAGGTCCCACCAGATGGCGCGCCGTACATCTGCGGCGAGGGAATGTCCGTGCTTCTTTGCGTCAAATGACACGGGGTGGTCTTCATAGATGGGCTCTGCATCGATCACCGGCTTTACCGGCAGGCGTTTGTAGTCTGTCAGCGTTTTCGCGTAGCGATCGTCGTAGTCCACCGAGTGGCCATTCTGCCGCATGTTGAAGTCCAGCCAACTTTCGCCATGAAACCAGTCCGCGGAACCCGTGCCTCCCGGCGGATGGAAGGTGCGCAAATGGGCGCCACCGTCTCCTTTCTTGAGGCCTTCGGCCATGGCCCGGATGACGTCTCGATGCATGGGCAGATCTGGAGGGCGATCGCCACCCAGAACCCAGATTAGAGCCCGCCTGGCATAGCGCTTGCCCAGCCATTCGCCATAGACCGAGGCATTCTCTGGAGTGAAGATCTCCGGGCCTGCGCCCCATTTTTTGTTCCACTTGTCTCCCCACGTCGGGAGAAACGCCACATACATTCCCAACGACTCGGCCTTCGTTAGGATGAAATCCACGTGATCCCAATAGTCGTTCTCCGGCCCGTCCTTCACTTCGGGTTTCGTGGGATCGTTGTCCACCAGCGGGCGGTGCCCATACGCATTGGGCGCATTCAGTCCGTCGAACTCAGCCAGTGCCACGGCCTGAATGACGGTGAAGCCCTGACTCGCGCGGGTCTCCAGGTATTTGCTGGCGTCTTCCCTGGTGAGGCGGTGGAACAGTTCCCATCCCGTATCTGCCATGTAGAAGAAGGGCTTTCCGTCGCTGGTCTCCAGATAACGCTGGTTCTTGCTTACCTTCAGTGCTGGTAGACTGGATGTCTGCGATTGTGCCAGCGAGGTGGCACAAAATGCCAGAGGCAGGATAAATTTCGTGATGACAAGGCGAATAAGAGATACGTGCCGGACCATGGGCAATGCTGACAAGTCCTCCCCCTGACGTCAAGATCGCCTGCCTGTCTTCGGGTCAATGGCCCGAAGGCCCTTTCTCAAAGAACAGCGTAAACTCCCGTCGATTGTACGTGAGATGCGTATTGGCGATTAGCTGCAGGCCGTGTTCAGCAGCCGAGGCCGCAATTTGCCGAGACACCAGCAGCATGTCAGACAGGGTAGGGGCATTCGTGACTTTGAGTGTGAAGATCACCAATGCCCCTTTGCGGAGTGCAGTGGAAAGCCGGAGCACATTTTGAAACGACGTTTGAGCGTCGCCGTTCAAGTCGGACAGCAACGCATCGTAGGCGGCGCCGGGGCGAGGGCGAAAAGATGCGGCATCAGCATGAACAAAGCTCAGACCGTGATGACCCTGAAGTCGAGGATCCAAAGGCGCGCGATCAACAGCGGTCACGCGATAGTCTCTTGCCAGTAGCTCCGCCGTCATGCCACCCGGGCTGGCGCCGAGTTCCAGCCAATGGGAACCGATGGGCAGGGGAGGGCGATGCAATCTCAGGTAGTGCAAGGCTTCGGCGACCTTCGCCCCAGCGCGGCTGATCGTTATGGGTGAACTCTGACTGATAAACTTCGTCCCTCCCGCGTAGAAGCCATTGGCCTCGCGCGGAGTCTGCATTCCGCAGAAGAGACCTTCCTTGCCCACCAGCACGTAGAGCACTCTGTCATCGGCCTGCAGATTCTCAGCCGCGGTGCCAGCCTGTTTGGGGAAAAGTTGCAGTGTCCGGCCACGGAGGTTGGACGCCAACGATCGGTAGTAAGGATTGGGGGAACTGGGGTGCAGTTGCCCCATGAGAATACCGACAGGCAGCTGATCGCTGAACTTATGGAGCATCGTTTGCGCCGCTTTCTCCACGAAGCCGTCCATCTTTTGCGGATTGCAGGGCCAGCTATGATGAATCGGCAAATTCCACGAGATGAAAAGTCCCGCTTTGCCTTCACGCGGCTTCTGCCCTGAAGCCATCTTTACCGAATGATATTCGGACCCAAAAGTCGCAACAGGCGTAGCCTCCAGATCCAACAGTATTTCTTTGGTGAATTCCTCAAAGACTTCCGGAATGCGGATCAGCCATGGGATGGTTTCTCGGACCACACCAGGGTCTGCCGTGATGCTGGCATCGTCGGAAGATGGCGGGTGCAAAGAAGAAGATTTCATGGATGCCGAGGCTTCATCAAATGGGCAGTGGCGCCAAGTGTCATACAGCCTCCGGCGCTATTCGCAATGAGCCTCAGGCTCCCGTTAGTTGAAATCCAAGCAAATCCTTTATATTGCTCTCAGCATGTGCGGATTATGACGTTTTGAAAAATATCAAGCGGCGTAGTATTTTGTTCGGAATAGCGTAAACATTTGGCCACCTCCAACTCACGCTAAGTTATGTCGCCGTTTATGAGAGCGCTTGCGCTCGCCACTGTCCTCTTCGCTGTCCTTACAAAGGCTGGTTATGCTCAGCTGTATTGGGATACCAATGGCGCTACAGTCGGTTCAGGAAATGCCGGTGGCCTTTGGGGCACTGATCCCTATTGGACTCCAGACGCCAATGGCCTTAGCTCGACTGGAGCCTACACCCCCGGCAGTTCCGTTGTGTTTGCGGCGGGAACGGATGGTGTAGGTACATACACGGTGACCCTTACGGCCAGCCAGACCGCGGCAGGTTTGAACTTCCAGGAAGGCCACATCACGATAGCGCCGAATACGACGGACTTCGCCACCATGCCGATTCTGACGCTGAGCGGCACCTCGCCTACCGCGAATGTGCAGAACATGAACTCGTCCATCACGACGCGTATATCATCGAATGGTCTGACGAAGACGGGGATCGGGAAACTCACTCTGAACTATGGGGCATCGGGCAGTGTCAATTTTTTCAACCTCGGCGGCGGTGCCATCGTGATAAACGGCGGCACATTGGAACTTGCCGGCACTGGCGCCAGCGCTAATCAACTGAACGCCAGCAATAATATCGTCGTGAACTCTGGAGGCACCTTTCTTTGGAGCAGCGGGGTCAATAACATCAGTGATGGCGCTCGCATCACTGTGAATGCCGGTGGCACTCTGGTCACGCGCGTGAATGATCAAATCGGGACGCTGGCGGGCAGCGGCTTCCTTGCCCTGCAGAATGGCTCGATCAATCTCGCCATGGGAAACAACGTCACTGTGTACTCTGGGTTGATCGTGGGAGCGGGAAACCTGCAAGCCAATAACGGGAATGGCAGTCTGACTCTGACCAACGTCAATACGTTTACAGGTTCAATCGCATCGCAGAATACCAACACCTCGACGGGTGGTATCGTGCTTGGGAATAGCCGGGCTGCTCAAAATGCCACCATTACCCTCAACAATTTTAATGTCTCCGCGATCAACGTCAGCTTCGCCAGCGGCATTGATACCTTTGTCACTGGAGGGCTTACCGGTATTAGCAAATTGAATCTGCAGAATGCCAGCGGTAGCGCGATCACTCTGCAAGTGGGGAACAATGATCTCTCCTCGGTCTATCGTGGATCGCTTGGAGGTAGTGGCGGCTTGACCAAAATTGGCACAGGAATACTCACCCTCGCGGGTGAATTGCTGACCGTGACTGCCGTTAACAATACGAGCGGTGTGTCTACCGTGATCTCGCCTGCCAGTGCGGTTTCGCATACCTACACCGGAGACACCACCATCCTTGCTGGAACTCACTCCAACAGTGGCATTACCTCCACGAGTGCCAGCACGTTGAAATTGGACTTTAATGCTCAGGCCAACGTGGTGACAAATACTGGCGGCTCCACCTATACCGCCTCGGGTGTCGCACCCAGTTCAGACATCGTCAGTAGCGCCAGCCGCCTTGTCCTGGGTGGTGGCCGTCTATGGATGGCTGGAAATAACGCTGGCAATGCGGCCACGCAGACTTTCAACAACACCTTCCTTCTTGCAGGCCGCAGTTATGTCACAGTCACCGAGGGTACGGTCGCCGGGGTTACCTTGGTGAACCTGGGCAACATCACCCGCAACGTAGGCAGCATTCTGGAGTTTACTCTGCCAGGAAATGCTCAGAGCGGAGCGACTACCACGACAGGAAATGATGCCAGCGGCATCCTGGGAGGCTGGGCGATCATCGGAAACGAATGGGCAGTAAAGAGCACATCCGGCACCGCCATTGGCAATGTGCAGGCCGCGAGTGCCGGTGTGTATACCACTTACGTGACTGGGGACATTGTCGGTTCAACCACGTCGAATCTGCTTATCAACGACGGCACAAGCTCGGTGACCACAGGCACCGGCATCACGGATGTAAATACGATCATGGTGCGAAACAACGGTGTGAACCCTGTTGCCCGCACCATTGATATCGGGGCGGGTGAGACGTTGCGGCTCGGAGAGTCTGGAAGCATTTGGAATCAAGGTTCTGGTGCGCTCACGATCGGCACGGGCACAAATGTTGGCGCGCTGACCTCGGGTGGCGCTCTTGATGAAGATGGGGAAGTCATCATCAACAACACTGGGGGCGGGGAGCTAACAGTTCGCTCATCCGTAACGGATAATGGCGATGGCGTTGTCACTTTGATCCGCGCCGGAGCGGGAAATCAGGTCGTTTTCGCAGGGGCGAATACGCATACAGGCGGAACGGTTCTCACCCATGGCAGGACGCGTATCGATAATGCTGCCGCTCTTAGTACAGGCGATGTCACCGTCATGGCGGGGGCCACGCTTTGGCTCAATGCCAATGCTACGTATACCAATGATTTTTATCTGCAGGGCACTGGCTACGGTGAAGCCAGTATCCCCGGCGCGATCCGCCTTTCGACCGGTCACACCATTACAGGGACGATTACGCTAACGGGAGACACTCGCATTGGTGCGGTGAATAGTGGTTCTGCAAGCACGCTCGCGGGCAAGATCACAGGCGACTATGCACTGGATCTCTCAGGTGGCGCGGCTGGGACGAACATCATCGTGTTGAGCAACTCGACGAACGACTTCACTGGGAATTTTTCCATCAACACGAACCTCAATGCGACCTCTGCTTACAATACAGGCGGCTCTGTGGTCACCGTGCGTTTGGGCGCCTCTGAGGTCATCCCCAATGGCTTCGGCAAAGGCAATCTCATTATCTCGGGCGGCACGGCAGGCGGCTCGGGTACAGGCATCGTGACCCTTGACCTGAATGGCTTCAGTGAGACGGTCAATAGTTTGATCTCCTACGGCACTCATGCCAATGCAGTCATCACTAACAACGCTGCGGGAAGCACCTCGACACTGACCATTGGGGACAATGATGCGACTACACTTGTCGCGGCTTCTGCTACTTTCAGTACCTATTTTGGTGGCTCCATCCGCGACGGCACCGGTGTTGTGGCACTGACAAAAACAGGGCAGGGGACACAGACACTCAGTGGAGCCAACACCTACTCCGGAGTGACCAACATCACCAAGGGTGTCCTCATGGCTGGAGCAGTGAATGCACTCTCCGCGAATTCGGATGTTGTGCTGGCCAACGATGCCACGGTCATGCTTGCGCTCACGGATGGCGTGGCAGACTTCTCTCAAGTGATCAAATCCTTGTCAGGTGGCGGGACAGTGAATCTGGGCACCGCCGCCGCAGCAGATACGATTGGCGTGCCTGTGACACGCCTGACTACAGGCAGCACGGCGGACACAACTTATTTCGGTGTCATCGCGGGAGCGGGCGGGTTGGTAAAGCAAGGCTCCGGTACTTTCACTCTGACAGGTCTGAACACCTATGTCGGCACAACTACGGTCACGGCTGGAAATCTCCAAATTGGGGTTGCTGGCGTAGGCCAGAGTGGCACCGGGCAGACCGTTGTTAATGCAGCCGCGACCTTGTCAGGAACAGGCTTCGTGCAGGGCGCCACCACGGTGAATGGTTTGCTGAGTGCGGGCGACTCTGCGGGATCGGGCATCGGGAAGCTCACATTCACGGATTTGTCTTCCGGCAGCCTCTCAATTGCTAGCGGCGGCACCTCTATTGCCCCGCGTGTGCGCATGACCCTCGGGGGCAGCACCGGCAACGAGAATCCCTCTGACGGCATTCAGACTATCGGCTTGCTCAACGGCGCTTATGGAAACCACGACCATATCCAAGTTCAGGGCGGACTCATCCTCACGAGCGGCAGCACTTTTGTAGTCGAACTCGTTACTGGTTATTCCCCGACTTGGGGGGACGTTTTTAATCTGATCGATTGGGGGACCGTAACTGGCACGATTGATCCGGGCACCTTCGATCCCAATGTGGACCTGAATGTAGAAGTCAGCGCCACCATGCTTGCCAATGGCTGGTTCTGGGAGAAGAATCAGTTCCTTACGTCAGGAATTATCTATGTTGTTCCTGAGCCGGGACGCGCTCTACTACTTTTCATTGCTGGGCTGGTGACGGTCATGCGTCGCCGGAGATGCAAACGGCTTTGATGGTGCCTGGGTGGCTTAAGATGCTCAGAGCTTCACTTTGCTGAGACGAAGCGCATTGGCGATGACACTCACGGAGCTGAGGCTCATCGCGGCGCCCGCCAGCATGGGGCTTAGAAGCGCCCCAGTCCACGGATACAGCACTCCTGCTGCCACGGGAATTCCGATGGCATTATAAAGGAACGCGAAAAGCAAATTCTGCCGGACATTGCTCATTACTGCCTGGCTTAGCCGGACTGCTTTGGCGATGCCTCTTAGGTCGCCTTTCACAAGGGTGATCCCGGCGCTTTGCATGGCCACGTCGGTGCCGGTCCCCATGGCAATCCCTGCATCCGCTGCAACAAGGGCCGGCGCATCATTCACACCATCTCCTGCCATTGCGACCTTGCGTCCCGCTGCCTGGAGTGCGCGAATTCGGCTGATCTTTGAGGCAGGCGTGGCGCTGGCTTCGACGCTGTCCAACCCCAGTTCGTCAGCCACCGATTGTGCTGCCGCGACACTGTCGCCGGTCAGCATGTGGATCTTCAGGCCCAACGCGTGCAATGATCTTACCGCTTCCGGGGAACCTGCCTTGATTTTGTCGGCAACCGAAATGAGGCCCGCCATCCGTCCCTCGATGCCCAGGAAAATCACTGAATGTCCCGGCTCTTCCAGTGCACGGGCACGTTCTTTCCAGTGGTCGAGTCCATGCACTCCTTGGTCCACTAAAAAGTCCGGACGTCCTGCGGCGACCTTTAGACCATCGACGGTGCCCATCACTCCACCTCCGGTGAAGGATCGGAAATCTAAGACAGGGAGAAGCGGATGACCGCCTGACTTCGCTGCTTCAATGATCGCCTTCGCTAGCGGATGTTCACTGCTCTGCTCCAGACTGGCTGTTAGCGAGAGCAGATGGCCTGCGTCCATATCGGTGCCGGGGGCTACTTGACGGAGGATCGGCCGCCCCTCTGTAAGTGTGCCGGTCTTATCGAGAACGACGTCCTGTATTTTTTCCAACCGCTCAAGCGCTTCGGCATCCCTAATGAGCACCCCTTCGCGTGCGCCTCGACCGACGCCGACCATGATGGACATGGGTGTGGCCAACCCAAGGGCGCAAGGACACGCGATGATGAGCACCGACACGGCGCTCATGAGGGCAAATCCAAAACCATGTCCCAACAAGATCCAAGTGACAAAAGCACCAAGGGCCGTGAGCAAAACAACCGGCACGAAATAACCTGCGACACGATCTGCCAAAGCCTGCACCGGGGCACGGCTTCGTTGCGCGGAACTTACCATGGATACAATGTGAGCCAGAACGGTATCCGCACCCACGCGCTCGGCTTTCATGGTAAATCCACCCGCACCATTAATGGTGCCACCGGTCACGGTATCGCCCGGCTTTTTGCCGACTGGCAAGGGTTCCCCCGTGAGCATGCTTTCATCGACGGCACTTTCTCCATCAAGCACGATCCCATCGACCGGTACTTTCGCTCCCGGAGTCACACGCAGGGTATTTCCAAGTTGCACCTCTTCCAACGATACAGATTCGTCCCCCGCAGAAGTGATCTGGATGGCTTGTGGAGGCGACAAATCCATCAACGATCGAAGAGCGCTGCCGGTGTGTTGCCTTGCGCGGTGTTCCAGCACCTGACCAAGAAGAACCAGCACAATGATCACTGCTGCGGCTTCAAAATAAAGCGGTGGCTTCCCGTGAACCAGGGCGGAATCAGGAAAGATGGAAGGAGTCAGCACTGCCGCTACGCTGCAGACAAACGCTGTGCCCACTCCCAGTGAGATAAGTGTCCACATGTTCCCGCTGCGGGAAACCATGGAGCGCCAGCCGCGCCGAAAAAACGAGCCGCCAGCCCAAATCACTACTGGAGTCGTCAGCAACAGTTGCCCCCAGCGCACCACATCGCTCTCCAGCCAGGAAACATGCCGCCAGGCGGGAATCAGGTGGGTCATCGCTACGAGGAACACGGGCAGAGTCAGCGCAGCTGCTACCCAAAACCGTGTCGTCAGATCCCGCAGTTCGGAGTGCTCTTCTCCATGCTCCGGGATTTCAGGCGTTTCGGCTTCCAGCGCCATGCCGCACTTGGGACAGTCGCCTGGAAGATCCTGGCGAATCTCCGGGTGCATGGGGCAGACATACACAACACCAGCTTTTAGAGGGCGCCATGCTGGATTCCTCTCCAGTGCCATTCCGCACTTTGCGCAGTCACCGGGCACCTGAGACTCATGCCCGGGACACATGGGGCAGAAATACTTCTTTTGCGGATCGGCCGATGTCCCGCTTTGATGACGGTCTCCGGCCCCACAACATGTCGAAACTTCCGACTCGACCGACTGCTTCGAGCCGCAGCAGTCGTCAGTTGGCGCCGGGGCACGCGACTCCCCATGACCGTGCCCGGAGCAGCAGTCGGCATCGTGGGCTGCCGCATGTGGGGGAGCTTCGAATGGATTCATGGATAAGCCGCGCGGACACCATCTCACCCTTCCGGCGAAAGTCAGCATCCTTTCTTTTCATACGCATCACCCTGCGTTCCGTTTGCGACAAACGGCAGTTTTTTGCACGAGATACAAGAACAGGACTCTCGCTGTCCCCCTATCAAATCGTGGGAATGAATTTCCGGCGATTTCCGGTAGGCAGCTCAGCACTCTTCAATCTTTGCGATGCTCACGGTCGGATAGGAAGCGATGATCGCTCCATTGAGGTAAAAATGCGTCATGAAACCTTCCTGGCGAAATTCGTCGGCTTGCATCCAGGTGAACTGTCCGAGGGTCAGGGTGATCTTAAACTGCTTCATCAGGGGGATCCAGCTAGGCATGGATAAACTTTCCAGCGCCGACACGGGGATGCCGGAGCTAGTTTAGCCACCCTGAGAGGATTGGAACCTGTGCAGCCGCCGTGTTTCTAGTTGCGCTCGGCCGTTTGTCAACCCGCACTCCCTGGATTCTAGACGAAGTTAGCGGGCTTGAGAGCCGCATGATCAGCTTTTCCTTTGGAGAAGCTCAGCCATTCGAGTCTCCTGCCGCCTCATTCTTACCAGACCCTGCCGGAGTGATCTTGTCCTCTAGCTTGTTGAATACGCGCAAAATAATGAGACTCAAAATCGCCGACCCGATTGCGATGATGTATCGATCCAGCGCCACTGAGATTCCGATGGTCGCCGTCAACAGGAGCGATGCCGCCGTGGTCAGCCCCCGGGCTTTCCCCTTTGTCCGGTCTCTCATGATCGTGCCCGCTCCAAGAAATGAAATGCCTGCTACAATGGCCTCAATAATGCGCGAAGGATCGGCCTGAACCAGGTCCCGGCCCGACTCACCGGTGTCGGGAATGAGCAGTTGGCCCAGCCGAATGAAAAGCAATGCAGCCATGGCGACCAGCATATGCGTGCGTAGTCCGGCCCACTTTCCGGCTTGTTCGCGCTCCCAGCCGACCAGTCCTCCCAGTGCGATAGCGATGACCGCTTGGAGCAAAACTCGAAATTCCTCAGCCATGGTATAACTATCACTTGGGATTGGATCGCCTAACAAAGTCTTCCCGCTTTTTCCTGGGCTTCCTGACCTGCATTTTGGAGAGCACAGGCAGCACCGGGCTTGGCTTCTTCTTCGTCCCCATTTTTGTCCATTTCCTCCTGCGACTTTAATCCGCTCTCGGCAGGGCCAGCCATCAACTGGCCATCAGCCATGAAGCGTGAACCATGGCAGGGACAGTCCCACGTTTTTTCTGCCGGGTTCCACGCCACAACACAGCCCATATGGGGACAAATCGCCGAATGAACCTGCAGTTTGCCGTCGTCATCCCGGCAGACCGCCATCTTCTTTCCCTTCACCTTCATGATCTTGCCTTCGCCGCTCAATAAATGTTCCGGATCCTTTTCTCCACCCGTGAAAAGCCCTTTTACGAGATAGAAGGGATAATCCTTGTTTTCTGTGAGGTAATCCCATGTCTGCGCCAAGGGCTTGCGGCTCACGTGGAACAAATCAGTCCAGGGATTGCGAACACCCATCACATAGTCACAGTACATCATCCCTGAGACCGTTCCCCAAGTCATGCCAGTTCCAGCGAATCCTGTAGCAATGAATTGTCCCGGCGAGTCTTCTCCGATAAACGGCAATCCGTCATTCGTCTCAATCACTTGACCTGACCATTTGCGTTCCAGTTCAGCGTCTGGGAAGAGAGACATCAGAGTGGTCTGCAGCTTGATGAAGCACTCCTCCGTGTCTTCTTTTTGTCCTGTTTTATGGTCTTCACCGCCGATGATGACACGGGTGCCGCTTTCCTGTCTGTCGAAGCGCAGATAAAGGTATGGATCCGAGGTGTCCATGAACAGCGCTTCCGGCAAGTACTGATCCGGCACGATGGCAGAGATGGCATAGCTCGAATAGCCCGCCAGCTTCGTCTGAAACATCGCTGAGGCCAAGGTGCTCGAGATTCCCTGCAACGGCACGTGGGTCGCGATAAAGACCGACTGGCACGTGATATAGTGTCCGTTGCACTTGGCCCGGAGTGGCTCGTCTTCCACACACTCCACATTGCTCTGCTCGAAGATGCGGCCACCCGCTTCCGCCACCTTGATCGCCAATTGGCTTACATACTTCCCAGGATGAAACTTCATCTGGTTTGCATAGCGCACCGCCTGTCGCTTCACCACGGGGGCAGCATGCACATAAGTTGTATCGAAACCAAGGTCGGATGCGATTTGTGACTCTTCCATCAATTCTGGAGCAACCTTTTCGACGTTGGCGTCAAACGCTGCGTAAAGATAGCCGGGCACATAGCGCAATTCTACATCCAACCGTTCGCTGTGGACAATATCAGCAATCTTGTGGCATGCCGCCCACTGTGCGTCCCACGCAGCTTGGGCATGGTTCTCACCAAACTGGCTCACCAGCTTCTTGAGTCGCAGGTCAGTGGGGTAGGTGATGTGCGCAGTTGTGTGCCCTGTCTCGCCAGAAACGAGCGTGTCGCGTTCAACCAACGCCACCGACTTGCCCGCCTTTGCCAGCAGATACGCCGCTGTCATACCGGAGATGCCCCCGCCAATGATGAGGGCATCTACGGTGAGATCCGCACCGAACGAAGGGTACCCAATTGAGTCCGGCAATTGCCAGGGGGATTCTGATTTCATAGGCGATTAAGGTGCACTGGCGGTTGCTTAAGAGTTGCAAGTTCGGCGTCAGTCTCCAGTCACATCCGTAGCGACAGGCACGGTTGTCGGGGTGTCACCCTTCTTATCGTCGATGTACGGTGGGACAAGACGCTTGTACCAGTCTGGCTCGCCGAGGACCAGAAACCAAATCAAGTCAGCAGTCGCGCCGGTGTCTACCTTCACTTGAGTTTGTGATTCTGCCCATTTGGCCCGATTTGCGATCGAGTCTTCAGCTTGATGCTCCGCCAACCACTTTCCATACTTAGCAGGCGAGAAAAAGATGTAAGTAGAGGTCACCCCATGCTCCACCGCATAATTTTGGCAGTCATCCATGAGGGCGTAGTGCGCAACCAGATTTCGGCACTCAGCCTCGGCGCCGCCATCGGGCGCGGAAAGAGGAAGGGCATCCTCTCCCTCGTAGCGCAAAAAGAGCATTTCTTTCGGCCTCGGATCGGCGCGGTTCATGGCAGCATCGAACTGTTCTTTGAACCTAACGAATGGTGTCATATTTAGCTTTTCCTTGTTGAGTGTTAGCGGGAACTTGTTAATGCGCCGCAATTTCATTGATCATGCCATCATTGAACGACTCGAGGTCTTCCGGACTCCGACTGGTCACCAAGCCGTGGTCAATGACGACTTCTTTGTCTACCCAGATGCCGCCGGCATTCAGAACGTCCGAACGGATGGCGGGCCATGAAGTGACGGTTCTTCCCTCTAGAATGCCAGCTTCAATCAATACCCAAGGAGCATGACAAATGGCGGCGATAACCTTTCCGTCTTCGGCAAATTCCCGGACGAACTGCACCGCCTCCTTATTTGACCGGAGAGCATCTGGATTGATCAAGCCTCCTGGAATCATCAATGCGTCAAAGTCGGCGGCGTGAGCGCGTGAGATCGGCAGGTCCACCTCAACGGCATCACCCTTATCCATGTGATTCATCCCCTGAATGGTGCCTTCCTTTAGAGACACAATCACCACATCGGCTCCGGCTCGCTCAAGCGCCTTGGACGGTTCCTCTAGTTCCACCTGTTCAAAGCCATCAGCAGCAAGAATGGCTACACGTTTGTTCATGAGATTTATGCTCATAGTGAATATGAATCGAAGGCAGACGCAACTTTGGACGGATGTGGCTGCTTTCCTGGGACAGGATTCCACAGACGCCACAAGTTGAGCAGTCTACCCTAGAAGACGATCAGGCTAAGCCGTTGCGTTGTGATTACGGGGCCGCACGTTCTCCCTTCAACGAACTTTGGAGGAGTATTCGCCGCTCTTTGAGCACGAACTTCAATGAACTGATACAGTAATAAGAACCCAACCAAATCTAATAAAACACAATGAAAACACATTTGACCCTCTCATGGCTGGCAGCGCTCGCGATCGCGGGCCTCGGCACCCTTCATGCCGCTGACACCAAAAGCATGTTGAACTCCTCCGATGAGAAATTCGTAAAAATGGCTGCGATGAGTGGCCAAAACGAAGTGAAAGTCTCCACCTTAGCCGTAGGCAAAGCTGAAAGCGCCGAAGTTAAGACAATCGCGGAAATGATGGTGAAAGATCACACCGCAGTGAACGAAGAACTGGCCGGTTTTGCGAAAACCAAAGGCGTGGAAATCTCCGCAGCTGGGGATTCGAATACACCTGATGTGATCGCTAAGTTGGAAAAAGAATCCGGCAAGGACTTCGATAAAGCCTACCTCAAGCAACTTAAAGACGACCATCAAAAGTCAGTCGACAAGTTTGAAGATGCCTCAAAGAATGCCAATGATGGCGATTTGAAGGCTTGGGCAGGCAAGACGCTCCCCAAGCTTCAAGCCCACCTTGACCATGTGAATAAAGCGCTCGAAAACCTCAAGTAAGAGCGACGCTTTCCCTGACGGTCAACGTCGGTAGAATCCTACTCAATAAGCTGAGAGCGGTAAGGTGCAAACCTTGCCGCTTTTTTGTTTTGCGCCTGCACTTAAAAGTTTTCATGCCCCTTGCGCGGTGCTGCTTTCACTTCTCTGAAGTGTCGTGCAGAAGGATCTGAATGACCAACCAAACGCCGCCCAACGTCGCCATGAGGAATAGGATCATGGCCAGGCCAGGATACCCGAAGATGCGGAAGCTCGTTTCCACTCGCATGATGAGCGAGGCGCCGACAATCATGGCGGCCAGAATCAACCCTAGTGTAATACGGTTGGCGATCTTCTGAAACGTGGCCACGAGCAGCTTCTCATTAAAGGTGTCGACTTTCAGCCGGAGCTTGTTGTCCGCCACCAGTCCGAAAAACTGATTCAGTCTGGAGGGTAAAAGTTCAATGAACTCTTTTGTATCCAGCAGAACGGAAAGGAGATTGCTTGGCGCCAGTTGCTTCACTGTCCGCGAATGCAGCATTTCCGCAGCATTCCGGCGAATGGAGGCATTTGGGTCGAAGTCAGGTGACAGCGTCTTTCCGACTAGATCCAGATTCAGCAATGTCTTACCTAGAAGGGTAAGCTCCGAGGGCACCCGCAAGAGCGTTTCTGCCGCGATCTTCTGCACATTCATGATCACTCGGCCGAGTTGCAGATCATTTAGAGTTTTCTTCTGC
Organism: Phragmitibacter sp.; assembly: GCA_965284365.1. GTDB lineage: Bacteria > Verrucomicrobiota > Verrucomicrobiia > Verrucomicrobiales > Verrucomicrobiaceae > Phragmitibacter. The sequence continues at coordinate 4,788,152 of OZ260079.1, forward strand.
TGCTGCATAACGAGATCAGCGATGCCCTGGCGGAAGGAAGCTTCGTCGAAACCATCCAGCTTCTGGCCCATCCGTTGTGCGATTTCTGCGGCGCGGTCACTCTGGCCTTCGCTGATGGCCAACAACAATTTGAGCAACTGCTCCTGCATGCTGGCGCCTATCCGGCCGACCATGCCTAGATCGAGGAGTGCCACCTTTCCGTCATTGGTCAGGAACACGTTGCCGGGATGAGGATCCGCGTGAAAAAATCCTTCTACCAGGATCTGGTGCAAATAAGCTCGGAAGAGTTCCTCTGCCAGCGCATCGCCGTTGATGTCTAGCCTGACAAGCGGACTCATCTTCGTGATCTTTTCGCCGGAAATGTACTCCATCGTCAGAATGCGCCCGCTGGAATAATCCTCGACCGGCTCAGGAACCAATATATTTGGGAATGCTACTAGGGATTTCCTCAGCTGTCGCAAGTTTCCCATCTCAAGACGATAGTCCAACTCCTGGATGAGAGATTTCCGAAGCTCCTCCACGATGCCGCTGAAATTATACCGGCGGCCCACATCGGTCTTCTCGTTGAGGAATTCCGCCAATTCCGATAGAGCATCCAGATCATCCGCTACAATTTCGCGAGCATCGGGACGCTGCACTTTCACCACCACCCGTTTGCCATTTCGCAACACCGCATGGTGCACCTGGCCTAAGGAGGCGGTGGCGAAGGGCGTCATCTCAAACTCCTGAAAGGCTTTATTGAGCCGGGCACCAATCTCCACCGAGATGATGGACTGCAAATGCTCAATATGGACTGGCTCCGCACGGTCTTGAAGCTTGGACAAAGCCATCATGTAAGCCGGTGGCACAAAGTCCGACCTGGTCGAAAGCAATTGTCCAAGCTTGATGTAAGTCGGCCCCAGTCGCTCAAAGTCTTTGGCCAATTCTTTGGCTTCAGGCGGGATGGGAGGCGGTGGCGCAAAGGGGAGGGGATCATCCACAATGGGCGCGTGTTTCACAAGGTCACCCCTGCCGTATTTGTAGAACAGGCTCAGAATGTCCCGGTAGCGCTTGAGGCTTCGTGGCCGGAGAGACAACGTCATGTGGAATGGATTGGCGTCGAGTTGCATTGGAATGGTGCGCAAACGGCGTTAAAGCACCGCACGGGCCAAGCCGCCGTTGTCGGCGATTCAACCTAACAGAGCTTCGTTTGCAATTCAGTCGCCGATTGTGCCAAAGTTGCTCTCTGGCACCCTTCATCGTCATCGGCTTTCAAGGTGGGGCGCATCTCCACGCGTCAAGCCCGATCCTTTAGGCCGGATTCACCCGCCATGCTGGAGCAGTGAGCGCAGCAATAGATGGCATCATCCGCCTCCACACCGTGACCAATGATTCGTGTGCCGCAGTGCGCGCACTTTGGGGCCAGGGCCTGGATCGCGCATTCAAAGCTATCGAATGTATGCTTGGTCCCCGCCATCACCACATCGAAAGATTTATCGTAGTTGTTCCCGCAAGTTTCGCATTGTCCCATGGCTGAGTCCTCCTTTTAGCTGAGTGGGTTGTCTATGTCGTCTCGTCATGAAGGATTCGCGTTACGCAGATTAACTGGCTGGGCACTGCTTTCAAAGCGCGCTATTATGGGCGCCAATGCTGCGGGATAGCCGGCCATTGCTGTCTCGGTTCTTCTTTGACCTGGTCTAAATCCGGCTTTTCCGGCGGATCATCGCCAACCCCGAGTTGATGGGCTAGGTGCATCGCGTCGAATGGCGCATGCACTTTCACGTCGTTGTCGAAGTAAACATAAACATCCCGCGCTTCAGTGCTCCAAGGTTCGCGTGCCACTCCTGAAACAAGTTTTGTGCGACTTGGAATCTTTCCTCCCGCCCAGGCCCGGATTTTGCGCGCCCATTCCTTGAGCGACGCCTCGGTGTAGCCGCTGGTGTACAATTCCTCGTCTCCGTGCAGCCGTACATACACCCAGTCTGCCGTGACATCTTCCATAAAGGGCCACTTGCCCGCAGTGTCCGCCACCACGAGCCCAACCTCATGATGTCGCAGTTGCTCAACGAATTCGGCGCAAATGAATGATTGGTGCCTTACCTCCATAACATGCCGGATCGGACGCTTGGCGTCTGTCTCTGTCGCGGCTGGTACTTTCAGCTTGTCGTTGTGAAGCTTCGCGAGTGCTGAGGCCTGTCTGGTATCATGCGGCAACAGCTTGAGGAAAGCCTCGAGCTTATCCTGATCATAACGCAGGCTCGGCGGCAGTTGCCAAAGGATCGGCCCCAGCTTTTCCTTCAAGCACAAGACACCTGAGGCAAAGAAATTCGCCATTGGCGTTTCCACGTCCCTGAGCCGGCGAAGATGGGTAATGTAGCGAGGTCCTTTGACTGAAAAGGTAAAACTTTCCGGAGTGGCTTGGTACCAAGCACGATAGCTGGTGGGGCGTTGCAGAGAGTAAAAGGAGCCGTTGATCTCAATGGAATTCACCATTCTGGACGCATATTCGAGTTCCCGTTTCTGTGGCCACTTCTTGGGAAAGAAGACGTCCCGCCACGGAGCATACGTCCAACCGGAGATGCCGATGGCAAGATGCCCATGCGCTTTGTCCTTCATCAACAAATCATCGTCATCTAAGAAGGACTTGGATGTCTTGTGAGCCTCTAGGCATCCGCACCCATCCATTGCCGCGAAGCCTTCACATACAACGCTTCGCGCTTATGCCCGCCAGATCCAAAAAACAACAGATGGCCGCTGGAGCCGCCTTGTCTGCCAAGCGCGGGGAGACCAGCAAAAGCTCGCTGAAGGGCGCCTCCAAACAAATGGCTGAGTCCATGTCGGAGGATCAGTTGGAGGAGTTCGCTGCCACGAAAAGGAAGAAGCTGCCTACAAAGAAAGAGGAGGAAAAAACGAAGAAAAGTTCTTCCGCCAAGAAGGGCAGCAAGAAGACGGCAAAGAAAACTAATAAAGCCAAGAAGTCTGCATGATCACGACGCTAGCTGCGCAACGCTTCACAACCCGCAGATCAAAATCCCACCCATTATTTCATGCCTCAATTGCAACAAGATCCCGAGCCGCAACGGCCGGCTCAGTCACAGCAGCGTCAGCCTGGCCTCGAGCATGTCATGCAGCCGCTGCCGGAATCTCTGCCGCAATCGGGCGCTAGGATACCGAAGCTTCATGGGAAAGTTGCCCTCATTTCGGGAGGCGATAGTGGCATCGGACGAGCAGTTGCTTTCGCCTTTGCCGCAGAGGGGGCGGACGTGGCCATAGCCTATCTCGATGAGCATACGGATGCAGAGGCCACAGTTGAAGGCGTCAAAGCGCTGGGCCGTAAGGCTATCGCCATTGCGGGCGATCTCGGTGAAGAGGCCACCTGCCAACTCGTCGTTAAGCGCGTGGTCGATGAATTGGGCGGTATTGATATTCTCGTCAATAATGCCGCTGAACAGCATCCGCAGGAGAATCTCGAAGATATCACGGCTGAGCAGCTCGAGCGGACCTTCCGCACAAACATCTTCTCGTTCTTCTTCCTGACCAAGGCCGCGCTTCCGCATCTCAAGAAAGGCTCGACCATCATCAATACTACTTCGGTCACAGCTTACCGTGGCAGTGCTGAACTGCTGGACTACTCTTCTACCAAAGGAGCAATTGTGTCATTCACACGATCTCTCGCTCATTCCCTGGTGAAGCGTGGCATTCGCGTCAATGCCGTGGCCCCCGGCCCCATTTGGACTCCGCTCATTCCTTCCACCTTTGATGAAAAAAAGGTTCAACAGTTTGGGTCCGATGTCCCGCTGGGCAGGGCAGGGGAGCCGAACGAAGTGGCACCCAGCTACGTGTTCCTTGCCAGCTCGGATTCATCTTATATAACCGGACAAGTCTTGCACCCCAATGGAGGCGAAATCGTCAACGGCTGAGCCAACCACCGCTTCCCCATTAGAAGCAGTCGTTGCCATCACGAAGCAGGAGGCAGAGGCCGCCGGCCTTCGCTATGTGAGCGATACCAAGCCAGGCATCACCCGAGAGCGCAAAGGCAAGGATTTCGTCTATCTGGACGCTCACGGGAAACAGGTCGCCGATGAAGGCACTCTGGCGCGCATTCGCAGTATCGTGGTACCGCCAGCATGGGAGCAGGTCTGGATCTGTCCGCTGGCCAACGGTCATATCCAGGCAACGGGGCGCGACGTCCGCGGCCGCAAGCAGTACCGCTACCATACGCGATGGAGGGAGCAGCGTGATGATACCAAGTTCCATCACATGCTGGCGTTTGCCAGAGCGTTACCCAAAATTCGTCGCCGCGTCGCCAAGGACATGGCGAATGACCAGAACCCGCGCTTGAAGGTTTTGGCGACGGTCGTCCGCCTCCTGGAAGCCACTCTCATTCGCGTGGGCAATGACGAATACGCCCGGCAAAACAAATCATATGGTTTGACCACCATGCGGAAACGGCACGTGAAGGTGAACGGCTCAAGCATCTCTTTTTCCTTTAAAGGAAAAAGTGGCAAAGAGCATCAAATCAGCTTTGCGGACAAGCGGGTGGCTCGCGTTGTTCGGCACTGCCAGGACCTTCCGGGGCAGGAACTGTTCGGTTACCGCGACGCGAATGGTGTTAGTCATGACATTGGCTCGCAGGACGTAAACTCTTACCTTCGCGAGATCACAGAAGGTGATTTCACGGCTAAAGATTTCCGCACTTGGGCTGGCACGGTTTTGGCCGCTACGGCTTTGAAAGAGTTTGAAATGGTCACCTCCAGTGCCGAAGCCAAACGAAACATCGTTACGGCCATTGAGGCTGTGTCGAAGATGCTGGGAAATACACCAACGGTATGCCGGAAGTGTTACGTGCATCCCGGTATCCTGAATTCCTATCTGGAGGGCTCGACGATCGCAACGATCACTCAGCGCATTTCTCCAAAGCTCCCTCACCTCAAACAACTCAAGGCTGAAGAAGCCGCTGTCTTCGTGCTACTTCAGCGCCGCTTGAAAGAGGAAGCCAAGGAACAAAAGCACGAAACATGGAAGCGCACTCTGCGCGACGTCAAAAAGCAGAAGGCCAAAGCAGCATAGGCCCCCAACGAACATTCGAAAGCAGCCTCGCTCCGCGTTCTTACTTGATGACAACCTTGATCTTCTCAGTGATCATGCCGCTCAGCTTGATCGCGTCCCAATTAGCCAACCGTACACAGCCATGGCTTACGGATCTGCCGATAGTGTCGGGCGAATCTGTTCCGTGAATTCCGACGCCTTTCTTGTTCAAACCGATCCACAGCACTCCCACAGGGCACCTCGGTCCAGGAGGCAGTTCTAATGTGTTTTCGCTTCTTTTACCTTCTTTCAGCATACTTTCATCCCAAAGGTAGGGAGGCATGGTCACGATCCTCTCCGCCGTCCATTCGCCTAGGGGAGCAGGGAGTTTGTCAGATCCCGGTGTCACCGGAAAAGCCGCCAATACCTTGCCTTCTTCTATCAGCTTCAGCATCTTCTCTTTGGTGTCTACCTCGATGATTCGTTTGGCGAATTCCGCCTTGGTAGGTAGTTTGCCTTCGCGCAGTGCAGCGACTTCAAGGGGCTCCACATTAGGCACCTTGATGGCATCTCCTGCTTTGAAAGCGTTGACATCCTTCCCTGGATTGAGCTCAACTATATAGTCTTTGTCGGCATGGAATTTCTCCGCCAGTGCCTGGGCGAGATCCGGATACGGCAAGGTCTTTAGTTTTGACTGAGCTTCTTTGTCAGTCGGAAGCTCCCCGACCAGGCTCAAATCTTTGTCCTGCACCGTATAATCAATCGTGGCGGGCTCCGTCCATTTCCCGGCCAATCCTGCATCATCCTTGGGTGCGTCTGGGTTTGCTTCGCGGTAAAGCGCGGCTGCCTTGGATGTAAACTCCCCACCTTTGCCATCTATCTTCCCAGGACCGAAGTTCTGGCGGTCCAACCACACTTGAAGTTTCAGTGCCTGTTCTCCGGTCGGCTTATTGGCTGGCTCTTCCGCCCCACAGGCAGTCCAGCATAAGAGGATTAGCACTAAACCAGGCGCGAAGCGTATTTGCATACACTCATATCGCCCCATGAGTCGTTCGCGGATGGCGTTCAATCACTTATGCGGCCAAGTTGACGGATATCCGGCAGCTTCTGCTTCATCGTTAGCACTTCCTCAAAGAGATCGCCTTTCTTTGAGACACGCTTGATCACTTCTGCCGCAGTGAACTTCAACAAGCCCGCATTCTTGGTCTTGCGAGCCTTCTCCACTTCTTTCCATTCGACGGGAGTCGACACCGTCGGCTCATCCTTCGCACGCAGGGAATAGACGCTCACGGTCGTTTTCTTGTCATCATTTTGGCTCCAGTCGATCAGGACTTTGCCCTCTCGCAGGCTTTTTTTCATGTCCGAGACGACGCACTCAGGCCAGGCATGTGCCAGCGCTTCGGCCAGTGTGTGGGCGAAGGCCTTGGTCCGCTCGTAGCGCCCCGGCGTGTTCAGCGGTACCACCATCTGCATCCCTTTGGAACCCGAAGTCTTGATAAAGGATTCCAGCCCCAGCTTCTTAAAAATGTCTCGCAGTCTCACCGCCACTTCACAGCAGTCCAGCACGTTAGCCGGAGGTCCGGGATCCAGATCAAATACCAGCGAAGTCGGCGTGGCCGGTGCCTTCGCTAGATGAGTGAAGGGATGCAGTTCCAGATTCGCGATATTCGCCATCCACACGAGCGTCGGAAGATCATTGACGAGGCAATAGTTGATCTCACCGTCTGTTTTTTCAACCGTGGTTGTTTTGATCCAACTCGGCGCATGAGAGGGCTTTTGCTTCTCGTAGAAGAACATTCCTTCGACGCCATCCGGATAGCGTTTCATGGTGATGGCCCGTCCCTTCAGGTGCGGAAGCAGCACCGGTGCGATCTTGATATAGAAATCAATGACCTCTCCTTTGGTGAATCCCGTTTTGGGGTAGAAGACCTTGTCCAGACTTGAGACTTCGACTTTTTTTGAGCCGACTTGCAGCGTGGTATGTTTGCGTGCGGACATGACGATAAACCAAATGGCTACACAGTGATTTCACGGACGACGTCTTTCGCATCCTTGTCTTCTCTCAAACCCAGGAACACCGGCTGACGTAACCGCCCATCTCGAGTCCATTCGGCGAACTTGATCTGAGCTACCAACTTCGGCTGGATCCAATGACAGCGTTTCATGACGCTCGCCGTGATGCCCGCTCCATACCGGCCCTCGCGCTCTTCAGGGAGATTGGTGAAAGGGCATTCCTTGCGGCTCAGCTTGTTCATCTGCTGAAACAGATCCTTGAGACTTGCGTGATTGAACCCCGTTCCAACCTTGCCGGAATAGATCAGTTTTCCTTTGGTATAAACGCCGACCAGCAATGCTCCGAAGTGATGCCGGCTGCCGCTGGGTTCGGAATAGCCACCAATGACGAACTCCTGCTGCTGGCCATGCTTGAGCTTGATCCATGCTCCCGTCCGGCGGCCGACTTCATAAGTGGAAGCGGGCTTCTTTCCAATCAGACCCTCCAAGCCTAACGATCTCACCTTCTCCATCAACTGTTCCACCGTCCCGGGCAGGGAGGCTGAGAAACGCATGATGTTGTCTTTCGCCGGTAGCAGACTTTCCAACTTCTCTTTTCGTTCTTCCAATGGGAGGTTCCGCAAGCTCTTCCCTTCCAGGGCCAGCACATCAAAAGTGTAAAAACATAACGGCGGTTTCTCCTGACCCAACTCATAAGCTTGCAGGAGCTGAAACGATGACCTTCCCTTTGGATCCAGAGCCACAATCTCGCCATCGATGATGGCCCGTTTCGCCTTCAGTCCGCGCACAGCTTCCTCAATCTCAGGAAACTTGTCCGTCAGATCATGCTGCGTGCGTGACATCAAATGCACGCTTTTGCCATCCTTGTAGGCGACAATGCGAAAGCCATCGAATTTGATCTCCCAAACCCATTCACCATGGGGCGGTTCCGTCACCGAGAGAGCCTTCATCGGCTCAAGAAAATTCTTCGGATCAAACTTCTCTCTGTGTGCTGGCTTCACCTTGGTCCGCGTCACCTTTGCCAAAACCTTGGGCTTGTCCTCATCAGATGCCTTGGCTCGTTTGGACTCCCAAACTTCTCCACTTTCACTGAGTTGCTGCAGCGTTTTCCCACTTAGCGCGGATTTCGACTCCTTTAGTTTGGCTATGGGCGGGTGGTCCGCATCTGCCCGGATGACCAGCCATTGATCGTCTTCGCCCTTCAGCCGAACCAGATACCATTCGCCCTTCAGCTTTTTCCCTTTCAGCACGAAGTGCAGCTTGCCGCCTTCGATCTCTTTCACGGGATGCGGCGTCAGCGCTTCATACGTGCCTGTATCCCATACCTGCACAGTCCCGCCGCCATACTGGCCTTTAGGAATCGTCCCTTCAAAATGCCGGTAGGCGAGGGGATGATCCTCCACTTTCACTGCCAGATGCTTCTCACCTTTGTTCAAAGGCAACCCCTTCGGCACCGCCCACGAGACGAGCGTGCCCCCGAGCTCAAACCTCAGATCATAATGCAGTCGCGTTGCGTCGTGCTTTTGAATCACGAACTGGCGCTGCCCGCTCTTCTTCGCTGCACTTTTCTTCGACGGAGCTGGCTCCGCAGTGATGCTGAAGTCTCGCTTGCGGCGGTATTCCTTGAGAGACATACGGCAACCCTCCGTGGATACGGCCCCAAATTAAGCGGCCTTCGAACTGCTACGTTTCTTGCTGCTGGACGCTTTTTTGGCCGTGGCCTTCTTCACAGTGCTCTTTTTAGCGCCAGCAGACCGCTTCGGCTTGATACTGCTGCTTCTCAAACTCTCTTCGAGCACGGATACTAGATCGATCACGTTTTTTGGCTGCTTTTTCGCGCGCACTGCTGGTGCCGGTTTGTCGCCGCGCTCGATCTTTTCTTCGATCATCTGCTCCAGCGCATCTCGGTATTCGTCCTGATAGGCCTCCGGATCCCAAGTGTCGCTCATGCTTTCGATCAATGCCTTGGCCATTTGCATTTCCTTAGGGCTGGGCTTGGACTCCTTTGGTTGCTTGAACTCATCCAGATCCCGCAATTCCGCGGCGTAGTGCATCAGTTCCAGCATCAAGCCGTCGTCCTGTGCCTTCACGGCCGCCAGATGTTGCCGGGTCTTGATCACTACCTTCGCAATGCCAATCTTCCCGGTGTCCCGCAGCGCATCCCGCAGCAGCACATAGGCTTTATCCGCGCCCTTCTGCGGTTCCATAAAGTACGGCTTGTGGAAGAAGACCGGATTCACATCCCCAAGATCCACAAAAACCTGGATGTCCACAGACTGCGTCGCCTCAACGTCCACCCGCTTGAAGTCCTCATCCTTTAGCACGACGAATTTGCCTTTTTCGTGCTCATACCCTTTCACGATCTGTTCCCACGGCACTTCTTTCCCGTCCGCCTCCGCGACTCGTTTGTAGTTTACCGGACTGTGATCCTTCTCCCTCAACAGTCGAAATCGAAGATCCTCCGACTTTGTCGCCGGATACAGGGCGATGGGGATGTTCACCAAACCGAAACTGATTGAGCCTTTCCAGATTGCACGCATAGCACTCCTGAATCGCGCCGGATACCCGACGGCGGTTGCCTCTCAAAAATGCGATCAACCCGCGCTACAGGCCCTTCCGCTTTCGGGAGATGCTGATCAAAACCAGCCGCCAAGTCTTCGTTCGTAGCTCGTTTGCCATCTTGGGCAGAGCCTTCGTCAGCTGCTTCTCAGCGCTCTAGAGACCCCTGAACTCGTGAAGCATGGGCATTGGGAAGTTTTCTCTTCACATAATACCAGGCCTTCGGCCCCAAAGTGACAGGGTAGTTTCTTGTCTGTTGTGGATCGACCTTAACCTTAAGGTCCTCAGCGCATCGCCTGTCGTCTTATGCGGCAGCAAGGCTCGTCTGAGCACGATGCTGGTATGCACTACTGTTCAAAGGGAATCATACCCAGCTCGGGGCCGGTGCACCTAAGGGACTCGCAGCGACTAGCACACAATCCGCGCAGGTATTATGCGGGTATTGAATATTAAGCGGTCTTAATAAATGCCATAGGCACCACTTTTTTCGAACCCAATCCAGGCTCATCGGTCACACGCCACAGACCGTATTTGCTTACCAACTTGCCAATTTCTTCGCTAGCGTATCCCTGCTGCCATTCTACAATTCGCCACGGTCAAAAACTCAAATCCACAACTAAACTACTGCATCTGCCATGGGCCTGATTGATTACCTCAAAGGACAGTTCCTCGAAATCATCGAGTGGACAGACGACTCGCGGGACACTCTTTCCTTCCGCTACCCGGACGAAGACAAGGAAATCAAGAACGGGGCACAACTTATCGTTCGTGAGTCGCAAACGGTGCAGTTTGTCTATCTCGGTCAGTTCGGGGACAAGTTCGGTCCCGGCAAACACACGCTGACTACGGACAACATCCCGATCCTTTCCACGCTCAAAGGATGGAAATACGGCTTTGAGTCGCCCTTCAAGGCCGACATCTATTTCGTCAATACGCGCCTCTTTACCGGCAACAAGTGGGGTACCAGCAATCCTATCATGATGCGAGACCAGGACTTCGGCATTGTCCGTGTCCGCGCCTTCGGCACCTTTGACTTCCGCATTGTGGATGTGCCGCTCTTCCTGAAAGAAGTCGCCGGGTCCGACCACCACTTCCGTCTGGACGAGTTCGCCGATACCATGCGCTCCCGCATTGTCAGCGTCTTCAGCGAAGCCATCGCTTCGGCCAAAGTTCCCGTCCTGGATCTCGCCACCCGCTATTCCGAACTCGGTGACGCCCTTTTGCCCATCATCAACCCTGTGCTGAGCAGCAAATACGGCATTGAGTTTCCAAGTTTTATTCTTGAAAACGCCAGCGTTCCGCCAGAAGTCGAGCAAGCTATCGATAAGCGCAGCAGCATGAGCGCGATCGGGAACCTCAACGACTACGTGAAGTTCCAAATGGCCGAGGGCATGGCCAAAGGTGGCGGTGGCGCCGGTGCTCCCGCGGAAATGGCCATCGGCTTCGCCATGGCGCAGGAGATGATGAAAAACACAAATCTGACGCCGAGTGGCGGCCCTGCGGGTGGTCCTCCTCCGCTTCCCGGTGGCGCTGCCGCAGCAGCCCCTGCTGCAGGAGGTGGCACTCCCGATATCCTCACGCCGGCCCAGGTCGCTCAGGTCCTCGGTGTCACGGAACTCGACGTGCTCGCCAGCATTGAAGGTGGCGACCTCAAAGGAAAGAAGATCGGCTCCCAGTATCGCATCACGAAGGCTGCTCTGGACGAATTCCTGAAGCACTAGTCGCCTTTCGCGGCGATTCACGGTCTGAACTGCGTGGCGGAGCAATCTTGCCACGCAGTCGTCATGGGCCTTCCGATCTCATTGAGCCACCCGTATCTGCCACACTCCCACAACGCGCCTAACCACTCCCGCCCGTGACACCCCCACCCGAAGGTAACGAAGTCACCGCTATCAGTAAATACAACTGCCCCGCTTGTGGTGCGGAGGCGGTATGGAACCCTGCCAAAAAGCTCCTCATCTGCCCCTTCTGCGGCACGCAGTCCCCGGCCGAAATCAAAGTCGATGGTGTGGTAGAAGAAAATGACCTCGTTACCGCCCTTCGCTCACTTCCTGAGGATCAGCGTGGCTGGGCGGCGGAAAAGAAAACGGTCAAATGCCAGAGCTGCCAGGCCATCTCTGTCTTCGATGAAACTCGCGTAGCCCAGCGTTGCGACTTCTGCGGCTCACCATCACTCCTCAGCTTGGAGGATATTAAAGCGCCGATACGTCCCGCGGGCTTGCTTCCCTTTGAGGTCGCCGACACCACCGTGCGTGAGCAGATCCGCCAATGGTATGGCAGCCACTGGTTCGCGCCCAACAATCTGAAGTCCAAGGCCCTCACAGACACGCTGCACGGTGTTTACCTGCCCTACTGGACCTTCGACGCTCATGTCGCCGCTCAGTGGGAGGCCGAGGCGGGTCACTATTATTACACACGGAATTCAAAAGGCGAAAACGAGCGCCGTATTCGCTGGGAATACGCCAGCGGCTCGCTGCAGCACTTTTTTGACGATGTGCTCCTGCCCGCCTCCAAAGGGGTGCACACCAAGCTGCTTTACGAACTTGAACCTTTCCCGACCACTACAAAAATCAAGCCCTACGATCCAGGCTTTGTCTCCGGCTGGGTGGTTGAGCAGTATCAAATCGACCTTGTCGCCGCCGCCCAGGGTTCTCGCGAGCGCATGGACACCGCGCTTCGTACCATGTGCGCCGGACAAGTCCCCGGTGATACTCATCGGAACCTGAAAGTTCAGGCGGACTACTCCGCTCAGACGTTCAAACACATTCTCCTGCCTATCTGGCTTCTCAGCTATAATTACGGTGCCAAGAGCTACCAGGTGGCCGTGAACGGCTCTACCGGCAAGATCACCGGCGAATACCCATTGAGCTGGATCAAGATCGCCCTCGTCAGCATCGCTGTGATCATCGTGATCATCATCTTTTCGATGTTCCAGAACAACTAGCTTCGTGCCACTCGACTTGTCATTGAGCGAGGGCGCATCCAATGGCAAGTGCAGCGCCTTTTTTGCGACACAATATTGTCTGCGGTCGGTCGTATTTTCGTGCTTGGGTGCCGGGGTATCGGTAGGATGTAGAGATTAGTCATGCATCCCCACCTCGCCTCACTTGTCGTCCTTACGGCCATGACGGCGACTGCATTGTGGGGTTACATCATTTATACCGGCCTGGCGCACGACATTACCCATCGTCCGCCTATGAACCTTTTTGTTTGGCTTGTTCTATTCCTTGGCGGAGTGTTGCTATCGTCGTTGGGCGCCATTGTATTCGGTATGTCCGTTTTCTTTTGGCGCCGCCAACGCTTCATTTACACCCTCATCGGTGCCGCCGTTGGCGTGTTTTTCATACCAACCCTCTTTTTGACGGGACTTGGCCTCAATGCAGTTGTTTCATATTCAGAAAGAGCTGCCTTCCAAAAAATTGGCTTGATATCATTGCGTCAGGCGGCTGCGGATTTGGTCCGCATTGCTCCGCGCGATGAAACACAAATAGGGTACTTTGGTTATATCATTCCAGACTCACTCATTCAGCCAGTGCTTCGTCAAGCCATCCCAAAACACGCCATCTACACGGTTGTGGATGATCAAGGTATCACCATCGTCACTGGAGGCAGGGAAGGCTGGAGTGAGGGCTACCAGATCATGCCGCCCGGATCACTTTACGAGCCACCCAATTCCCGGAAGATTGCAGACGGATTTTTCTACGTAATTGCAGGCCGGTAAGCTGTCGAGTCTCGAGGAAGTTACCCAAGTCTTGACTCTAATTGCTATTTCCTTGGGACTAGCTACTGCACTTTTTTATCAGGTAGGGATTCCATCCATATGGCATGCCCTTCAATCTGACGACGCGCTTTGAGCTTCATCGAGTTACAAAGCAAACTGTTTGAAGGCTGACGACAATTGAAATGCATAGGTCCCAACTACTAACACGAGGAAGTGTGTCTTTTTTGCCTAAGTGTCATTAATCTCTGGCACTAGGGGCTGCGTTTTGGCATGATGGAATTCCCCAAGCCATCGAGACTACGGCGCCTGCTTCGTCTCACTTTAATCTGTGATTTTCAATGTCTTTCCTCGACATGGCGGTAGCGGTGCCAGGGCGATTGTTCGTTCTGGCGCTTGGTGGGCTAGTAGGCACAGAGCTCATGGCTGCCGATCCATCCACCATGGTTTGGATCAAAGGCGGCACCTTCACCATGGGATCAGATCTTGAAGGCTCCCGCCGTAACGAGCAGCCCACGCACCAGGTCACGGTCGATGGATTCTGGCTGGACAAAAATGATGTCACTAACACTGCGTTTCGGAAGTTCACCGAAGCTACGGGATACGTCACCACTGCCGAGCGTCCCGTCGATTGGAATGAGCTCAAGAAACAACTCCCTGCAGATACGCCAAAGCCGCCGGATGAAGCTTTGAAACCAGGATCGATGGTCTTCACGCCGCCTTCCGGCCCCGTCGACCTGAACAACATGAACGCCTGGTGGCGCTGGGTGCCAGGAGCGAATTGGCGTCATCCAGAGGGACCTGGAAGCAATCTTGAAGGCAGGGAAGACCATCCTGTCGTTCAAGCTTCGTGGGATGATGCCGTGGCTTATGCCCGGTGGGCTGGCAAACGTCTCCCCACTGAGGCCGAGTGGGAGTTCGCCGCACGCGGCGGCTTGGAAAAGGTGCGGTTCGCTTGGGGAAACGACTTTCAAAAGGATGGCAAGTTCATGGCCAACACATGGAACGGTGAATTTCCCTTTAAGAATACCAAAGACGATGGTTTCGAACGCACCTCACCTGTAGGCACCTTTGCCGCGAACGCCTACGGTCTCTATGACATGGGCGGCAATGTCTGGAACTGGGTGAGCGATCTCTATCGCCCCGATACGCATTTGCTCCAGGCGAAAGAGCCGAGTTGCCGCAATCCGCAGGGACCCACTTCCAGTTGGAATCCCGGGCATCCGGGGCAGGGGACCGAACGAGTCACGAAGGGTGGCTCCTTTCTCTGTCATGTGGACTATTGCGAAAGCTACCGTCCCGCCGCGCGTCGCGGCACCCCGTCAGATACGGGCATGAGTCACATTGGTTTCCGTTGCGCCAGTTCCTCGCCAGGACCCGACTCCTCGCGCGTCCCCCCGTAACACGCATTCACTTCACACCTAACGCACGACATCCAAACTATGAAATCCATCCGTTTCATCACCCGTCATCTCCCGCTGATCACCAGCATGGGAGTCCTGTTCCTCCTCACTGGCTGCGCCAGTATGGATTCTTCCAACAAGGAATCTCTTCTAACTGCCGCCGGTTTCGTGGCGAAAACGCCGGAGACGCCTAAACAGAAGGAGTTGTATGCCGCTGCGGAACCTTACAAAGTCCTCAATTTCTCGGTGCAAGGTAAGATCCTCTACGCCTATAAAGACGAAAAGAAGGGCGTCGCCTACGTAGGCGGGCAAGCGGAATACCAACGCTACGAGCAGCTCTCCATCCAGCAAAATATCGCGCAGGACAACTACATGGCCGCACAGATGAACCAGGCTGCCGCGATGAACTGGTACGGCGCCTATGGTCCTTACGTGTATGGGCCGCGTTTCCGGGGCATCCGCTGACCCCAATGCGATCCTCGCTTTGCTCCTTCATCGGCACTCAATCATATGAAAGCTTGCCTTACACTTCTCTGCTTGTGCCCGGCCATTTCCGTCATGGCTCAGGATCCGCTGCCGTCCTGGAACGACACTGGTCCGAAAAGAGCGATCGTCGCATTTGTCGAAAAGGTCACGAAGGAAGGATCGGCTGATTTTGTGCCGGTGCCGGAACGCATTGCCACGTTCGACAACGACGGCACGCTCTGGTCCGAGCAACCCATGTATTTCCAACTGGCCTTCGCGCTTGAGCAAGTGAAGAACATGGCCCCGCAGCATCCGGAGTGGAAGGAGAAGGAACCCTTCGCTTCGCTGCTTAAGGGCGATCTGAAGGCCGCTCTGGCAGGAGGAGAAAAGGCACTCTTGGCTATCGTAGCAGCCACACACGCGGGAATGACCACCGATGAATTCGAGGCGGCAGTGAACACCTGGATCAGCACAGCCAAGCATCCCAAAAGTGGCAAGCCCTACAACGAGATGATCTTTCAGCCCATGCTGGAGTTGCTGACCTATCTGCGAGCCAATGGCTTCAAAACGTTTATCGTCTCAGGAGGCGGCATTGAATTCATGCGTCCTTGGGTGGAGAAGACCTATGGCATTCCTCCCGAGCAAGTCGTGGGCTCCAGCGGCGGGCTCAAGTATGAACAGCGGGATGGCAAGCCAGTGATGGTGAAACTGCCTGAGCTCGTGCTGAATGATGACAAGGAAGGAAAGCCCGTTGGCATTCAGCGGCACATTGGCCGCCGTCCCATCATGGCGTTTGGAAACTCGGATGGCGATTTCCAGATGCTGGAATGGACCACCAGCGGCATGGGCGCACGCTTCGGTCTGATTGTGCATCACACCGATGCCGACCGCGAGTGGGCCTATGACCGCCAGTCACACATCGGCAAACTTGAGAAAGGCCTCGACGAAGCTGCCGCCAGAGGCTGGACTGTCGTGAGCATGAAGGATGACTGGAGTGTCATCTTTCCACGTGATAAAAAATGACCGATTTATGAACCCCTATAGTGTTCATCGTACCGCCGCCACACTGGCTTTTCTGCTGTCAGTCACTGTATCAGGATCACTTCACGCGGAAGCGGCCCCCAATGCCGTCGACACATCTTTCACCCCAGCCCAGCTCGCTGAGCGCACATTGCATCGTCGTGCCGTCGAAGCCGTGATCTGGGGCATGCCAGCGGTGAATGCGGAACTGATGTTCCAGGCTATGGCCAAGGCCAAGGCTGACTTCAATCAAATCACCTTTTGGTCGCGCCCGCTTACCTGGAAGAATCAGACGCTCACGCCGAATCCGGACACCATCTACATCATGCCGTTTTTCAATACGAAAGACGTAGGCCCCATGGTTTTGGAAATTCCTCCCGCAGAAGATGGAGCCTCCATCACCGGCAGCATCGATGACGCCTGGCAGATTGCCTTGGAGGACGTTGGGCCAGCGGGGGTCGACAAAGGTAAAGGCGGAAAATATCTGATCCTTCCTCCCGGTTACAAGGACAAGGCTCCCGAAGGTTACATCCCACTCACATCAGGTAGTTACGCCGGATTTGCGCTCCTCCGCTCAAACCTGAAAAATGGCAGCGAGGCAGACATCGCCAAAGCGGTCGAATACGGCAAACGCATCAAGTTTTATCCGCTGTCGCAAGCGGCCAACGCACCCCCAACGGTCTTTGTTGATGCGATTGAGGAACTCTTCGACAGCACCATACCTTATGACGTGCGATTCTTCGAGACCCTGGACCGTTTCGTTCAGCGCGAGCCATGGTTGGAGCGGGACAAGGCCATGATCGGTATACTGAAAACAATTGGCATCGAAAAAGGTAAGCCGTTTAATCTCAATGCGCAGAGCGCGAAAATCCTTATCGAAGCCGCCCAGGAGGCACATGCCTGGCTTGATCTCTTGTATAAGGATGTCTTTGAGCCACCCTTCAATAAAGGCACCCATTGGGCCCTGCCCGCCAATCCAGAGGTTGCCGAAGGCATCATGACAAACTTTGCGAATCCTGATGCTTATCCTGTCGAAGGACGTGGCATGACCTATTCCCTGGTTTTCTTCAGCGCCAAGAAGATCGGCACGGGGCAGTACTATCTCATGACCATCGTGGATAAGGATGGAAAGCCCTTCGATGGCGCCAGCACCTATCGGCTCACCGTGCCACCCAAGGCACCAGTCCGGCTCTACTGGTCTGCCACCGCCTACGACCGCAAGACCCATGCGCTCATCCGTGATCAGAAATGGTTCAGCCGTGCTTCCAACACACCAGACATCAAGACGAATGACGATGGCTCAGTGGATATCTACTTTGGACCTGCTGCCCCAGCCGGCAAGGAATCGAATTGGGTGCCGACGAATGCCAAAGGTCAGTTCGAAGTGCTCTTCCGCCTTTACGGCCCAGAGAAGCCACTCTTCGAGAAGACGTGGTTACTGCCAGACATCGAAAAATTGAAATAAGCTCATGAAAAATTCTAGTACTAATCTCAGACTGGCTGCGGTGCTTTTGATGGTTTCTTCTGCTCTGGCCCATGCCGAATCTGGAGCTACATCTGGCCCCATTCTTGTCTCGGTGGACAATTTCGCCCGGGCAGAATCTGACTTCTATTTTGGCAGCATGGTAAAGGATGGGGGATTCGGTAAACTCCTCCATCGCCGAGAACCAGCCGCGATAGATAATCAGACAGTCATTCGCCTGAATCGTGACACCCTTTACTCTTCAGGCGTGTTTGACCTGGAGGCAGGTCCCGTGACCCTCACTATGCCCGATTCTGGTAAGAGGTTCATGTCACTGATGTTGATCAATCAGGATCACTATGTTCCAGAAGTACACTACGGAGCGGGGGCCTACACCTTTACCAAAGAAAAGATCGGAACTCGCTACATGGTGGCGGCAGTGCGAACCTTTGTGAATCCAGTAGATACGGATGATCTCAAACAAGTGCATGCGCTCCAGGATGCGATTAGAATAAGTCAAAAAAGCGTTGGCAGCTTTGAAATTCCTGCATGGGACCAGGCCAGCCAGAAGAAAGTTCGGGAAGCATTGTTGGTTCTCGGCAGCACAGTCTCAACTTTTAATAAGGCATTCGGGACGAAGGACCAAGTAGACCCCATTCGACATCTTCTCGGTACTGCGGGAGGCTGGGGGGGTAATCCTGAAAAGGACGCTTCCTACCTGAGTATCACACCAACCAACAATGATGGAAAGACCGCTTACAAGGTAGTGGTAAAAGACGTACCAGTAGATGCCTTTTGGTCCATCAGCGTTTACAATGCAAAGGGCTATTTCGAACCAAACAAGGCAAACGCCTATTCACTCAACAACGTCACGGCCAAAAAAGGTAGTGACGGGTTCGTTACAGTTCAATTCGGAGGCGAGCCCAATGACGCTGTCAATTGGTTGCCGATAACCCAAGGCTGGAACTACACCGTACGGCTCTATCGGCCGCGGCCCGAGATTTTGGACGGCACCTGGAAGTTTCCAGAACCGCAGCCACTGCCGTGATCCTCTTTTATCACTTCACTTTCAGTTGAGACAACACAACGAACAGAACCTATGAAAACCAAGGGAATACTACTCAGCTGCGGTTCGCGGCTCATGGCGGCCGGCACGGCGCTTCTCTGCTTGTTTACTCCTGCTCAAGGGGCTGACAAAAAACCCAACATCCTTGTCATATGGGGAGATGATATCGGCATTGCCAACATCAGCGCCTACAGCACTGGTGTCATGGGCTATGAAACACCGCACATTGACCGCTTGGCCAAGGAAGGCGTGCGCTTCCAGCACTATTACGGCGAGCAAAGTTGCACAGCTGGCCGGGCAGCCTTCCTCACAGGCCAGCACGGAATTCGGACAGGGCTGACCAAGGTGGGTTTCCCAGGCGCACCGATGGGTATGAGCCAGAGCGACCCTTCCGTCGGGGGACTGCTGAAAAACCTCGGATATCGCACCGGCCAGTTTGGGAAGAATCATCTCGGCGACCGCAATCCCAGTCTGCCCACCGTAAACGGCTTTGACGAGTTTTACGGAAACCTCTACCACCTCAATGCAGAGGAGGAGCCAGAACTGCCGGACTACCCTAAAGACCCGGCCTATCTTGCCAAGTTCGGCCCGCGCGGTGTGCTCAAATGCAAGGCCACTGACAAAGACGACCCCACGGATGACCCTCGCTTCGGCAAGGTCGGAAAGCAGACCATCGAGGACACCGGCGCCCTGACCAAGAAGCGCATGGAAACGATCGATGATGAAACATCTGCCGCAGCGATCGATTTTATGAAACGGGAGCACGCGGCCGGAAAGCCGTTCTTCTGCTGGTTCAATGCTACCCGCATGCATCTGCGCACGCACGTCCGCGCGGAGCATCGTGGCCGCTACAAACATGGAGACAGCGAGTACATCGACGGCATGATCGAGCATGATGATACTGTCGGGACAATCCTGAAAGCACTGGACGATATGGGCATCGCGGACAATACCGTCGTTGTTTATTCTTCTGACAACGGCCCGCATATGAATACATGGCCAGATGGCGCCATGACGCCATTCCGCTCGGAGAAGAACACCAATTGGGAGGGAGCATTCCGTGTACCTTGCCTTGTGCGTTGGCCTGGTGTGATCAAGCCGGGCTCCGTGACAAATGAGTTGATGAGCCACAATGACTGGATTCCCACGCTCTGCGCGATTGCCGGGGAGCCGGATATCGTTGCCAAGCTGAAAAGCGGCTATAAAGCTAATGGGATTGACTACAAAGTGCATCTCGATGGCTTTGATCAATCTGCATTCCTCCGTGCCGTCAGTGGCACCGTGCAAAATGACAGCAAAGTGAAAAGCGCCCGCGACAAATTCTTCTATGCCGATGACGATGGGTTGTTGGTTGCCATGCGACAGGGCGATTACAAGTATGTCTATGCGGAACAGCGTCTCGGCGGCACCATGGGAGTCTGGGCGGAACCCTTCACAAAGCTTCGCCTGCAAAAAATATTCAATCTCTTCCAGGATCCCTACGAAAGAGCGGACATCACATCGAACACGTTTTGGGATTGGCAGCTCAATCATGTCGGTCAAGTCTATGGAGCAATGGATGAAGTCTTTAAATTTGTGGAGACGTTCAAAGAGTATCCGCCTCGTTCGTTCCCGCCTAGCTTTGTGCCAGCGACGATCATGGAGCAAACCATTGAATCACTCAAAGAAGCCAGGCAGAAGGCAGGCGGTTAGACCAATCAGGACCTCGCCGGGCATCTCTCGATGATGCCCGGCGTAGAAAGTGCCAAACCTTCAGCCGCGGACCCCAAACGCTCGTTAACAGGCTTCTTCAAGGAGACCAACAATTTAGCCGCTCATGGATCCCAAAAAAATATTTTCTACCCTGGCTGCTTCGATAGTGTTGCTGGGCTCTTTCACTCACCCCGCCCATTCTCAGCAGGCCTCGGCTGACTCCTCAGAGAATGGCATGGGAGATATAGCCAAAAAACTGAATGACCCGACAGCCTCGCTCATTAGCGTGCCGTTTCAGAGCAACTTCGATTTCGGTGGGGGCTTGGGAGGCGATGGCTTCCAATATAAACTCAATGTGCAGCCCGTTATTCCTCTTCATCTGAGCGAGGACTGGAAGATCATCTGGCGTAGCATACTGCCGTTCATCACTCAGGATGATATCATCGGGTTCAGCGATCAAACGGGCCTGAGTGATCTGAATACTACCTTGTGGCTCGCCTCCGCCAGAAAGCAGGAAGGCAGTCCGACCATCGGCTTCGGACCCGTGCTTCAGTTCCCTACAGCGACTGACGATCTTCTCGGCTCGGAGAAGTGGTCGATTGGTCCCTCTGTCATCTTTGTGCAACAATCGTACGGGTGGACAGTGGGCGCCTTGGCGAATCAACTGTGGTCAGTGGCTGGAGAAGGGGATCGAGATGATATCGACATCACTTCCTTGCAACCTTTCCTCAACTTTACCACCGCCACACACACCACCTTCGGCATCAATAGCGAGATGAACTACGATTGGGAGCAGAAGCAGTGGACCATCCCGCTTAATGTGTATATCACCCAACTCGTCAAGATCGGCGGCCGCCCCGTCAGCTTCCAACTAGGTGGCCGTTATTACGCTGAGGCCCCGGACCAAGGCCCTGAGTGGGGATTCCGCTTTGCCGCCACCTTCGTCTTCCCTGAGTAACGTCGACTACGACCACAGGCTGGAACTCTGCTATCTGGTCAATTTAGCGGCCCCTTGTCCTGACGATCCAGCAACTGAAAGCCACGCTTTTCCATCTCTTGCCTGAAACGTGGGGAAGCTGCTCCCGTGATGGCAATGGTAACCTTCCCAGGCTTCTTTCCATCTACTGTTAGGGCCTGCAGCCAGTTCGCACACTTGTCCGCCGTAGGTGTCCAGCCAGCGTAATCCCAGTGCAGCGCAAGCAGCACTGAACCATCCGCGAGGATACAGAAGGGAATGTTCTGATTCAGTTCAATCCTGGCTATCTGCCACTGCGCAGCTTGAAACTGCGCCAGAAGCTTTGCGGTTTCCGTGTAAAAGACGGCGTCCGACTCACTGGATGAAGCTGTAGCCGCATCTCTCAGAAACAGACCCACCCCAACAACTCCATTCAGCTTTTGCAAAGCGAGCACCGCCTGCGTTTGCTGCCATGGGGTGTAAACAATGCTGATGAGGAAACCTGCACTATCCGCCGGACTAATGCCCAGCAATTTCAAAGCGTTTCCATTCGCCTTGCGCAATTCAGTCGCATCTTTTTCGTAAACCATCGGCCCCAGCAACGTGGCCAGATTACCCTGACTCGCCACGATGGCGGCCTCCGCTGCAGGATCTTCACAACCGTCTCCTACCACAAACTTGAAGCCACCCAACGCGAGCGCCCGGCTCATGCCATCCAGCTTTGCCTGAAGCAGCGTGTTGGTGCTATAGGGATTGAGCCTCAGCTTCCGGCAAAGCTCCCGCTTCGCTTTTGCCACGCCATCCGTGCTTTGGGAGAGATAGTCATAATAGTCGCGGTATTTTGCGCCCTTGATCTCTTTCTCAACGTCCTTGCCCAGGCGATGGAAATACTTCCCGATCGCCGTGCTCGGCTGCTCCTCCAAAGAGTCTTTGCGTGGCATCCTGATGCCATCAGCAGAATCTTCCTCTCCTTCTGTTACCGCGTCGGCAGCGTCTTCCAGCGCATCGTGGTAGGCATCCGTCTTCATCAGTTGATCCAGTCGTTTCATCGCGCTGATCTCCGCTATGCGTTCGAGCAATTGATTGTTACCAAGGGCAGCCAGTGTGCCGTAATGCGTCGTGTCGATCGCATAGGAATTGATGCCCCACTCACTCGCGACCTGCTCCCTCACCCGGAAGAGCGGTCCAGTTAGGTACATCGGTTGCAAAAGCTGGCTTGCCCGCAGGACAGTCGTGTTTTCAAATCCATTCGGTGCGGCGACACCTCCGGGAGTCGGCACCGCATTGGGCGGCGGAGTTTGTGCTTGCAGGGAGAATGAACTCCACGCAGAAGAGGCACTGATACATGCCACCATCACGAAAGAAGATTTGATCATAGATACAAATGGCAGCTTATTGAAAGGAGATGCGTTCTCGTCCGCACCGGTAAAGACAGCGCCGTTGTGGTATGGACAAACGCAAAAAGAGGGGCAGCAGACAACGCCACGACCATTCTCTCAGACAAAACCTCTGAGTTTATTAGTAAGTGATCGAGAGGCCAATGAACGGACCGTGCGAGATCGTATCCAGCGAGAAGCGATCCTTCTCATAGTCCACTCCCAGAGCTCGATACTCGATTGCCGTACAGACACTCGGCGTGATCCGGTAGCCCAGCCCCACCAGTGCCTGCCAGGTAATCTCGGATTCCGCTCCGAAACCACCCACATCTCCCATGGCCTGCACGAACCATTTGTCAGCGAAATCATGAATTACTCGTGCCCCTACGATGGGATCAATCCAGTCTTCGGTCATGCCGAAGTTGCGCCTTGGCCCGAAGTCCGTGTCGATGTTGACATCAACATCCAGATACATCCATCGTGCACCCGCAAAGACATCCAGGCGCGTGGTGTCGTCCATGACCAGTGCGTATTGCAGTCTGCCTGTGATAATAGCCTGTTCCTGCTTGAACCCAACTCTGCCAAAAAATGGCCCGCGTGTCAGCGTCGCATCATCCTTCATCTGACCCCAGATCAGGTCCGCTCCCACGCTCCATCGCCCGTATCCCGCTTCCAGGTAGGTCATGAAGGCTCCATCGAACTCATCAATCAAATCATTGATGCTCGTGTCCGCACTCACCGCGATGGGACCAATGCCCGTATCGCCCTCCACGGCGGACAGCCATCCATAAGCCGCAATCGTGAAATACCCTTCCTTTTCAGCGGGAGTCTCAGGTATGACGACGGACTTTTCCGAGGACACAGGAGTGCCTGCAAAGGCCGCCCCATGGCTGAAAATCGCCACGGCTAGCGCGAGAGAGGATAGTGCTTTCTTCATGTGCAGCATGGTTTGAATGGATGTTGTGCCTATGAGCAAACTACGGGCCGCTTGACCACACGCGATCATAGTTTGGTGGCACCAGTGGCATCAAGACATTTCCCGCAAGGGAGAGGTGAAAAACTTGCCACACATGACAACGTCGATTTTTGGAATATTCATCGCTGCGTTGAGTGTCAGTTCGCCGCAACCTCGCCGTCGACTCCTCTGCATGAAGATGCCTAACACGTGAAATGCGGTTCACTTGAAGTGGCGGATAGGGTGGGCATCCGCCTAGGTATCCAAACCTATTTCTCGGCTATGGTTTTCACTTCTTGCAAGCACGTTATTGATCCGGGCGAACTCATGGGGATGGAGGAGTAAGCGATGTTTGGCGCTGTTGCCAGCGCGTTTTTTCGTCGCGGATGCCAGGTGCATCATTCTGCTTGGTAAGCAAGGAGAGAAACTCATTGTGAATCTCCTCGTCCAGAGGAGCTAGGGCGACAGCGGCTTGGTAGTGCCGACGTGCTGCATCTGGCTGCTGAAAGAGTGCATACGTGCCACCGAGCGCGGCATGCCGCCACGCAGATGGTTCCAGCGCGATTGATTTCTCAAATTGCGCAATCGCGTCCGTGAGGCGCCCGCTCTTCCGCAAGACCAAGCCATAGCGATAGCAGAAGCCAGCATCAGGAGCTGCTTTACTTAAATGAGTTTCCGCCGCTTCGATAGCTTCAGGTAGCCGATTTTCTTTCTCCAGAGCTTCCATGAGCAGCCGGGTTAGTTCGGGATATGGCTTGGAGAGATCTTTGAACGCCTGCCGATAGTGCGGGATCGCCTCGGCAGTGCGGCCTGCCTCCACCAGGCCCTGCGCGAGTTTGGCGCGCGCGTAGGCATGTTTGGGCTCCAGTTTCACGATTGCCTCGAATTCTGCAAGAGCCTCGCTCCGCCGGTTGGAAAGAACCAGAGACACGCCCCGATTCATTCGCGCATCGAGAAAATTAGGCATAAGGCTGACGGCAGCTTCAAACTCGATGATTGACTCGGCGTATAACCGCTTTTCACCGAGCGACCTTCCCTGATCAAAGTGCTGCCATGCAGCGCGGCGCTTAGTGTCAAATGCTTCGTCCAAGGTCGGCGGCTGCGATCTCGG
Organism: Phragmitibacter sp.; assembly: GCA_965284365.1. GTDB lineage: Bacteria > Verrucomicrobiota > Verrucomicrobiia > Verrucomicrobiales > Verrucomicrobiaceae > Phragmitibacter. Next base: position 4,812,954 of record OZ260079.1, read on the forward strand.
CTGCGCGATTGCAAAGGCGGGACGCACTCCCAAATAGTTAGTGTGGGCATTAGGTTGTGAATCCCATCGTCTTGCGGATCGCACATCCACCGCTTCCGAAGCGAAGCTCCCTCCACGCACGACTCGCACCGACGAGGGAGGAGTCGCTCGCTCTCCCGTGCCCGGTAGAGTATTTCGTGTGTAAAGCCCAGCAAGGTCCCAACACCATTCCATGACATTACCGTGCATATCGTGCAATCCAAACTGATTGGGCAAATAGGCTCCGACGGGAGCATGGATACCATGCCCGTCATTGAGCCATATTTCGCCTCGAGCATGCGTTTGAATTTCACCTCCGTTCTTCGCCGCCAAATCCATAATGTTGACGTAACCTTCGAGTGTCTTCGCATCATTCCCGGTAGAATAAGTAGTGCTAGTTCCGGCACGTGCGGCGTATTCCCATTGAGCCTCAGTGGGAAGGCGTAGGTTCATCTGCCATACCGTCAAGGCACATTCATCCCAGTCCACGTTTTCCACGGGATTTGTGTCGCTGACTGGACGGCGATCGGCAACGGCACCTGCACGAAAATAAGAGGGGTTCAAATTGGTGAATCGAGCCCACTGTGCCTGTGTCATTTCGTATTTGGAAAGAAAATAAGGAGCGATTTCAACGTCATGCACTGGCTGTTCATTCGGTTGACCACCTTCATCCGTTGAAGCTCCCATTCGAAATTCCCCCCCCGGCAACAGCACCATTACGATCCCTGTGGCGCTAGTTATGATCCATCGCCCAGTGACGGGATCACGCTGTGGGCGCTCGCCGGAAAGAGGATGCCAGAACTCCCACAGCTGGGTCTGCGGATCAGGCTCTAGCGGCACGAGACCGAATTGCGGTGGCAAATCGAGTTTGTGGTAGGCCGGGTGAGCGACAATGGCAGCGCGTGCTTTCTCCCAATTGGATGCTGCATCAATGATCGTCACCTTTTGCAACCACTCGATACGTTCGCCACGCTGCTTAACCCGGGCGATCGACATTACGTTAGGGCGCACAATACCTTCTAGTATTTGCAAGCCACGTGTGAGTTCTTCAAGATTTGCTCGCCACCACCCGCGCTCCGTTTCATTCAAGCCTTTTCGCTGATTGAGCGCGGCTAGTGTGCCTTCGTGTTCAGGAAGTCGGTCGGCCAAGGTCTGTGCCTCCTGCAACCAGCTTGTGATTGCCTCGCTGCGGACTGGGTGCATGGGCCAGAGCTGCATCTCAGCACGCTCATTTAGCTCACTCAGCTTGCGAATGTCTGAGATGCGCAGCACGTCTTGCAGGGCGTCGAGTTTTTGCTCGTTTGCCACCAGTGCCCATCCGCCAAGCACTGTTACCAGGAGAAGCAATGCACACGCGCCTGCCGCGACCCATCCTAGCCGTTTACGCCGCAGCCGCTCCTCTTCTTGTCGGAGCAGCGGCATTAGCTCCGAAGGAATGTGGTGCAGTGTCGCGACGCATGTGAGCGCGGCGTCGCGCAGGTGCCAAGTCCATGGCCACCAGACAAATCTCCAATACGAAAACGTGCGTAGCACCACGATTTGCAGCCGTGGGAAGTGTGATAACAATGCCCCTGGCATTTGCTGCACTAAACTGGCGTCACGTGCGAACTCCGGCGTGGCCACGGCGATGATGTTCTCGCGTTGCGATGTCGTGAGAAAATCGCCTATTTCACGTTCTACCCAATTTTTGCCGCCATCCGCGCCGGGTGACATCGCCTGAGGCGAGGCAATTACCAAGAGGTGCTCAGCTTGCTGTAGAGAGGGCAGAATGTTACGCTCGTAGTAGTCTGGAACCGCCCGGCTGTATTCGGTATCGAGAAAAATGCTTAGAGGCTCCCGCAATGTGTGAGTGGATGGCAAGTGGGAGCGAACACTTTTGGGAAGTCGATAGCTTCGCATCCACTTGCGGAGCCAGTTGGCGACGCGCCCTCCATCGGCTCGGCGATAGCTAAGAAACGCATCGAAGCGAAAAGCGCCACTCACACCGGGAGGCGCTACAGGGGGCGCTTTAGACCCTGAAGGCGAGGCAGCGTTCTCGGGGGCAGAAAAATCCTGACTCATACACACATATATAGCACAAAATATTTTGCGCACACAAAATGTGATAAAGTAGGAACGTTCGTTGAAGCGTGTAGACCGACGCCTGACCAAGCCACCCTGGGATCTTGCAAGAAGCTAAGCTACACAATCCCAGTCAAATAGTAGACCGCGATGACGACAAACACCGCAAGGGTCTTGATGAGGGTGATGGCAAAGATGTCCCGGTAAGACTGACGATGAGTGAGGCCGGTCACGGCCAGGAGGGTGATCACGGCACCGTTATGAGGAAGGGTATCCATGCCGCCGCTGGCCATGCTGGCGACACGGTGCATGACTTCCGCAGGAATTCCAGAGCTGAGCGCTGCAGGAATAAAGCTCTGCGACATCGCAGCAAGGGCAATGCTGAGACCACCGGAAGCGGAACCGGTGATGCCAGCGAGAGTAGTGACCGTAACGGCTTCGCTGATGAGCGGATTGCGAATGGCCTCAAGTACGCGAGTTAGAGCAACGAATCCAGGGAGCGCGGCAATGACTGCCCCAAAGCCATATTCCGCGGCGGTGTTCATGGCGGCAAGAAGGGCGCCAGCGATGGCAGGCTTAGAGCCCTCCAGAAATCGTGATGATACGGTTTTCCAGGCGAGCAACAGGACGGCGGCGATTCCGATGAGAAGGGTGCCTTCCACCGCCCAGACGGCTGTTACGCGTGAGATTTCCTGGACGACGGGAGCGGGACTGCCAATGGCGCTGGGAACGAAGGAGTGGGTGTCTCCATAGATCTTGGGAATTTGGAAGGAGAGGATCTTGTTGATCACGCCTACCAGCAGCAGTGGCAGCAAGGCAATAAAAGGATGGGTCAGCCGTTCGTGCTGGAATGCTCCGGGTTCGTTCTGATGACTTTCGCCATAGCCCTCGCCAGCGGCGGCGGCACGGCGACGGCGCCAGTCCAGATAAGCGAGGCCACACGCGAGGATGAAGAGCCCGCCGATCGTACCGAGCCAGGGTGCGGCATAGATGGTGGTTTTGAAAAATGGCGTGGGGATAATATTCTGGATCTGCGGAGTACCGGGAAGACAGTCCATCGTGAAGGTGAAAGCGCCGAGTGCGATGGTGCCCGGAATGAGGCGTTTGGGAATGTCCGCCTTGCGAAACATCTCGGCAGCGAAAGGATAGACCGCGAAGACCACCACGAAGAGTGAGACACCGCCATAAGTAAGCAAGGCGCAGACAGCCACGATGGCCGCAATGGCTCGCTTGCCTCCAACCAGGGAGATGACAGCGGAAACGATGGACTGAGCAAAGCCTGAGATCTCAATCAGCTTGCCGAAAATGGCTCCCAGCATGAAAACAGGAAAGTAAAGCTTCAGGAAACCGGCGAGCTTCTCCATAAAGAGCCCGCTGAACATGGGTGCGACGAGGCTGGGATCCGTCAGCAGCACCGCGCCGAGGGCTGCGACGGGCGCAAAGAGGATGACACTGTATCCCCGATAGGCGATCCACATCAGGAACGTCAGTGCCGCGAGTAGGATGATGACGCTCATGAGGGACGCTACTTGTTAGGTAAGGGATGGCCAGGCTGACTTGACTACTGTGCCGTCCAGCCTCCGTCGATGGCGAGGTATTGTCCCGTCACATTGCGGGCGGCAGGACTCATGAAATAGCCCACGGCGCCCGCGACTTCTTCGAAGGAGATAAAGACATTCTTAGGCATCGGGGTGAGCATGACCGTGCGGATGACTTCATCCTCCGAAATGCCACGAATGCGGGCCTGATCTTTGATCTGCGCATCGACCAGGGGCGTGTGCAGATACGAGGGACAAATGGTATTGCTGGTGATGTCTGTCCCTGCGGTTTCCAGCGCCAGGGTTTTGGAGAATCCGAGCAACGCGTGCTTGGCTGCCACATAGGCGGACTTGCCAGGCGAGGCCACTAACGAGTGGATGGAGCCAATGTGGATGACGCGACCGAACCCTCTTGCTCTCATGCCCGGTAGAGCGCCACGCGTCATGAGAAAGGTGCCTCGCAGAAGCACGTCCATGATGAGGTCCCACTTTGCAGTAGGAAAATCTTCGACTTTGGAAACCTGTTGCAGGCCCGCGTTGTTGATCAGGACATCCACAGGACGATCTGCCAGTCCTTTCCAAAAAAGATTGACTTGCTCATCGCTGGTGACGTCCAAAGGGTAGGCTTCTGCCGCGAATCCAGCGTCTCTGATTTGAACTGCCGTCTCCTGGACTGACTCAGCATTGATATCCGTCGCGATGATGGAGTGGCCCTCTGCAGCAAGACAAAGGCCGAGGCCTCGGCCAAGCCCTCCGCCAGCTCCCGTGATGACAATCGTTTGCTTCATAGGTTTGCAAGAAACTGATCACGCAACACACGACGCATGACTTTGTTGGAAGCCGTTCGGGGCAATGCCTCGATGAGAATGACCTCGCGAATTTTGAAAAGCGGGTTCAGGTGGGTTTTGATCAGATACTGCATCGCATCGTGAAGGACTGCTCTATCAGGCAAAGATTCGCCCGTGCAAACCGCGTAGATGACGAGCTGCTCCGGCCCCCCGCCAGGGGCCACAGCGATAGCTGCTGTCTCAGTAACGCCAGATATACCCTGCAACGTGCGCTCAATCTCCGCGGAGCTGACCTTGACGCCGCCGAGGTTCATGGTGTCATCCACACGGCCATGCGCGCTCCAATAGCCGCCCGGCCATGACTTGATCTGATCGCCATGTCGCCGCAAAAGGTGTCCTTTGGAGCTTTGTGGACAGTCACTGTAATAGGACTGATGGTGATCGCGATTTAGCAAAGAAAGAGAAAGGCCAATGGAAGGTGGGATCAGGAACACCTCGCCTTCATTAGTATCGCAGTCTGTTTCGTTCATGATGACAAAATCAAGGCCAAGGACTTTGGCATTGAAGGTGCCTGGAATGCACGGTCGGGTAACCACGCTTGTGATGTATGCCCCGCCGATCTCGGTGCCTCCGCAGTATTCGATGACCGGGCTGCCGCCTGCCTGATCCATGAGCCAGCGCATGTCATCCGCATTGGAGCACTCTCCCGTCGAACTGAAGGCGCGAATGCGGGAGATGTCGCAGCCCTTGAAGGTGTCTGTCTTGCGCCAGGACTTCACCAGAGTGGGGATGACCCCCAGCATGGTGGCGCCGGAGTGTTGCACAAAACGGCCAAAGGACTCACCCACAGGAGCACCCTGCCAGAGAGCCATCGCGGAGCGATTCAGCAGGCTGGCAAAGATGAGCCATGGGCCCATCATCCACCCGATGTTGGTGGGCCAGACCAGCACATCCCCGGATCTTATATCCTGATGAAAGTGGGCGTCCGCGCCGCATTTGATGGGTGTTGTCTGTGTCCAGGGAATGGCCTTCGGCTCGCCGGTGGTGCCGGACGAAAAGAGGATGTTGATGGAGTCATCGGGCGCGCGCTTAACGAAGGTAGCAGAGCCTGTATCCGGAAGGAAGTGCTCCCAGGTGCAGTCTTCGTTTCTCAATAGCGGTGATTTGGCACCCAACACAATGGCGCGAGGGGTAGCCGCAGCCACGACGCTGGCATAGAGCGGAATGGCTCTGCCACCGCGCATGACGTGCTCCTGAGTGAAGACCGCGGAGACTGGCGCAATGCCCAGTCTCACGGCGATTTCCGGGGGACGAAAGCTATCGGCAATGCCGACAACGACGCAGCCTGCCTGGATAATGCCGAGATAGATGGCCACGGACTCCGCATTCATCGGCAGGAACAAGGCAACGCGGTCACCTGGCTTGCAGCCGCTGCGAACGAGTCCCGCAGCCACGCGACCCGCAAGCAAGGCAAGTTCACCGCGAGTGATACGAAGCAATGGGCCGCCCTCACTTTGGTGAAGTACGGCGGTGTCTTCGGGTGAACCGGTGAGACAGCTTTCCACGATGTTGAACTCTGCGCCGGGCAGCCACGCTGGGTGCTCGGGACCTTGCGAGAGGTCGGCGATGCGATCGTAAGGTTGCTGGAAGCGGATGCCCAGACGCTTGATGGCAAGGGCCCAATAGTTTCCCGGGTTCTCTACTGACCAGGCGTGAAGATCATCCCAATTCGCAACTCCCGCCTGCTGCATGAGCCAGGCGATATTCGTCGTGGTTATGAACTCGTCTGTAGGAACCCAGGCGGGGTCAGGGAGATGATTCATGCAAGTCAGCTCAAGGTTTACGCAAGGCGACCGCGCAGCCCATACCACCGCCGACACAGAGCGTGGCAAGCGAGCGACCGTGCGGCTGATGCGCGAGATGGACGAGCAGGCGCGCACCGGAGGCACCGATGGGATGGCCCAGAGCAATGGCGCCGCCGTCGGCGTTTACTTTGTTTTCATCGAGACCGAGATCGTGAATGCAGGCAAGGGCTTGGGCGGCGAAGGCTTCATTGATCTCGACCGCATCAAAGAGTCCGGGATCAAGGCCCAGAGCACGAGTGGCGTACACAGGACCGAGTCCCATCAAGTCTGGTTCGCAACCAATGACAGCTGTTTTTTCAATGATCGCGAGAGGTGTTAGTCCAGCCTCACGGCCTGCGGCTTCATCGCAGACGACGAGCATGGCCGCGCCATCATTCAAGCCTGAAGCATTGCCAGCGGTGACCGAGCCATCCTTCTGGAAAGTGGGTTTTAACTGGGAAAGTTTCTCTACCGTAGTGTCAGGGCGGGCATGCTCGTCTTCGGCGAGCCCGTTCACGGGAACCAATTCGTCGGCGAAGCGCCCTGCATCCCGAGCCGTCTTCCAGCGCTGCTGACTGGCCGCGGCGAACTCATCCTGAGCTGCGCGTGAAATGGCATGGGATTTGGCGAGACGTTCGGCCGTGAGTCCCATGTGCTCGTTGCTGAAGGCATCCACCAGGCCATCGCGCAGCAGAGAGTCCACCATGACAGCATCGCCCAGTTTGTAGCCGGTGCGGGAACGCGGCAGCAGATGGGGCGCATTGGACATAGACTCGGTCCCGCCGCAAAGAACCATACGCGAGTTTCCTGCCTGAATGGATTCCACGGCCAAACGGACGGCCTGCATACCGGAGGCACACATCATATTTACGGTGAAAGCGGGCACGCGCACTGGGATGCCGAGCTTCACCCCGACCTGTCTGGCGACATTCATGCCCAGGCCCGCGCTCAGCACATTCCCAACGATCACTTGATCGATCCTTTCAGGATCAATGCCCTCAAGGGCCGCACGGCCCGCTGCCACGGCGAGGTCCACAGCAGAGCATTTGGCCAGGGACCCGAGGAAGCGCCCCTGGGGCGTGCGCTTGGCAGAAGCAATCCAGATCATTTGCTGGGCGCCGGACCACGGCGAAAAAGGTGGGGGAGAGAGCGAGAAATTCTCATTTCGGGAAAAGACTGCCGTAAATCAGAACCCGTGTAAATCCCTCTCTAGACTCTTCAGCCGACTCATAAATCGGCACGCAGTTTGTCACGGCGTGCTTGGAAGCTGAAAGGCATCAAATGCCTTTATTACTGAAGGCAGCAATCGTGCAGCGCACTTCATCTAAGAAATGGTGGCGGACAGGGAGGGATTCGAACCCTCGGTACCTTTTACAGTACACACGATTTCCAATCGTGCCCGTTCGACCACTCTGGCACCTGTCCTAAAGTCCACTTGCGTGACGGGCGGGTATCATGCGCGTGCTGCCCCTGTCTGGCAAGTCCTTTTGCGAAAGTTTGAGCAATTTTGCCACCCGCCCGCGTCCCTGCCTTCGGCTTAGCGGAAGGTCAATCATCCCGGCCGTTCGCTGTTTTTTTGGTCAGGTAGTATCACCTTCGTCGGTGGTCTTGCCACCGCCCAGAAGAGTAATCCCAAAGGCCAGGTCAGAAACACGAGCAGCCCGATCAGGCACCCCGCTTTCCCGCGCGTATTGGCATCTTGTATTGCCCAGATGGAAGTGCCAATCCAAAGCCCGCTAAAAACAAAAAAGATCGCAATAGCCAACAAGATCTGCAGCCAGGGCGGCACAAAATCAGGAAACTGAATATTGATCTTCATCGCTTTGTCAGGTCATGCCGTGGCAGGCCTTGCGGTCAATCGTATCGGCACTTCACTCCGCCTTGCGTTGGAACCACATCATGTGCTGCCACGGCAGCCCATCATATTCTTTTGCCAGCACATAACCATTGGCCGTCAGTTCCTTCATGATTTGTGGCTTGCTCATCTTGTGCTCAGGCTTGATCGGCACCGTTTCATCCTCTGCTCGATACTCCACCAGCACCAGCGCCCCAGACGGCTTCAGCGCCTTGCGTAGCGCCTGTAGCATCGGCTCTGGATAGGAGAACTCATGGTACACATCCACCAGCAGGATCACATCGAAGGCATTGTCGGGCAGCTTCGGGTCATAATACTCGCCCAGGATCGGCACGAAGTTCGTTACTCCGTTTCGCTTGGCCCCATCATCCAGCATCTTCAGGTACGGCTCCTGCACCTCCACGCCATACACCTTGCCATCCGGTGCCACCGCCTTCGCCATGGGGAAAGTATGGTACCCATTCCCGCATCCCAGATCGCAAACCATCATACCGGGCTTTAGCTCCAGCTTCTCCCGCATCAGCGAGGCCGCTTCCTCTTTCTCACGCTTATGCCGCACCAGCCAGCTCGCCCCTTGCCAGTGCATCGTCTGCGCGATCTCACGGCCCATGTACTCCGTGACTTCCTGCGGTACAGCCTTCGCGCCAGACTCCGCCGGGGCCGCGTTTGCTGCTGCGGAGGCGGGTGGGGTAGGGGGGCTTTCCTCTTGAGCCAGCACGAGTGCCGCCGTCAGCATCAACAGACAAAACCATATCGCCCTGCCGCGCACCCATCTGCGTTCATCCTTCCAAGAATCCAAAATTCGTGCCTTCATGTCTGTGTGAAAGCGTAACGGCTCTCCTGCCAACAATCTTCTAAATCCTGCGCAATCCGCCATATTCTGCTCATGAACCGTCGGCATTTTCTCCACACCAGCATTTCGGCCACCACGGCAGCAGCGAGCGCGATTATCAGCCTCCGCACGTTGTCCGCAGCTGATAGGCGCCCGCCCCGCATTGTCCTCCGCTCCTCCTGGCAGACCGTCAATATCGGTGACATCGGTCACACCCCCGGCGTGCTCGCCCTTCTGGAAAAGCACATCCCCGAAGCAGAAGTCACCCTCTGGCCCATGGACGTCCGCTTCGGTGTGGAAGAAATGCTCCAGCGTCGCTTCCCCAAACTCCGCATCACGAAGGACAAAGCCGAAGCCTTCACCAATGACTTCCTCCTCCACGGCTCCGGCCCCTATCTCACCGCCCACCGCGATGTCGAGGCTTGGAAAGCCGAGACCGGCAAACCCTACGGCATTTACGGCATCACCATGGCACCCGCAGGTGATCCCGGCATGAAGATCATGCGGAACAACGGTCTCGATGACCGCTGCAAAACTCTCCTTAATGGCGCCTCCTTTGTGTTCCTGCGCGATGGCGTCTCGCTCAAAGTCGTCAAGGATGCCGGTGTCACCGCACCTATCATCGAGTTCGGTCCCGACGGCGCCTTTGGCGCCGATGTCCGTAATGACGCAGCCGCCACCGCCTTCCTGCAAAAGCACGGACTCGAAGAAGGCAAGTTCCTCTGCTTCCTGCCGAACCTTCGCAATGCCCCATACTGGAAGGTGAAACCGAACTATCCCTTCGATGAGGCCAAACACGCACGGAACGAAGCCATGAAAGAGCATGACCACGCTCCGCTCCGCTCGGCCATCATCGCCATCACGCGCCAAACCCCCATGAAGGTCTTAGTCGTCCCCGAGGACTCCACCCAGATGGAATCCGGCAAGGAACTCCTCGTCGATCCCTTGCCCGCCGATGTGAAAGCCAAAGTCACGTGGCGGGAGAACTTCTGGCTCACCGACGAAGCCATCAGCACCTACACCCGCAGCGCCGGACTCGTCAGCCTGGAAATGCACAGCCCCATCATGGCCATCGGCAATGGCATCCCCGCCATCGTTTGCCGTTTCGCCGAACAAACGAGCAAAGGCTTCATGTGGCAGGATATCGGCCTCGCTGACTGGCTCTTCGACATCGACAAACCCGAAGACTTAGAGCGCCTCGTCCCCACCGCCCTCTCCCTCGCTCAAGATCCGGCCGCCGCCAAAAGCAAAGCCAAGAAGGCACGCGCCTTCGTCCAACAACGCCAACAAGCCACCATGGATATCCTCAAAAAAGCCGCAACAGTGTAACCTGCCATGATCCCTCTGCCAGCCATTTTAAGGATATTCACGGCGAAGAGATCATCACAGTTTTTACGACTGGGACTTCACTTTCAACCGTAATTCGTGGAATTTCGGTTCAAGGAACGGACTTCGACTCGCTAACTCCGGCCGTGCCAACAGATCAATTCGAACTGAGTTACGGATCTATCTGTAAGTGCACGCTTTCTGTGTGCATACCTGTCCGGCTTCTGGCGCCCGAAGGACTTCGTCATGCAGAAATTTTGGTAGAGATTAACCTCGGCTTCCCCGGGTCCTGCGTAGGAGTAATTAAAACCAGCATCGTGCAGCCAGAGTTTACGATATCATCACCAGGGACGTCCGGCGACTCTGAGGGCGAACTCTTGTTCCTGGCCATGCACCTGCCTTCGAGATTCAGCCTTGAAATTTGCATTACATGCGGACTTAGCGACTATAGCCCTTATGGGAATGGCTGTTTTGGTTGCTTGGCATGCTTCCGCGACGTGCCAGAACAATATCGCAAAGTTAATTCGAAGCAGGGTATTTTCGCGATTTGGGATCGACTGACCGAATATGTCCAGGAAACACACTATTGTGCATTCTATGAAACCCGGCCAAAAGGGAGGGGATATCGAGGATAGTCGCTTCTTATGAACTTGGTTTGGATCGTGATCTTGCTGGCTGCGTTGGCAGCCTCGATTGGCGCATTGACGATAGCCAGCGGAGTCATACTTTTCTTCACTCGGAAGCGGAAGTGGTGGACCCGAGTTGCTATGCTGAGCATCCCTGTCGCGGGCATGTGTCTCCTTTGGAATGCATGGTTAGGGCCACATGAATTGACAGATCCTGATGAGCTTGCAGATCGATTCGAGTCCGTTTTTCGCTTTGCTCCAGCACCGACTATCACTGACATCCGCTATCAGTTGGTGGAAGGCCCAGACGACATAAGTGAGTGGTTTCGATTCCACATGGATTCCGATACCTTCGAACGGCTATCCCCAGATTTGCAATTTATTACTAAACAGGAATTCGAGAGGTTTTCATCTCAGGGACCCGACTGGTGGCTGTCGAAGTCAGGAAGCACGTTCTCATACTATCACGGATCGATTTCAATGCCCGCCGGGCAGAGCCCATGATCCAGACAAATTTGGATCGCGCATGACCGCCCTAGTGGACAAGTGTACTGCTACATTCATTCTCTTTTATGAAGGAACTCCAACAAGACAACACATCGGAGAACAGACACCGCTAACTAGCGCAGTGCGCTCAGATGGCCCCCGGAAAAAGGATCCTTGTATACTACCTTAAGTAGACTCATCCGAGAGATTTGCCGATAATAATCATGCTCGCCATCTTCGATAACGACGGAACCATATGCGACACTCAGGAAGTCGAAGGGCCTTGCTATGCTAAAGCGATTGAGCATATAACTGGCCGATCGCTCTCAACGCTCGACTGGAATTCCTACGAAGAACCCACCAGCACCGCCATGGTTCGTGAACTCCTTGCCGGAGACCCAGCAGCCGCAGCAAAGGAAGAGGAGATCAAGCGTGAGTTCGTTAGGTTACTCAACGAAGAACAACCCAAGTTCCCCGGTGATTTCACGCCACTCCCGGGCGCGGTCGAGTTCATCGAACGCCTCAAGTCGGAGAACATCTGTACGGTGGCTATCTCCACAGGCTGTTTCGACGCCAGTGCAAGATTCAAACTTCAATGCTGTGGCATCGATCTGGACGACTTTCCACACGCCACATCGAGCGACACTCCAACACGAAGAGCCATCATTCCGTTAGCTGCCGCCCGGGCGGGATTCGAACTCTCGGATGTAGTATACTTTGGCGACGCCCCTTGGGACGTCGTCGTAAGCCGATTGCTAGGTATCCCAATGATCGGCATTGGCCGCCGCATCGACCAGCTTAGAGCTCTCGGGATCACCGATACTTTCCGTGACTACTCAGATGCAGACGCAATTATTCGTGTGCTTCAGGGACTGAATAAGCCGCACACCCACCGAAGGTCATGACAGACGCAGACACCCTTCCAGAAGCGAAGTAAATCACCTTGAGCCCTCCGAGTTCTGAAGCCCCCCCAAACGGTACGCTGTGCCATGTGATGATGTGATTTACGTTTAGAGCAAGGCAGGATCGACGGTCTTGAGCTGCACGGGTGCGGAGCCTCCATCATTCGTTGATTTAGGAACGGTTGGCGCTTCATCGCGCCGGTGCCGACCGTCTTGCCCCAAGGCTTGCTTCACATGGCATTTGCCAGATTCACCTCTCCACAATAGCAGGCCTCCAAGGATAAGAGCGGGCCATCGCGTTACGGCATTTCGGGCAAGTCCGTAGCCAAGGAGAACTGCCCCAATGGCTGCTGAGCCAAAGCGCTCCTCATCAGAGAGATTCATCTTGAGGTCTTCCCCAAGTTTTTCGATTTCAGGGATGGCGGCAAAAGGCTGATAGGTTAGTGACATAAGATGTTCTTGTTGTCCGGCTTTCGCGGATGGCTGTGAGAGTGCGCTTGTTCTCGACTAGCATTAGGCTGACACCGGGGCGGCATGCCTGGTACTGCCCATCAGGCAGCAATCTCATAAAGTTCGCCCTCAATGCCCTGCAACTTCGTGATCCCTCTCTCTCCGTTGTTGATGATGTCGTTCAGGGCGCTCGCTTCGCTCTTGAAGCCGAGCAGTTCGGCCAAACGCGCCGCGATGCCATATCCCGCGACCTTGTAATGTTCGATGCGAAGACAATGCGCGACCAGCATCAGGTCGCGGACAGGGATCTCGCCTACGTCCGCTAGATGGGCATCTCCTCCTTTTATCAGGCCACTCATAGCCTTGCACTCATCTTCCTTGAGCTTCCTATCATGCTTGCTAAAAATCGCTTCGATAGTTTTCATATTAGGCCTGGGCTGGCACCCCAAATCATGGACAATCACCAGTAAAGGAGCGTGGATCGCCAGAGCCTCTAAGGAGGAAAAAGAAGGGTCCAGTTGATGTTCTGCGCTGTGCAGATCCTTCAGCTGGTCGAAAAGGAGATCTAGGGGAGTTCGTGTTTTCATAAGCTACGATCTGAAGTTGGGATGCTATTGCATCCGAAGGTTTGTTGGTCCGCTATCTGATAGTAGTTGCCAGACTCATTTTGCCAACGAGCATTGTCCCTTACGTGCTCGTAATGAGCAATATCGAAGAGCTCAGGGCAATCTCCCGAAGCGATAGTCCCATGCCTTCAAACATCGTTCTACCGTCCGTCGGTAGGGATGGCATTTGGACGCCTAACCTTCCTTACCACTAAAATATATGAGAGCACTCTGCTGGCATGGCAAATCTGACGTTCGCGTAGACAACGTCCCAGATCCCACAATACAGGAACCAACAGATGCGATCATCCGGATCACTTCTACAGCGATTTGTGGTTCCGATCTCCATCTCTTTAACGGCTTCCAGCCAACCATGGAAGCGGGAGACATTCTGGGCCATGAGCCGATGGGTATCGTCGAGGAAGTTGGCAGCGCTGTGACCAATTTGCAACGTGGTGACAGGGTTGTTGTGCCCTTTACCATTTCTTGCGGAGCATGCTTCTTCTGTAACAAGGGACTTTACTCCTGTTGTGATGTCTCAAACCCGAACGCTGAAATGGCCCGCAAAGTCATGGGGCAGTCCCCGGCAGGGCTGTTTGGCTTTTCTCATATGTTGGGCGGCTTCCCCGGCGGGCAGGCAGAATACTTGCGTGTACCCTATGCCAATGTTGGACCGATCAAGATTGAATCCAATCTCCCTGACGAGAAGGTACTCTTCCTTTCAGACATCTTCCCGACTGGCTATATGGCAGCGGAGAATGCCGAGATTGAACCAGGCGATACCGTTGCCGTGTGGGGATGCGGTCCTGTGGGACAATTCGTCATTCAGAGTGCTTGGTTGCTTGGGGCTGGTCGTGTGATTGCCATCGACCGTGTTCCGGAAAGGCTTGCTTTGGCACAGGCCTACGGCAAGGCCGAGACGATCAACTTCGATGATGAAGAGGTTTATGAGCGGCTCATGGAAATGACAGGCGGCAGAGGGCCGGACCGTTGTGTCGATGCCGTTGGAACCGAGGCTCATGGATTAGGCAGCGTCGATGCCGTCATCGATAAAGTGAAATCCGCAGTCATGCTCGGCACCGACCGACCACACGTGCTGCGGCAGGCGATCCGTTGCTGTCGCAAGGCCGGAACGATTTCAATCCCAGGAGTGTATGTGGGTCTGTTGGACAACGTTCCCATGGGTCCAGCCATGAACAAAGGCCTTACCTTCAGAATGGGGCAAACTCACGTGCAGCGTTACTTGAAGCCCCTACTGGAAATGATTGAAGACGGTAAGATCGATCCCTCCTTCGTCATCACGCACCGTCTGCCGCTGGAGGAAGCCCCGGCAGCGTATAAGACATTCCGCGATAAACAAGACGGCTGCATCAAGGTAGTGCTGGCGCCTTGACGAAATTCGCACTTGCAGGGACCTCAGCACGTCTTCCTGTACATGCCATCCGCTGCACGGGATTCTGGATCCTCACCTAGAAACCCAGCACTCCGAAGCTCTACCCATGCGTCGTGAAACCACGTCGTGCTGGCTTTGAACCTTTGATCCAACTCCACAGGCACCAGGCCAGCTACCTCCCAAAGTCCGAATGGCGATTCGGGCAGTGACTCATATAGCGCCTTCGCTTCGGGAGATAAAATATCGACGTTCGCAGATATTGATAGTGGGGGCATGGTCTCAACGTTGGCACGAAACGGGCCAAAGTTTCAACAGGTGTTAGGCCTGTAGCCCTCAGTGTTGAATCAGGCCTTCCTTGCGCATTGTCATGCGATAGGCGCCTCGCAGTGTATGAGAGACGCTTGCTTCCCAGTCGCCCAGATCCAATGAGCTTGGCAGTTCCTGCCCACGGAAGCCTGCGTGTAAGCTTAGCACCATGTCATGCACGGTAAGCGGGCTCACCCGTGCAATCCCAGCAATGATCCGTCCCAGAAGAAGTGCCTGCTTGGAGCGTAGTGGTTCCACCGCGATTATGTGGGTGCAGGACGCTGGCAACGCCCGCGCGAAAATCCGCAGTTGAGGCGCGGTGAATTGGTGCAGCAATAAATTCACCACCACTACCTCCGCCTCAGGCAACGGTTGGTGTAGTGCATCGCCTCGGACCCACCCAGCACCCGCAGGCCAAGCCACAGGCCGGGGTGTCATATCCATGCCGATCAGGTCTCGCTCCTCCCATGTTCCATGACTCAGTAGATTTCTCGCCAGCATTCCGCTTCCGGCACCGACCTCGAGCAGGCGACAACCGGGAATATTCATCCCCGCAAGCTTTCGGCGGATCCATGCGTGATTCCCCATCAGAAAATTGAAGAGGTCCAACTCGCGTCGGGATTGTTGCGCTCGTGGATCCTCCGCCTTCAACGCATCGAGCGCCTCAGGCAGCACGTTTCTCGTCGCCCATGATTCATCAGGCAATGTGGGCGGAATGAAGAGATGCTGAGGGGGCAGGGGAGTTTTCACGACGTGAATCGCCCCGTCAATCGTGAAGGGATGCCTCCTCTCAATCGATGTCGTAATTCGTCCCACTTTGTGAAGCAACCATTTTGGTGGACGCTGTAGCCAAAAATTGTTGACCCAGCGCGTGTGGCGCGACGAAAGAGCTGCTGTTCACCTTTTCGATCTCCACTCACGAACCATGTCCATTTTGAGGGCTAGGCTTGCCGCTTCGATCTCCACTCCGTCGGCGAGACTATCTTTGCCAATCAAGTCAGGGACGAGCTTCCTCACTTCCGCCGCCAATTGCATACGTGGCAGGTTCAAGCTTCCGCCCCTTGCTACATACTCGGTCAAGATTTCCGCAAAGCGATTGCCAATGGCTCCGCTCGCGACGTATCGAACAAGCGATGCTGGTTTCTCTGCCTCAAGGAGACTTGATAAACGGGTGTCTGCAAGTTCACCAAGTTCCTGAGAGAGCTGCCAGGAGAGTTGCATGAATGAAGACTTGCCCGACTTCTCCGTTTTGAATTCATTGAGAGTGGCAGATTTTGGTGCCGCGACTTCTACGACGGCCAAGATCACCTTCATCGTCACAGGGGTACTCATTCCCTGCACGACTTGACGCGCCTCGTCCACGGTGATCGCCTCCTCTGCGAGGGCGGAAAGTGTAGCCTGCGAAAGCACGTCCTGAACGTATGAAGCAATCAGAAGATTGGTGTAAGCGTCTTGCTTTAAGAGCCAATCGCGCAGTGAGCACATTGCATTCATCGTCCGCAACGTCTCCAGCTTGTTCGTTTTCGTGACAATCAAATCGAGAGCCAACAACCGCTGCCAAAGAAGATTGCTTAGAGCTTCGATTGGCTGGATCGAGGCGTTGGATTTTGGGAGTGCCAAGGTCGGCGTCGGAACTTGAAGCACCACATCGACAAAGTCAGCGAACGGTGCGTTTGATGCTTCGAGAACTGGTTGAATAGGATCGGCAGTCGCAACGCTTTGGGCAAAGCTGCTCGTTGTGAGTGCCAAACAGATAACAAAAGTTAGACGATTCATGGGTGCGAAATTTATTCGTTGGATTTTGGTGGGACGATTGGCGGACCCGGGGTGGGCGTTGGCAATCCGATCGACCAGGAGTTGTTGAAGCGCCAAATTGCATTGTCATCGGCATAATGGCGCTGCACTTCGGTTTCAGTGGCGAAGATTCGGCCACCGGGGCGATCAGGTGGTTGGTAGCCGATTTGAACAGTTGCACCCTTTCGACTTTGCGAGCTCGCTTTCCTAGTCCAATCGAAATCGAACATGTCGTCGACAACCGCGTTGATTGTGACTGAGCTAAGTATCACTTTAAGCGGATTTGTGGGATCGCGTTTCAACCCGAACGAGACAGTACCATGGATGTTGGCTCCGCCATACGCTCCATTCAGGTCGGACGGGGGGCCATCCTCGTAAAACGAAATAACTGTGCCGGTGGGGATATTCACTGGGCCAAAGGTGCTAGACGGAAGCGATGAATCAGCCTCAAACGGTGCAGCCATGTTCGCTACGTTGGCATTCCAAGCATTGTAGACTATCGCCCTCAGACCAACATTGTCCTGTCGAGCGAGGGTTTCTTCAATTTTGTTGGAGGCAGTGCTTCCCTCGGGCAACTTGAACTTGGGGATCGTCGTATCACCGTTGCTCGGATTGTAAGGTGATCCTGCAATGTGGGAGGGGTTCGCTTTTTCTGTGATCGGAACAACGAGGGATGGTAGCGCGACAGCCTCGTCAATCGACGACGCGTTTCCATCAAAATAGCGCACAAAGCTCATAGCCACCGGGTAGAATAGAGAGACATTGTCGCGCCAATCCAAATAGCTTAGCGAGTTATCGTAATCGGCTTGGGTGACCGCTGTGACGTAAAAGCGTTCGGAAAGAGGGGCATCGTTTGCGATGACTTCATCAATGCCAAGTTGCCCGTCGGAATTCTTATCGATGCCAAGGACGACGCGATGAAGCAGCCTTTCGTTGTCTTTGAGATTGCCCGTCGGCGTGAAGCTAATGTCTGTTTCGCCAGTAGGAGAGATCGGCACGCTACCAGCAAGAACGGGACTGTCTGGTGAAGTGTTGTCCCGGACGCCACACAAAATAGCAACCCCGGCACCCAGGCTCGACGATGTCTTTAACGTGAGCTCGACCTTACCACTTGATGGTTCGACGGCGACAAATAGCACTCTGCGGATAAGGTCGGAGTGGAGCCCAATCTCGTTGTCATAACTTGGAGGATTCTTCGGGTTCGGAATCTTGTTCCATTTTTGATCCCGTTCGACGACTTCGATTAGGTCGATAGGCACAAGGCTAACTTTCACCGTCTTCCGTTGCCCATTGTAGGTGACTGGGTTACCCGTATCAACCGCGATCTCCTGGTCAAAGACCTCGGTCAAGGGTTTTACGGACTTGATGGTCGTTTGAGGAGGGATGTTTTCAGGATTGTCGATCAACACGCTGGTCTCTTCCACGACCACAATGTACCTGGACTTCCAGGCTTCCTGATCAGATTCGGCCCATTCTCCCTGCCATGTGGGGTTTTTCACGATCTTTATCTTGCCGTGGATCCGATTCCCTGTGAATCCAGCCATTTGAGATTCGTCGCCCCCTTGAACCGTGTATTTGATCACCTCGCTGCTGTGTTGTCCCCCTGCTTCGGCGAGCACGCCACCGTTCCAGTAAACTTCCCGGCCGGCAAACTGTAGGGCTGCTGCGGGGAGTGTGTCCAAATAAGTGGATAGCACATGGTTAGCTCCCTCGAACTTAATATCCTCCTCTTCATTCTTATTGGTCCACTCGCTCGTCATAAAAGGCGTGGTCGGACGGCGATAGATGTGCTTCGGCTTCGTTAGCTGTTCCTCCTGTTCCGGGACCCAACATGGTATGTTACGTCCAAACACAAAGAGCGCTTTTGCCTCAGATGACAGAACCTCGATGTGAGAAAGTGTTGATGGTGAGGGCATGGTCTGAGCGTTGGCTTGGGCCAAAGCTTCAACAGGTATTAGGGAACGATCCCTCAGTGGCGAGTCAAGTGAGGGTGAGTGCATGCGACCGAGGCCGCCCGACGTGACGAGCACGGCTTGGGTAGCATCGAATACGCCGTTGAGCATTTGGGAGCGCGTTTGATTGTCGTCCTCGGCCATGAGCGTTGTGGTGCCGTCAAAGCAGCTTTGGGCGGGCCGACTGCCCCCGGCCACATCAATTCATTGGTCCGCGATATCCAGCCTGCGATCAATTCGTCTAAAGGCACAGTGGGTGATTCCCTAGACAATGCCGTTGCTGAGAATGCCAGGCAAGTCGCAGCCAGAATTCGCAAAGAAACCGAGCTCGGTGAACTTGCCAAATCAGTCCAAGTCGTCTCCGCCGTCTATGACCTGGACACAGGAAAAGTAGAGTGGCTTAAAGAGTAGGTTTTTTCATCACCAACCGTTCGCCGTAGCGAACGGTGCCCGTCTCTCAGAATCGCTTTCCGCCACACCAACCTAACCATATTGTTCTCTGTGGTTAGATTGGTTCTGATGACACGACTAAGCGACCCTTTCGACAATTGCACCCCGCTCATGAGCGGCATACGTCTATTCAAGTCCGGAGGGACGTTCAGTGGGTAGCTTTAAGAGCCACCGGGACATCTTCTCTGTAGTGGACTCGCCCACGGGAGGTTGCGACTTCAATTTTATCCATTCACTCGGAGATACTCCCAGAATTTCTCCGGCGGCTGTAACGCGTTTTCCTGTCAGTGCCTCTGACAAACGAGACATTAACTGGGTGTCACACAGTTCCAATACTAATTCGGATGCCCAGAGGTCGGTTATAAAATGATCCTGGTGAGTGCCGATTAGGGCTAAAGTCTCTGTTTCAAAAACAGTGATGCGTGAGACATCACTGGCTATCAAAAATCTCTTATTAATTGAAAAGTCGAGACGCTGCGAACTTCTATTTGCCGCCGTTACAATATGTCCATCAGACAAACGGAGAACATAGATGTTATCACCCGATTCAAAGGCGGCTAGATTTTCATCTGAGCTCATGATCAAATTGTTGATATAATGCAATTTGAGTGGCAGCGCTATCTCCCTATTTGCTCTGACATCCAAGAGGCGCCAATCTTCGGCCCACTGGAATAGGATGTATTTACCGGATAGCGATCGATACCCACATTCTCCCTGAGTGTTCATTGATTCGGTATCTTCCGGTAATTGAGGCATAATCTTTAACAAATCTACAGCTTTCAAAGGCTGAGGCTGAGTGACAGCATCACCAACTTGCGAGAGTGGAATCTTGCGATCGTTCAGAAAGTTTCCTTCCGTCATCCAGTCGCTCTGCCTCGGTAAGTCTCGAGCAGGATCTTCCATCCGCCACGATACCACCAAATTGCCCTCGTGAAATGAGATTGCTCGCACCCCATCTTCTGAAAAAGTCACCAGCTGCAAGCGTCTAAAGAACTCGCACGGGACGCGCAGTTGTCTGTCACCCTCCAAACGATAAACTTCTGACATCGGTGGACCATCATAACCTTCATACTGTATAGCATACCCAAGGAAGTTAGTTCCAGCGCTGAACAGCACGTCGCTGAGTTCGGCATTGTCTATGGAGAGCAGTTGCCGGTTCGGGTCACCCTGATTCTCTCCAACTCGCCAAAAGTCCACATAGCAAAGCGGAGCATCGCCGAATTGTGTTACAGCGTATCGTGCGTCGCGGCTCACCCAGGCATTGTTCACGATGTCGGGATGGAGCAATGTGTTTCCAATTTTTTTACCGGCTGATTCCATTATTACATTTGCGCCTTCTATCTTGACCGACATAACGCCGATTGGCTCATAGGCCGTTGGAATAATAGTTTTTGGTCCGACCTTTAGATCCGGAATGGTCCAATAGCGAGTTTTGGTATTTGGCTTGGGACCGTCGACAATCTCAATGAGGCAATTTTGATCTTTTGAGAAAATGATGTTTTTGTCGGTGCTGCTGGTGAGAGATCCAGATGACTCCCATTTTGATTCTTGATTTAACCTATATAGATTCCAATGGGTGGGGATAGGTTCATCAGTTGCCTCGAGGTTTGGTTTGATTGATGAGATAAGTAAATAGTCACCCTTGGGACTGAGAGAAAGGCTGGTGGCTTGATCCACTTCAAAAGAAAAAAGGCACTCGGGATGCCACCATTGTGTTTCAATGAGACAAACTAGTAATTCGGATAGGGCCGAAAGATTTGTGGCGTCAAGTCGGCATGCCTGAGTCAGTAATGCAACCGCTGAAGCTGCCTGCCTTTGATCAATCAATTTCAAGGCGGCCTCATACGAGGTGCGGCTGTTCGCTTTCTCCGTTGCTACTTGCTCTCTCTGTAAATCTAGCAAAGTTTTCTGAGTTTGTTCCTCGCTTTTTTTCGCCTTGTTTGCAGCTACATCAGCCTTGCGGGCTTCTTGTTCTGCGATTTTTGCCAGCTTGTCTGCCTGTTCTCTTTGCACGTTTGCTTCTTCGCGCTGAGTGTCTGCCTCAATTTTGAGCGCAATTGCAAAGGCGGCCCCGGCCAGCGCTATCAACGCAAAGATCCAGGCAATTACCGCTCTCTTTTTTAGTCGACGTACTTCGTCATGATGGATCACCTGCCCATAGTCGCGAATGCTCTCCCGAACCCAGAGAATTCTTTTTGCTCTGTATGCCGCACCCTCTTCGTTTTGAATTTCCCACTTTTCGTAAAGGCAATCCAGGCAATTAACTTTTTCCCAGGCGTTGGCCTTAAATTTTTTGTCATTCACAAGGGATTTCCCCGAGTCTATGTCCATTTGGAGGACAATGAAGGGAGTGCCCTTGCGATTTTCTGCCCACCAGTCCAACTCTTGGTAGAGGTAATCGGCTCCTGCTTTCCTCTGTGCTGCCCCAGCATCTGCAAGAACGATGAGGGCTCTGCTGTGCTGGAGAATAGGTGTTAGGTTGCGTTGGAAATCAGGCCTATGCGGCTCAGTGGTATCGACAAAAACATCAAGGTTGAAAAACTGGCCAGTGGTAGATTCAACAGGTTCCTTTTCAAGCTCTGTCTGCAGCCATGTCGCAATCTTTTCTGTCTTTTCACTGCGACGATAGCTAATGAAAATATCCCACTCCTTCGGCTGCGGCATCTTTGATTTGAGGGCTGTTGTCATCTTGAAAGAAATTTAATGCTAAGCAGCGCCTCAAATGGCCGACAACCTATTCAAGGGGTGTATAGCACAAAGACGTTAATTCTGACAATATCAAATTTCATTGAATACTTCGTTCAAAAAGTCCGGCGGTACATGAGTTCCTTAAGGAGGGGAGCGAATGATAACTGGAGTGTTTTCATGGTCCGTGTAAAGACAGGCTGAACAAAATCCTCTCAGACGAAGTCTATTGACACGACCCGCGCCATAAGTTTCCTTATATGCCGTCGGTCACTCGTTCGATGAATTCACTCCTCAAATACCCAATCCTGCTTGCCACGCTGGTGCTGTTTTTGGCAGCCCAGACCTTCGGCTTGCATCAGGGGTATGCCTGCCTCTGCACAGGGGAACTCGTCACCTTGGAAGCAGATCATTGCCACTTCGATGACCCGGAATGCGGCAGCCCCATGGCCAGCGAATGCCCTTCCGGCCAGCAGAACACCACACAGCATCCGCCCCAGAAAAAGGACCTCGAATTCACATCGTTGGTGAAGAGTCTGGCCGCCCCCATGCCCATGGTGGCCCTGCTGCCCACTTCTGACTTTATCATCCCGGCTCTTCGTGCACCCCAGGCTGACACCTCAGCCATGGCAGGTAATTTTTCGGACAGGCCGGACGGTTCCTGTGCCACGGCTTTGCTCGTGACGCGGAGCACCGTACTCCGGGTTTGAACCCACGCCGGGCGGCATGATCCGCCCACAGGCATTTATTTAGGATCCTTGCGCGGTTTCGTCATGCCGCTGCAGCCACTCGTTTTTCATCATGTCCATTCGTCATCTCTATTTCTTGCTACTGCTGTGCCCGGCCTTGCTGGCAGGCGCTGCCGAGACATCGGTGGCCTTCAGCGCCATTCCCGGCTACGTCATCAAGCACAATCCAGATCTGGCCGCCGCCCGCCTGCGCATTGCAGAAGCCCAGGGGCGACTGCTCGGCGCCGGGCGACGATCCAATCCAGAGCTTGAGTTCAGCGCCACTCGTAGCCACGAGTTCCGCGAAGGCACCATCGGGCTAGGCTTCAATCAGAAGTTCCCCGTCACCGCCCGTCTCAGCATTGAAAAAGTGCTTTCCGGTCAGCTCGTCACTTCCGCCGAACTCGAGGTAAAAGACCAGCAGCGGAAGGTCATCGCCGAAGCCCAAAGCCTCGCCGTCGAGATCCTAATTCTGGATCAACTCAAGACGCTCCGCAGTCAGCAAGCGGAACTCGCCCAGAAGCTCTCCAAATTCGCGGCAGACCGAGCCAACACCGGCGAGATTTCCCCCTTGGATGCCGCCCAGGCTCAAGTGGACACTCAACAACTCATCCTGGAAGACCGAAAGCTCGCCACAGAACGCATCCGCTTGTTGGGAGAATTGAAACCGAAACTCGGTCTTTACTCCTCCACTTCATTGAAGATCACCGGAGCGCTTCCCGCCATCGCCACACCCTCGAAGAACGCCTGGAAGCAACGCCCCGATTACCTGCTCTCAGCTAATAATGAAGCCGCAAGTCTCACGGAGATTGACCTCGCCAAGTCCAAAAAGTGGGATGACGTCACTGCCGGTTTTCTCCTCGAAGGTGAGCGTATGGAAGACGCTCCCAATGGGCTCGAAAACACCGGCTTTTTCGGCTTCCGATTCTCCATTCCGCTGCCTTTCTGGAATAAGAACGAAGGCGAAGTCGCCGAGAAAACGGCCGCTGCCGCCCGCGCTTCGCTCGAAACCAAAGCCCTCGCCTCAGGCATTCAGAACGAAGCCGCCGCAGCCAAAGAAGAGATGGCTGCTTACGCTTCTCTCGCCAAACAGACGAAGGATCAAATGCTCCCTCTCGTGGCGGAGCAGACCGACCGCCTCTCCAAAGCCTACGAGTCTGGTCAGACCGACCTCATCACTCTTCTGCGTGCTCGTGACCAGCGCCTGCAACTGGAAGTAAGCATCCAGGAAAGCATCAAAAACTATCAGCTGGCCCGCATTCGCTACGAAGCCGCCACCAATACCCAGCCCATTCGCTGATGAATCTCCGCTATCGACATCTCATTTTTCTCAGTGCCATTTGCCTCACCGGCATGAACTCGTTGCGCGCAGCCGAAGAGGCCAATGCCCGTGCCGCCGATACCATCGTGCTGGACGAGACCGCCGTGAAGAACCTTCGTCTGGAGACAGTGGAAGTCTCCGAGACCGACTTCGAAGAAACCATCTTCGCCCTCGGCCGCATCGAGGTCTTGCCCGGCAAACGCGCCGTCGTCAGCAGCCGCATCCAGGGCCGTGCCTTCTCAGTCCTCGCCCTTCCTCATCAACAAGTCGATGAAGGTGAGGAACTCATGTGGGTGGAAAGCCGCCAGCCTGGCGACCCGCCGCCGACGGTCATGATCCCCGCACCCATGGCCGGCCTCATTTCCAAAGTGGACATCGCCCAAGGTCAGCCCATCACACCGGATCAAAGCCTCATGGAAATCGTTGACCTCTCTCAGGTCGAAGCCGCCGCCCATGTGCCGGAGCATCTGGCGGGCAAAATCGAAAAGGATCGCGAAGCCCGCATCCGCGTCACCGCATTCCCTGACAAATGGTTCGATGCTAAGCTCGCTCACATCGGCGTCTATGCCGATCCCGAAAGCGGCACCGTCGAAGCCGCCTTCCACGTCCCAAACCCCGATCTATTGCTTCGTCCCGGCATGAGGGCTGAGTTCTCCATCGTCCTCGCCAAACGCTCCGGCGTCTTGGCCGTCCCTCGTGAATCCTTACAAGGCGATGCCGCCAACCGCTTCGTTTACGTGAAGGACTTCGACATCCCGAATGCCTTCGTCAAAACGCCCGTCGTCATCGGCCAGCAGAACGCTCAGTTCGTTGAAATCATAAGCGGCATCTTCCCCGCCGACGAAGTCGTTACGCGCGGCGCCTATTCACTGGCCTTCGCAGGCAAAGGCAGCATGAGCTTGAAGGAAGCGCTTGATGCCGCCCACGGCCATGAACACAACGAAGACGGCAGCGAAAAAGCTGCCGAGACCAAACCCAAAGACCACGATCACGAACACGTCGAGGAAGGGGAGGGGAAGTTCAACAACCTGACCATTTTCTTCGCCGCCACCACCGGATTGCTACTGGTGCTCCTGATCGTCTCCGGCCTCCTGAAACGGCGTTCTCCGGCCACTCCATGACGTCTGAAGTCTCATGTTTGAACCAAAAACACCCCTGAACTTGATACAAAAGTCGTCTTCAGGAGCCTGATTTCATGCTGAACAAGCTCATCAATTACTCTCTCTCGCATACCGTCCTCGTCCTCGCGGCCGCGGCGGCGTTGCTATTCTTTGGCTTCCAGACGGCCACCCAATTGCCCGTCGAAGTCTTGCCAGATCTGACGAAGCCCACGGTCGTCCTCCTCACAGAAGCCCCCGGCTTGGCCCCGGAAGAAGTCGAGACTCGTGTGACCCAGCCCATCGAAAGCGCCCTCATGGGCGTAGGCGGGCTGACACGTCTCCGCTCAAACTCCGATGTGGCTTTGTCCCTCGTCTTCGCCGAGTTCGGCTGGGGTGCGGACATCTATCAGGCCCGGCAGTTCGTGCAGGAACGCATGCAAAGCGTGCGCGAAACTCTTCCCGAAGGTGTGCAGCCTTTCCTCACCCCGGTGGCTTCACTGATGGGCGAAATCATGCTCGTCGGACTCCGCAGCAATGTGAAGGAAGGTGAGCCCGGCGCAGTGAATCCGCGGGACCTGCGCTCGCTGGCGGACTGGACCGTGCGGCGTCGCTTGCAGAGCATTTCAGGCATCGCAGAAATCCTGAACATGGGTGGCGGCGTGAAGCAGATTCAGGTGCAACCGGACCCTTACCGCATGCAGGCCTTTGGCATTGGGTTGGAGGAAGTAGAAAAGGCCGCGGCCGCGGCAGCATCAAACTCGACTGGCGGCTTCATCACGAATGGGCCGCAGGAAATCATGGTGCGGAATCTGGCGATGACCGTGCAACTTGAAGACATCGCCAAGACGGTCGTCAAAGTAGTAAAGGAACGGCCGGTGACGTTGGCAGATGTGGCCACGCTGGTATGGGGCGTGGAGCCGATGCGTGGAGATGCCAGCATCAACGGCAGCTATGGCGTGATCCTCAGCATCACGAAATCCCCGGGCTTCGATACGATGTCTTTGACCCGGCAAATTGAGGATGCTTTGAGGGAGCTTCAGCCGACTCTCCCGAAGGCGGTGGAGATCGTGCCACTTTTTCGGCAGGCCGATTTTATCGGGCACTCCATCGGTAACCTCACGGAAGCCATTCGAGATGGCGCGATCATGGTGGCCATCGTGCTGTTCCTGTTCCTGCTGAACTTTCGGACGACGTTCATCACGCTGATGGCGATGCCATTGTCTTTCGCCATTACCTTGCTGACGTTCAAGTGGTTTGGCATCAGCGTGAATTCCATGACGTTGGGTGGTCTGGCCGTGGCGATCGGGATGGTGGTTGATGACGCCATTGTGGATGTGGAGAATGTCTTCCGCCGGTTGCGGGAGAATGCATCACTACCAGAGCCGCTGCCACGACTGACAGTCATAGCCAGAGCCTCTGCAGAAGTGCGGCACTCCATCTTATATGCCACCGTTCTCATTGTGTTGGTGTTCCTGCCTTTGTTGGGATTAAGCGGCATCGCAGGCAGATTGTTCTCACCCATCGCCATCGCGACGATTGTGAGCATGCTTGCTTCCTTTGTAGTGTCGCTTACGGCAATCCCGGTGCTCTGTCTCTTCTTGCTTCGCCCAAAGGCGGGCAAAGAACATCGCGACGGCAGACTGGTGAGGTTGCTGAAGTGGATCCTGAAGAACACGCTACTGAAGTTCGGACTTAATCAGCCGTTGGTATTGCTGGCCTTGGTTGGAACATTGGTCGTTGGCGCCTTCATGCTGTATCCGGCCATGGGGAAGGACTTTCTTCCTGCCTTTCATGAAGAGACGGCCCTCATCTCCATGACCACGGCCCCGGGGACCTCACTGGATCAGACCAATCAGGTGGCGGATGTAGCTGAAGCCCTCCTCTTGAAAATCGAGGGTGTGGGAAAAGTGGGTCGCCGTGTCGGCCGTGCGGAACGTGGCGATCACGTCGTTCCTGTCTCGACAGTGGAGTTTGACCTGGACTTCAGCAGGGGTGAAGAGGGCAAGCCTGTCCGAAATCGCAAAGACATCCTGGACGAGGTGAGGAAGGTCATGCGAACGATTCCGGGTACCTTCAGTGTCGTGACTGGGCCTTTAGCCGATCGAATTGGCCACATGCTGAGCGGCGTGTCCGCGCCGGTCGCGGTGAAGGTCTTTGGGCCAGACTTTGAGATCTTGCGTGAGCTGGGCACCCAAGTGCAGAACATCGCAAAAACCATTCCCGGGCTGGAAGATGCCAAACTGGACCAACAATCTGCTATCCCGCAACTAAGGATCGAAGCCAACCGCGAGCGGGCCAGCGCCTATGGCATCACCCCAGGGCAGTTGAATGAGCAACTCGCCACCTATGTCGGCGGTAAGACCGTAGCCGTGCTTCAGGATGGACAACGGGCGCTGGATCTGGTGGTGCGACTACCTCAGGAATGGCGGGATACGATGACGAAACTCGCCGAACTGCCCATAGAGGTCAACGAAGGCCGACACGTGCCGCTGAGCCTCCTGGCGGATCTGCGTGAAGCCAAAGGGCCTAACGTCATCAATCGTGAAAACAGCCAGCGGCGTTTCACCATCGCCATCAAGCCGAACGCACGGGACGTGGGCACCTTGGTCGCTCGTATGAAAGCTGAGGTGGCAGAAAAAGTGAACCTGCCCGAGGGCTATTTCATCAGCTATGAAGGCGAATTCCAGTCGCAGCAGGAAGCATCGTTGCGCATTGCCGTGCTGAGTGGAGTCGTCCTGCTGGTCATCGCATTTTTACTGTATGGCTACTTCCGCTCTGGATTCTTCGTGGCGCAGGTGTTGAGTGACATCCCTCTGGCCCTCGTAGGCGGTCTGGTATTCACCTGGCTGAAGCTTAACAACATCAGTATCGCCACTCTTGTGGGATTCATCGCCGTGGCTGGTGTGGCGGCAAGAAACAGCATCATGCTTATCAGCCATTACCTGCACATGATGCGGCATGAGGGCGAAGGCTTCACGCGTCAGATGGTGGAACGCGGCACCCTGGAGCGACTTGTGCCGGTTCTCATGACAGCGCTCAGCGCGGGCATTGGCTTGATTCCCCTCGTGCTGGCAGCCGATCAGCCAGGAAAAGAGATACTGCATCCAGTGGCCGTCGTGATCTGTGGCGGTCTGGTGACCAGCACCCTCCTGGGCCTGGGAGTCACGCCCGCCGTGTTCTACGCCTTCGGCAGAAAGGCGGCCCAACGTGCATTGGAGCGAGAGGCGCCTGCTTCCCATTGATGCATGAATCCCGGAATGACGATTTGCCTATGAATTTCAGGTGGACGGCCAACGTCACAGTTTGCAACCACACTGACAAAAAGAACCAAGCTAACGAACCGAACCAAACAAAACCAAAACTGACCCACGACAGACTATGAAAGCCAAACTTTTTTCGATCGCCTTTGCCTTTGCCAGCCTTGGCCTGACCTTTGCTGCCGACAAGAAAGAAAAGCACGATCACGACCATGAACACATCAAAGCCGGACCCACGGGTGGCCGCCTGATCCAGGCAGTGGAACCTCACGCTGAGTTCTTCGTCACGGAAGACCGCAAAGTCGAAATCCGCTTTGTGAATGACGACAACAAGGTGGTGGCGCCTGGACAGCAAAGCATCGCCGTCACGGCCGGTGACCGCAAATCTCCCACGAAGCTCACCTTTGCCAAAGAGGGTGACAAGCTGGTGTCAGACAAGGCCCTGCCTTCCGGCAATGACTTTCCGGTCGTGGTGCAAATCAAGGTGAGTCCTGATGCAAAGTCTGTGAATGAAAAATTCAATCTGAACCTGGAGCAATGCCCCACTTGCAAACACAAGGAGTATGCCTGCACGTGTGAGCATGCTCACTGAAAACAGATGCTCTTAAGCTAAGGCCGATAATCTATTGAATTCGCCGTGCGTGGCTGGAAAGCTAACGCACGGTTTTTGTTTTATATGCTCGACAAAATCCTCATTGAAAAAGCGGTGCTCATTCAGCAGAGGAGTTTTAAGCTCTTCAAATGGATCGGCGACGCGATGGAACAAGGATTTATCTCCTTCACGCGCGCGCATGGGTATGCTAGCGCGACAGAGTCGGCTTATGATTGGATCGTCGAACATTACGAAAACCTTCCGATCGAAACTAGGCCGGAAAAGGAATGGTTAAGGGAGTTCTGCAATTTCTTCGGAACCTACATGACGGCTTCTTTCGATCTGGTTGAAGTGCCAGGAAAGAGACTGATGAGTTACGATGGCTGCTATTGTCCGTTGTGTACTTACCTCGCCAACGCCTCACACTTACAAGCGAAGAAACTGACGGCGCACGACAAGCAGCGAGCTATCCGAAAGTGTGCGGCAAGGCTGGAGATGCTGGCAAGAGAAGAGGGCTTCACAATGTCTCAAGAGCAGGCCTCGGCTATTGCGGAGTCCAAGGAGCATCGAAAAGATGCAGCGTATTCCGCGTATGGCTTCAGTCCCATCGAAAGGATGCGCGGTGCAGAGCTTGGACCACATGTGCTCGCACTTTGGAGAATGATCGCCTGGAAGCCAGAGGGATCTCCAATCAAAGGGTTCGTGTTGAAGGCCGAGGATATAATGAAGGCAGAAGAAAGACTGGTGGCGGTTAGTAAGTCACGGTGCTCTTAGGCTCTTCCGTTGTCAGGTTAATGAGCTTTGTCTGACCACTGATCGTGACCTGATACCACCCGGGAAAGCCTCGCCACTGAATGCGACCATTGGCATCGGTGGTTAGCGCCCCGGAAGTGTGCCATTGCTTGCCAATCAGGTCCGTGATTGCCTCCGCCCGTTTCCTTGGCTTCCAGTCTTTGCTCCAGGAAGCAGCCTCCGGTTTCCAATGTGCCCCTTCCCAGAATCCCCAAAAAAGAAAACTTGTATAAGCCGGGTGGCTGAAGGTAGCGATAAGGACGTCCCGAGTGTAGTCGGCGGCGAGTTCCTCATCGTTGCTGGTGACAATGTCATACTCCGTGATGGCTTGGTGAGGCACAAGCTTATGGAAGTGATCCGTCACGGCGAGCAGGTGCTCGGGTGAAGGGAGATAGCTCTCATCGAAGTGAGCCTGATTGCCCAGACCGGCGACGACGAATCCCTTATCCTTCAAGCGCTGGATATAAAGGTAGGTGTCATCATATTGCGGCCCTGGACGAAAGACCTGATCTTCATTCACAAAGAAAGGAAGCTTTGTCAGGGATCGGGCGAGAGTGAAGACTTCTTCATCGAGATGATCGAGGCCAGGGATCTTATTTAGCATATCCGCTCCGTGCCAGGCGATGGGGTGATTGATCACGTCCCACTCGCAGACGCGATCCTTCACAAAGGCGAGCCGTTCTTTTACACTTGAGATGACACGGTCGCGGATTGCGTTTCCATCGGTGACGCCGTTAAAGTTAAATGGAGTGGCGACTTGCATGAGGTAATGACCACGGACCGGGATATGACGCTCCTGGAGCCATGCAAAGGCAGCGTCGAGTTCCGCGTTGCGGCTCTTCTTCCGATTGTCGTCATAATGTGGCTCCCAAAGGCCGTCTTTAAGATCGTTCTCAAAAACCACGATGCTGAAATACTTATCAATGATCTCCCGATAACGCACGTCGTCTGGGGTGGCAGCACTGCTGGTAAAGCGCTTGGCATTGACGGCAGATCCAAAACCAAACTGATGACGGCGCAATTCCACTTTCACAGAGGTATTTGCGAGCGGCTGCCCGCCAGTCCCCGTCAGGTGGAGGGAGAGATCGGACTTCCGGTGCGCCTCGACCCGAGCCAGAGCTTCTTTCCGCCATGGGGCATCGGAAGAACGGCCAGGATAGGTGCGTGGAATGCGTGGAAATAGACTGGTATCCGTGCCCCCGGGATACTTGAACAAAGAGACGGATGCGATTTCGATCGTCTGTGCTTGATGGCCGCAGAGGAGTTGCAGGCTAGCCTGGCCCGTAGACGAATCTTCGGTGGCGGTGAAGACAAGGGGATATTCCGTCCACTGTTCCGCTACAGGCGCAGACACCATAGAGGCGAGTTGGGTGTAAGGCGCCGTTTTTATCTGAAGCTTGCCGATCATGGACCCGGTGACCGGGCCAAGCACCCTAGCCTTCACGAGAGCTACAATGATCTCGCCCTTGGAAATAATTCCCCGGCCATCGGAAGGAAAGGGAATGGCGAACTGGGCGGAGTATGACTTATCTGGTGTAGCGTTGGTGACTGTGATCTGTTTTGCCCCTTCAGAAGTCGTGGAGGTATTTCCTACACCTCCAACGATCATAGCGGTGATCGTTGGGGCAACGTCAATAGGGCTGCCATTGGGTGGCATGGAGATGGCCCACAAGGTGCACCGGGCGAAGAGAAACAGTCCGGTAAAAAGACGAAACTTGGAAAGCATAGAGAAAGGTCAACAGGTGGGTGCGGCCGAACGGGAAAGGCCGATGAGAGATGAGGGTGATGCTGAATGATCAGCGGTGGGAAGTCTATGACTTGATTTGGATTGAATCGGACGGTCAGGGAAAAAGTTCTGACCGCGATCTTCTCGCCAATATGGAATAACTTGCCTACCATCCTCACTTCATGCCTTATTTGGCGCATGAAGTTCCAGCCGCCGATCCCGCTGTTCCGCATCTTCGATTCTATCTTGGCCAAGGCGTTTTATTGTGACTGGCTGGGCTTTGCGATCGATTGGGAGCATCGCTTCGCGCCTAAGATGCCGCTTTATATGCAAATCTCGCGGGAGGGCATGGTCTTTCATTTGACGGAGCACTATGGGGACTGTTGCCCGGGCTCAAAGGTCTTCATCCATGTGGATGATGTGGAAGCCCTCCATGCGGAATTGAAGACACGCCCCAATGCCAACATGAATCCGGGTGTGGAGATTGCGCCGTGGAACGCGAAGATCATGGAAGTCATGGATCCCTTCGGCAATCGGATATGTTTTAATCAATCGCTGCCTGCTTAATGGGTTGCGCTGAACACAAAAAAATCGCCTGCCGGGAAGCGGCAGGCGATTTACAAGATTGTGTTCTTAGGAAACGGAGCGCCGATTAGACGGTAACTTCTGCTTCGGAACTGGACGTGGTGGCAGGAGCTTCCTCAGCGGGGGCTTTCTCTTGCCTTTCTGGTCTCTCTTCCCGTTCATCGCGAGGGCTCATTGGCTTCGCGCCGCCGACCACGAGAGGACGGCCCATGAAGTCTTTGCCATTGAGTTCGGCTACGGCTTTCTTCGCTTCGTCGACAGACATCATCGTGACGAATGCAAAGCCCTTGGAGTGTTGCGTGCGGCTGTTGACCACGACTTCGGCATTCTTCACACGGCCAGCGCCATTGAAGAGCTCGAAGAGATCACTCTCGGTCGCGTCATAGCTCAAATTGCCAATGTAAAGGCGCTCGTGCGTGACTTCGGTGGTCACTGGCTGATTGCGGGCGGGACGGCCTTCACGACCTTCTCTGCCTTCGCGATTTTCCCGGCCTTCACGGTTACCACGCTCAGGTGGGCCGGAGTTTCTGTTAGCCTGGCGTGCTTCACGGTCAGCGCGGTCGCCGCGGGCGATCGGACCCAACTCGCGAGGAGTATTCGGCTTCGGCGGGGCAGCCTTGGAGAAGTCGATCACGGAGGGCTTATAGAGGCCAAAGGTGATCGCGGTCAGGAACTTCTGAAACCCCGTGGGCTCAGGTTGTTTGCGGGCGGGGCGGAATCCACTGCTACGGCTGCCGCCGCTGCTGCTGCTGTTTCCGCGGGGGCCGCCGCGGCGGTTGCCTCCACGGCCACGTCCTTGATGACGGCCTGAGGAGTTCTGGTTATTATCGCTCATCGGAATGTAGTATTTTCTACGGTTTCTTGTTTTTGGGTGTGAGCGAGAGGCGGCGGTATGTACCTACAGTCTTCCTGTTGGGCGGAATGACTTGTTCCCGGAGTTAAAGGGGGACATGGAGCGCGGCCCTCGCGTGGTGGGGGGCAGTTACCACCCTCAGCATCAGCTACCTGAGCCGGAGAATGGGGGGGCAAAGCCGCAGGGAGCCTGCCCAGCGAAAAATTCCACTGGGTAACGGGAGAAGCAGGCGCGATCGGGGGACTTGAGTAGAGCATTCGATTGGCACCGTGTTGGTGACGCTCGGCTTCAAAGCTGCGGCTTTGATAACTGTCGAAAAGAATACCCGCCCGCCACGGGGGTGCAAGGGGATTTTACCTCCAGGCCGGAGACGAATGGGAATGCGGCGGAGAGGGCTTAAATTAGGTCCAGGTCGTGAACGGGTTGTCCTGGATGCCCAGCGGGAAGGCCACCCGGCTCCCACCTGAGGCGTGAGAGGCAAATACGGCGGTGATCATTTCCACCGTCAAGCGGCCGTCTTCGCCGCTGCAAAGGGGAGCGCGATCCTCCTCGATGGCGGCCATGAGATCGCGCGCACCAACCGCGTGGCTCATGACCTGCTTTCCGATGTCCGCGACGGTCTCAGGCCGGCCGGGTCCGGCCGCACTAATCGGGATCCAGGGACGAGGCTCCTTGACCGGCTGGAATGGATTCCCGGGGACGAGATGAGCGAGGGGAGTCTTGTCCACGCGGATGTCGATGATTCCTCCTGTGCCGATGAGTTGCAGGCCAAAGCCGACTTCGGCGTTTCCCGCCTCCTTCACCGAGTCAAAGTAGAGGGGCACCCCGGAATCCATCTCAAAACGGGCGTGGACCTCATTGCCCGCCATAGGACCAAAGTCAGCCTTGGTTCGGATAATGTCCGCCGGAGTGACGGGGCGCCCGTCCTGCAGAATGGTGGCGGAGCAGGAGAGATGTCTCCCAGCAAGGAAATTGGCGAGATTCAGCACGTGAGAGCCGAGGACCCAGAGATCCTCCATACCGCCGCGTCTATCTTCCTTCCCGCGGCCCCGGAGTTCCAGGAGGCGGCCAATGGCTCCGTCCGCTACGAGTTTCTTCACCACTGGGAGGGTGGGGTGGTAGCGATTCCGATGGGCAAGGGCGAGTTTGACATTCCGCTTCTTGCAGGCGCTGAGAATTTCATCTGCCTCTGCGAGAGTGCGGCAAAATGGCTTCTCCATGTAGATGCCGTGTGCTCCGCTCTCCACAGCGGCGAGCGCCATGTCCCGGTGCAATCCCATGGCGGGGCCGATGGCCACGATATCTGGCTTTGCCTTACCGATTTCGCGGAAGTCGGAGAAGCCCTGAGTGATCTTCAGTTCCTGTAGCGTGGCGGCGAGTTTCTTCGCGTCAGGATCCGCTGCGGCCACGATCTCGGCTTCTGGAAGAGGAAGCCACATGGTATCCAGGCTGTGGCCGTAGCTGCCGCGATTTCCGAGCACGACGACGCGCCACTTTTTTTGGCTGGTGGCTCGGTGCTACGGAGAGGAGCGGTCAGAATCAGGCCAGAGGCAGCGGCTGTGAAGATCAATTGGCGACGGTTCATGCGGAAAATGGATGTTGAGTGTGGTGGCTGGTTAGGCCGTTGCCGGAATCTTGTTCAGTGTGTAATGAGCGATATCAGGGGTGAGCGTGTCGTCATCCTTGCTGCGCAGGTCAGTGACCGGGACTTCATGGATGTAGCCCTCATGCAATGGGGTGACTTCAAGCTCAATAGAGAAGGCCATCAGTGGAGACGTTTTTGCGCAGGTGCTGGTTGTCCCCATCAGCTTTGCTAAGGCGCTCAAAACCCGCGACATAGCTGGGAACTTCTGCTGCCGCTTCCGTCGCTATACAAAGCGTGACGAGCAAAAAGATTTTGGACCGCGGACGGAGCAAAAGCATGAAATGAGAGTCGCGGTAAACGGTCGGCGCACCCTGGAAATATCACGACGGTGGCATACCTTAGCACGCGAATGCCTTGTCCCAGGCGTATCCTCGATATGCGAGTTGCTTGCACGAAGGCTGTCACAGGAGTAAATTCTCCGACAAATATTCTTTGGAAAGCATTGGCTCTCCCTTTCATGATATCCCCCCAACTTCCCTCGGCTGCAACGGCTCACCGTTTTGTCGCCCCGTCTTTGCTGGCTTTGGCCGGTGCTGTTCTACTCGCTTCATGCGCGGCTCCTCCGCCTCCACCACCGCCGACTCCGGCAGTCGTGAAGAAGGAACCATTCAAGATGTATGAATGGAATGGTGAAGGCGCTACGGGTGCTGCTTCGATCACGATCTATTTGGATAAGCAGAAGGCTTTCTACTATCGCGATGGCAAAATGTTGGCTTGGACCTATGTGGCCACTGGCACCTCGGCCCATCCAACACCGGCAGGGGACTTCAAGGTCATCGAAAAGGTGAGGGACAAGCAGTCCAATCTTTACGGCAAGCTGGTCAATGCCGAGGGAGATGTCGTGAATCGAGACTTTGATACGCGCACGGATTCCGTGCCGGAAGGACACCGCTTTGATGCTGCAAAGATGCCGCTCTATCTCCGTCTAACCAATGATGGCGTGGGCATGCATGTGGGACCTATCCCGCGCCCAGGCCGCCCTGCTTCGCATGGTTGCATTCGGATGCCACGCTTTATGGCGGAGAAGTTCTTTGCAAACGTGCCTGTGGGCACTCCGGTGTCCATTGTGTCCACCAGCCCAGAAGAAGTGCCAGTGACACAACCTGGCACAGAACCGGAGAAAAAGGGCTGGTCTCTTTTCGGTGGCGGTAGCAAGCCGGAAGTGAAGAAAACAGCTGCGCCTACAACGTAGGAGCAGCGCCGTCGTCGGTTTCGGGTTGAGCTCCTGATGGTTCGGCTAACACGGGATTGGTGAGTTGGCCGATGCCTTCGATCGTGATCGTAACCTGATCACCAGACTGAAGCCAGCGTTGGGGTGTGCGCGCCATGCCAACGCCGCTGGGCGTACCGGTGAGGATGACCGTGCCGGGTAGCAAAGTAGAGCTGCCGCTGAGAAATTCGATGAGGGTCGCCACATCGAAGATCATGTCGCTCGTATGGGCGTCCTGGAGGACTTCGCCGTTCACGGCGGTGCTGATCTGCAGGGCATTCGGATTAGGGATTTCATCCTTAGTCACGATCCATGGTCCGAGAGGGCAGAAGGTGTCGAAGGACTTGCCACGGCACCACTGGCCGCCACCGATCTGCTTCTGCCAGTCGCGCGCACTGACGTCGTTCCCGCAGGTGTAGCCGAGAACATAGTCCAGGGCCTCGGCCTTTTTGACGTTCTTGCAGGTCTTGCCGATGACCACGGCCAGTTCACACTCGAAGTCCACTTCATAACTGGCAAGTGTGGTGGGCAATAGGATGGGATCCTGTGGATGCTGAAGCGTCGAGACCGACTTGTAGAAAAGCACGGGCCATTGCGGAATTGTGGCACCCGTCTCGGCAGCGTGCTTCCGGTAGTTCAAGCCGATGCAGGCGATCGTGGCGGGGAGCAGTGGTGAGAGCAGCTTTTTGACATCGGCCTTCTGCGTGGAAACGCGGTGTTCACCGAAAAGCTCTCCCTCCAACAACATGACGGTACCATCATCGGTCATGACACCATGTCGGATGAGATCGATGGAATCTTGGAAGCGGACGATTTTCATATCAGAAAGTGGCTATCTTCTAGGTTTCGCGCAAGGCCGAGGCAATGGGCTGACGAGCGGCGCGAA
Source organism: Phragmitibacter sp. (assembly GCA_965284365.1). Lineage (GTDB taxonomy): Bacteria > Verrucomicrobiota > Verrucomicrobiia > Verrucomicrobiales > Verrucomicrobiaceae > Phragmitibacter. The sequence continues at coordinate 4,849,560 of OZ260079.1, forward strand.
TGGCGGGAAAAAGTCCTCCGACGAGACCTAAAACGGCAGCCCAGATGAGAGCGCTTTTCAGCAGGGTGGGTGTGACGGCAAAAGCGAAGGTAACCTGGCTGAAGGTCTGCCAATTCAGCGTCTGGGTCTTGTAGCCATCAAAAGCGAGGTAAGCGCCGATGGCACCGACGGCGCCGCCCGCGAGGGCGATGGTAAGGGACTCGATCAAGACCGAAATGATGACGGGCCAGGAGCCGAAGCCCAGAGCGCGCAGGGTGGCGATTTCGCGGGTGCGGGCAGAGACAGCGCCATACATGGTATTGAGCGCACCGAACAGAGCGCCGAGAGCCATCATGCCTGCGATGAAGACGCCGATCTTGGTGATGAAGTCTGTGAAGATCTGGGTCTGCTCTGCATGGAAGTCACGCAGCGTCATGACCTTCAGATTGTTCAATTGGGCGTTGGTGGTGACGGCGTCTTTAAATTCCTGGAAAGCCGCTTCACTGGTAAGCCGAGCATAGACTGACTGGTAGCCGTCTCTTTGGTACGCGGGCATGAGCACGGAGGCATCACACCAGATCTCTGATTCAGAAGCGCCGCCATTGGCGGTGAAGATGCCAGTGATCTTCCAGTTGATCTGTCCCACTCGAATCTCCTTGCCGACTTCCAAGCCTGAGAAGGCACGAGCGGCACCGGCTCCGACGATGATCTCGCTTTTGCCAAGTTCAAAGCGGCGCCCTTCCACGATTTGCACATCATCGCGTACCTTGAAGGCAGGCCACTCAATGCCACGCATTGGCACGTTGGCATCGGTGCCGGTGGCACGTTTGGGCAGATTGATAACTACGAAAAGTTCTGCCGAGGTGAGGGCTCCGGCTTCATCGCGCGCGACCCCGGGCACATCTCGGAGAAGGCGGGCTTCATCACGGCTGATGCCACTGGTCATTTCATTGTCAGCGCCCGTGCGCAAAACCACCGCGACATCGGCGGAACTGGCAATGGTCAGGGTCTTCCGGAAGCCTTCGCCAATGGCCAGGACGCCGACGAGGACAGCGACCACGCCTGCAATGCCTACGGCTGCCGTGATGGAAGAACCAAGGCGGTTGGGCACCGTCAGCAGGCTAAAGCCTACCACTGAGAGGACTTGGGAGAACCAGTGAAACATACGGCGTATCGGAAAGGCAAAGGTTAAGCGTTGCGGCGAAGCGCGACGGCAATCTGCAGACGCATGGCTTGCCAGGCGGGAAACACGCCGGCCACTAATCCAAGAGCGAATGCCAGGATCACACCGATGACGAGAGCCCGGTCAGGCAAGTAGAAGTTGGGCAACATATTCGGCACGGGATTGCCTTGCAGCGTGAAGATCCAGGCAAGCCCGAGGCCACCCAGACCGCCGAGCAGGGCGATCAAAAGGGACTCGGCGAGGACGAGAACGAGCACTAGGCTGTTGGTGTAACCGAGGGCTTTCAGCACGCCCAGTTCTTCGGTGCGTTCGCGGATGCTTTGTCCCATGGTATTACCAGCCACGAGTAGAATGGTGAAAAAGACCGCGCTCAAAACGGCGGTCATGATGGAACCGATGTCACCCATCTGCTGGGCAAAGCCCTGGATCATCGCCGCCTCAGTTTCGGTCTTGGTTTCGTGAGGGGAGTTTTCGAAGAGGGCGTCGATCTGTTTGGCGATCTCAGGGGCGCGGTCTGGCTCTTTAATGCGCAAGACATACCAGCCAACTTTGCCCTTCTCTTTCTGCCGCGTTTCCTCCAGATAATCATAGCGGAAGTACATGCCGCTGGTGTCGGTGTTCTTCTTCGCTCCATCGAAGATGCCGCAGATCTCGAACTCCCAAGCGTCGGAATTCGCAGGTGCGCCCCAGATGGGGGATGTGAGTTGAAAGCGGTCGCCGACCTTCCAGCCAAAACGATTGGCAAGGCCCCGACCAACAATGCAACCGGTGCGGGTGCGGAGCCAGAGTTCTCTCTGATCGGCTGGCAAAAGATTCTCCGGATAGATGTCCAGGAACGCCGCCGGTTCAGTGGGCATGGTGGCGAAGAATTCCTTGGGCTTGCCCGGCATGAGACCTCCGAACCAAGTGAAGTGCGCTACTGCTTCCACGCCGTGTACATTGGCGATGCGAGCCTGATAGCTCTGCGGCAGAGTTTGGATGAAGGAGACCTTGTGCCGGACCACGAGTCGGTCTTCTCCGGCGAGGCTTACGCCGCCCACTAGACCTTCCTTGATGGCTACGAGGAATCCATAGAGGAGGAAGGCCACGAAGATGGAGAGCACGGTGAGGATCGTGCGCAGCTTCTTCCGTTTGAGGTTGCTCCAGACGAGCGAGAGGTACTTCATGCCACGGGCTCGGTGGAGAGTTGACCTTTATCCAGATACACCGTGCGGGTGGCGCGGGCGGAGGCATGGGGGTCATGCGTGACCATGATGATGGTCTTGCCCTGCTCCTGATTGAGCGTTTGGAGCAGCGTTAGGATCTCATCACCGGCCTTGCGATCCAAGTCACCTGTGGGCTCATCGCAGAGGAGGAGGTTGGGGTCAGTGACGATAGCGCGGGCAATACCCACGCGTTGCTGTTCCCCACCGGAGAGGGTGCGGGGGAATTGCTTCAAGCGGTGGCCCAGGCCGACGGCTTTTAATGCGGTCTCGGCATGATGGCGTCGCTCTTGTTTGGAGAGGTGGGTCAACAAGAGCGGGAGTTCCACATTCCGCTGTGCGCTGAGCACGGGGAGGAGATTGTAGAACTGAAACACGAAACCCACATGTCGGGAACGCCAGGCCGCGAGTTGACGGTCTGACAGTTTACTGAGGTCATCCGGGCCGACTTCGACAGCACCGGAAGTGGCGCGGTCCAAACCGCCGAGCAGGTTCAGCAGAGTGGACTTGCCCGAGCCGGAAGGTCCCATGAGCGCGAGGAACTCGCCTTGAGCGACTTCAAGATTCAGTCCGGAAAGCACACTGGTCACCTCTGAGCCGCGCTTGAAGCTCTTGGTGACGTTCCGGACTTTGACTAATGGTGCTCCTTGATTCGTCATGGTGGGGAAACTTTTACGGCGACACCATTCGTGAGAGGAATGTCCGCCTGAGTGATCACCTGCTCGCCGTTGCGCAGGCCTGCTGCAACTGTAACTTCATCGTCTCGCTGCCCCGCGATGGTGACCGCCCGGCGTTCTGCTTTGCCTGCATTGGCGACCCAGACGATTTGCTTGCCCTGGTCATCCTGCAACGCCGCGCGGGGAATGATGATGCGGCTGCCGGAAGCGACTTTGACGTCAGTATCGCCACCGCTTTGGAAGGCGACCTTTACTCCCATTTCTGGTAGGATGCGGGGGTCCAATTTGGCGAAGCCGATGCGAACTTTAACGGTGGCCTTCTGGCGGTCCGCGGTGGGAATGATGGCGATGACTTTGCAAGGGATGCGCCAGTCGGGATAAGCATCGAGCATCGCCTCCACTGGTTGATTGCTTTGCACGCGGTTGATGTAACTTTCGTTCACATCCACTTCGATCTCGAGGGAGTTCATGTCCACGATGGTGCAAATGCCGGTGCGGGTGAAGCCGCCTCCGGCAGATACTGGGGAGATCATTTCACCGGGCTGTGAATCTTTGGAAGTAACAATGCCGGAGAACGGCGCGCGGATGACGGTGTCCTCCAAATCCTGCTCGGCTTGAGCCTTCTGGCGCTCGGCCACGGTGACCTCGGCCGTGAGGCGTTGCAGACGGATCGCGAGGGTTTTGCTTTCTGCTTCGGCGCGGTTCAGGTCGGACTGGCTCGCGGCTTTAGTGGCCACCAAATCATTGAAGCGTTTTAGTTCCTGTGCGGCGAAAGCGAGGTTGGGTTTGAGTTCCTCAACGGCATGGCGGGAGATCTCCAACTGAGCTTCGGCCAAGCGCAACGTGGCGGTGACATTGGAAGGGTCCAGGCGGGCCAAGACCTGGCCTTCGTCCGCTTTCATGCCTTCCTCGACAAGGATCTCGATGACCTTGCCGGTGACTTTGGAGGAGACCGTAGCGGCGCGACGGGCGGTGACGTAACCGGAGGCATTGAGCAGTGTTTTCGATCCGGCTTCCGGTGCTGAACTTACCTCGCGGACGGCGACCACCTGGACCTGGATGGGACGCGGGCGGTTGATCCAGGTATAGATGCCGATGCCGATAGCGGTGAGGATTAGGAGTACCCAGAATACGCTCGCGGGGATGCGAGTTTTGGGAGCTGCGTCGCGGTCAATGCGAAGCTCCTGGAGGGCGGTTTTCGGTGAATCCATCAGCGCGGCAGACGAACGAAACGGGACGGGGAAGAGGGTGTGAGGTTAGACGTGAGGGACTAACTTCACAAGTTTGGGTTTCGCTGGTGGAAGAGGGATGGAAATGAGGGGGCTAGTGCGGTTGAGTGTTTCAACTGGCGCAAAAAGGCGCGTAGTGGCGAAGAGGCGTGAGGGAATGGGCGATATTCCTGACTATATAGTCAGGAATGGCGGATTTTTGAGATTAGGGGCGGGCGAAGGATAGGGGTGGTGCGGGAGTGAGATAGTGAGAAGGGGAATGGCATTTGGTGAAGGTGCCAGAGGAGAAGGGAGTTGCAATGGAGGAGGGGGGCGGTTGAAGTTCGATGGCCCGACTGAGCGTCCGGCGCCGCGCTTCCCGACGGAGCCTCCGTCCGACTTGGGTGGGGACGGTTTTTTGGGAAGGTGAAGAGTGCGGGGTGCGGCCTCACGAGTTTGGAAACTCGTGCTACGGCGTCGTAGATGACGCAGAGTTTTGAGGTGGAGAGAGTCTGCTAGGATGGCTTCTTCTTTGCCTTCTTGGTGGCGGCGCGGTCTTTGGCTTCGGCGAGGCGGAATTTTACTACTTTGGTGATGAGCTTCCAAGGGATGGGGTCGCTGTAGAGGAAGCGGATGGTGGCTTTGCCGGAGCGGTAGGGGACCAGTTCTGTTTTGAACACAGGATCATCGACTGGGGAGGGGTAAACGCCGAAATGCTTTTTGAAGGCTGCGAAGTAGATGACGTATTGGCCGTCGTGTTTGAAGGCGGGGATCTGGTAGCTGATGGTCTCTTCGGACTGGGGGGCGGCTTTCCGGATGGTCTGCCGCACCTTTTGCAGGATGGGCTGAACCTCTTCCGGAAAACCGGCGATGTAGGAGTCGATATCCGCCGCCTTGCTCATGAACCGCGCCAAATCACTTTGCCATAATGACTAACAAGTCTTTGCTTTCAATGCTTTCGCTGACCTTCACCAAGACTTCCTGCACGGTGCCGGCCTGAGGCGCGGCGATGGCGGCGAACATCTTCATGGCCTCAAGGGTGAGAAGCGTTTCGCCTTCCTTCACCTTTTGGCCGGGGTTCACCGCGATGCTGGCAACCATGCCGGGCATCGGTGCGCCAACCTGGAATTTGTCGGTGGAATCTGCCTTGCGCCTGAGGGGGACATCTTTGGCGAGTCGCTTATCGACGACAGTCGTGTGGCGCGGATAGCCGTTCAACTCGAAGACAGCGTTGCGCTTACCTTCGGCATCCGCATCGTTGATGTTCAGCAGCGTTATGAAAAGTGTCTTGCCGGCCTCGAGACTGACGTGGATTTCTTCGCCCTGCCGCAGGCCATAATAATAAGCTGGCGTGGGCAGCACACTGACATCGCCATGTTGCGCGCGGAAGGTGGCGAACTTCAGGAAGACATCTGGGTACATGAGGTAGCTCCAGAGATCGTCCTCGCTGGGAACCATGCCGAGCTTCGACTGCAATTCTTCACGAACGGCATCCAGATCAATCTTCGTGGCATGTACGCCGGGTCGGCCTTTGATGCGCGCTCCATCCGTGCCCACGATGGCATCGGCAAGTTTGTTCCATTTTTTGCGGGAGTCAGCGGCCTTCGCTTTGTCCATGCCGTAGAAGGGTTCACCCAACCAACCGGCGAACATGCTGGTAACGTCCTTGCTCCACTTGGCACCCGTCATGGAAAAGATCTCGCTGGGGCGGATGCCGCGGGCAACACACTCGATGGCGAGGTCGCCGACCACTTTGCTGGAAGGCGTGACTTTGACGATGTCGCCGCAAAGTTGATTCACTTCTGCATATGCGCGGGCGATTTCCGGCCAGCGGTGACCCATGCCCATGCCACTGGCCTGCTCCTTGAGATTCGTGTACTGACCGCCAGGCATTTCATGGAGGTAGACTTCGGCCGTGCCATAAGGCTCTGCGGTATCGAAGGGTTTGTAGAACTCGCGAACGGCGGCCCAATAATCGCTGAATTGCTGGAGGGCATCCAGATCCAGGCCGGTGTCGCGGGGAGTGTGCTGCAGTGCGGCGACGAGACTGTTCAGGTTTGGCTGGCTGGTGCCGCCGCTAAGGCTGGAGAGCGCGGCGTCCACGACATCCACGCCAGCATCGGAAGCCTCCAGAAGGCTGGAGGCATTGAGGCCACTGGTGTCGTGCGTGTGGAAGTGAATGGGAATGCCCACTTCGTCCTTCAGCGCCTTCACCAATTTCTTGGCGGCATAAGGGCGGACGAGGCCGGCCATGTCCTTGATGCAGAGCATGTGCGCGCCCATCTTCTCCAGTTCCTTGGCAAGGCGGACATAGTACGTGAGGTCATATTTGTCCCTCTTCGGATCAAGGATATCCCCGGTGTAGCAGAGGGTGCCTTCACAGATGGCGTTTGTGTCCTCTCGCACGGCATCCATGGCCGCTTTCAGGTTGGGCAGGTAGTTGAGGCTGTCGAAGATACGGAAGATATCCATGCCGTTGGCAGCGGCATGCTTGATGAAACCTTTGACGATATTGTCCGGATAGTTGGTGTAGCCGACGGCATTGCTGCCGCGGAAAAGCATCTGCAGAAGGATGTTGGGCACCTTGGCGCGAATGTCCCGCAGCCGTTCCCAAGGGTCTTCCCGCAGGAAGCGCATGGTGACATCGAAGGTGGCGCCGCCCCACATTTCCAGAGAGAAAAGTTGGGGCGCATTATGCGCGACGGCGCTGGCGATGCCCAACATGTCAAAGCTGCGCATGCGCGTGGCCAGGAGGGACTGATGCGCGTCCCGCATGGTGGTGTCCGTGAGGAGGAGACGCTTTTGTTTTGCCACCCAGTCGCGGCAGAACTTCTCCGGTCCCATCTTCGTGAGAAGTTGTTTGCTGCCATCCGGGGGTGTGGCGACCAGATCCACTTTCGGCACGGGCGGTGCGGCGAATGTCTTGTTGGGCAGGTAAGCTTTTGCAAACGGATTGCCGTTCACAATGGTGTCCGCGAGATAGCTGAGCAGCTTGGTGGCACGGTCTTTCCGTGCGGTGAACTGGAGCAGGTCCGGATTGTTATCAATGAACCGCGTAGTGGCGCTGCCGCTGCAGAAGTCCTTGTGATGAACGACATTCATCAGGAAAGGAATGTTCGTTTTCACGCCGCGGATACGGAACTCCCGAAGGCTACGATCCATGCGGTCGAGTGCCTGTTGAAAGCTGCGGCCGTAGACCGTGAGCTTCACTAGCATGGAGTCGTAATACGGCGTAATGACGGCATTCGTCGCGCCCAGAGCGCCGTCCAGACGGACGCCGAAACCGCCGGGGCTGCGGTAGGTGAGTATCTGGCCGAAGTCAGGCGTGAATCCATTCTCCGGATCTTCAGTGGTGATACGGCACTGGATGGCAAAGCCGGATTTCTCAACCTGGTCCTGTGCGGGCAGATTCAGCGGATCCTCGTGCAGCTTGTATCCCTGAGCGATGAGGATCTGACTGCGGACAATGTCGATGCTGGTGATTTCTTCTGTAACGGTGTGCTCAACCTGAATCCGCGGATTCATCTCGATGAAGAACCATTCGCCTGTCTCGTTATCCACGAGGAACTCGACGGTGCCAGCGTGTGTGTAATTGACTTCACGAGCGATCTTCAGCGCGGCATCGCAGAGGCCATCAATGATCTCCTGACCGACGCCATAGCTGGGGGCCTGCTCGATGACCTTCTGGTGGCGGCGCTGCACGGAGCAGTCGCGCTCATGGAGGTGCAGGACTTCGCCGTGTTTATCAGCGAGGATCTGCACCTCAATGTGCTTGGCCTTGCCGACGAACTTTTCCAGGAACACGGCGCCATTGCCAAAAGCGCGTTCCGCTTCTGTCTGAGCTTCTTCCAGGAGCTTCTCAAGATCGCCCGATTCACGGACAATGCGCATGCCACGGCCACCGCCGCCGAAGGCTGCCTTGATGATGAGGGGGAAGCCAATCTTCTTGGCGATGGCGAGGGCTTTCTTGCGATCGGCCACCGGTTCATCAGTGCCTTCGAGAATGGGGACGCCCAGTTTCCGCGCGACATTACGTGCCGCGGTCTTATCACCCATCATGTCCAGGATGTTGGCATCGGGCCCGATGAAAGTGATGCCAGCGTCTGCGCAGGCTTTGGAGAAGAGGGGGCTTTCCGAGAGGAAGCCATAGCCGGGATGAATCGCGTCGATCCCTTTGGCCTTGGCGAGAGCGACGATGCCCTCGACATCCAGGTAAGCGCCGAGCGGGCCTTTGGCTTTGTTCAGTTCGTAGGCTTCGTCGGCCTTGAAACGATGCGGGCAGAAACGGTCCTCCTGAGCATAAATGGCCACGGTGCGGATACCGAGCTCCGTGGCAGCGCGCATGACGCGGATGGCGATCTCGCTGCGGTTCGCGACGAGGAGCTTTTTGAAAGGCTTGATGGCGGAGGAAGATGCCGCTGGAGTTTCAGCTTTCGCTTTGACTTTGGCAGGGGCGGCAGAAGTGCTCTTTTTGGACATGTGAGTGGGAAAGGAATGGCGGCGTATGCTGAGAATAGTAAACGCGTCGGGATTTTGAAATGCGCGCCTCTCTTTTGCAAGATGTGTGTAGGGATAATCGCGAGATGCGGGGCCTACTTGCGAGCTTTTCTGCAAGAGGGTGGCACTCGCACGATTCTTCCGACGGGCGGCAATCTACGAAAAATCTTTAGAAGCATGGTTAAAATTTCGAGACAAACGGGAATCTTAATCTATAAACACGAGAAATGCCGGGCAACGAGCATTTGATGGCGTTCTCGTTTGCCGGACCTGAATCACCTAACAAGATCGAGGCAGTCACGAGCATGCCGATCATTCTGACTTTTTTTCAGTTGCGCAGATGGGCACACCTAACGTCCACAGGCAGTTTTTCTTTGTGAATTCCTGGGCTCGGAGCGATTCGAGCTTGCAGACGCTGAATTTCTTTTCCAAACATCCAAGGCTTGCGGCATACAAGCCTAACATGACAGTGTATTCTGAACGCCCCATTCTGGCATTATGACGCATCAACTGACCCACTCCCTCGCCCTCATGGGCGGTTCCCTGCGCACAGCTTTCAACTGCCGGGTATTGCGCGCACGCTCTTCTTGGAGCAGTGTCCTCGCTGTCGGTCTTATGTTGGGTGCCCCCCTCGCTTCGCAAGGGGTGGTGACGTTTACGATTACCTATGCGGATAATAGTCCAACTCCGCTGACTATTTCATCAGGGGGGCTGGATCTTACATTCACCAATGTTGTTGACTTAAATGGGGCCCCGGGAACCTTAGCGAATGCGCTAGGTGGTTTTTATGTCTCTTCTACAACGGCACCTGGGACCATGGATTGGACATTTTCCAGAGACGTGCGGCTCGTTTCCTACGATGTGGTTAATGCCGAGACAGACGGAGATGGCACCTATTTTAACCTGAGCCAAGGAGTAATCTTATCGAGCAATAATCCGGTAGGAACAACTGGGGTGCAGTCCTTCACAAACGTGACCGATACCTTCGCCGCGAATACCGCAATATTCTTTGCGACCGGCGATGCGATCGAAGGTCGAACTAGCGAATTTGAAGGTTTCGTTCTCAATAGTTTCACCTTCAGCATTGTGAATGCTACGGCTTTCTGGACGGGAGATCAAGGCTCCAGTTGGGCGACTAACAACGCCGGGAATACGAACTTCTCTGTCGCTCAAGACGGGGCTGTGGATACGTCCAACACGCCTGCGTTTGACACTGCCGTGACCTTTTCCGCATCGAATGTAGTTGGTGGTACGCAAACCACTACGCTGGACGCCGACTTCACCATCAAGAGCCTGACGATTGCCGATCCTGCGGCTGTCACGATCAACCCCGGCGGCGCCTTTTCCTTGACCATCAATGACTCGATCGACTTGGTCTCCGGGGCGGGATTTTTTACGTTGAACGCCAACCTGATTTTGGGGGGAGACTTGGTGATCACGGCGCAGAGTGCAGCGGGCGGGCTCATTTCCGGTAATATCAGCGGCGCCTTTGGTATCCAAAAGGTTGCATCCGGCACTCTCATCCTTACCGGGACGAACACTTATACTGGTAAGACTAAGGTCGATGCCGGTACCCTTGTGATAGGCGCGAACGGCAGCCTTTCGGGCGGGACAGATACTACGGTCAGCGTTGAGGGCATCGGCAATCTCTCGGCGGCTCCTACCGGCGCCATCAATGCCGGCACCGGAGCCAATGGCGTGGACGACCTAACGAATCCAACCAATGGGATCAGTGGCCATGTAGCAGTTAATTTCCAATCTCTGGGCACCTTCGGCAATGAAGGAAACGTTAATGGCGGGACCGGGGGCGCCGGTGGGAATGCGACCGGCGCTGGTCTGGGAGGCTCGGGTGGCAATGGTGGTATAGGCTTAACCGTGAATTCGGGTGAGGCCCTGCTGAATGCGGCCACGGGTGTCATCTCTGGCGGTACGGGAGGTCTAGGGGGCTCGAGTACAGTTGGCATCGGCGGTAACGGTGGCGATGGAGGATTTGGGGTCCAGATCCTTGGGCCTGGAGGAACGTTTACCAATCTTGGTAACATCAACGGCGGCACGGGTGGCGTAGGTGGCTCACAGACTGGTGCAAATCTGGGCGGGACTGGCGGTACGGGGGGCACAGGACTCAGTGTGGAAAGTGGCGCCACCATCAATGTCTCCAATGAGTTCATTATCACCGGTGGCACAGGTGGCAAAGGCGGGAGCGCTCCGACTGGAATTGGTGGCTACGGTGGAACGGGTGGCACAGGTATTTATCTGGCGGGATCGTCAAATTTTGAGAATACCTGCACGGCCAATATCTATGGGGGCCTGGGCGGTGAGGGCGGCAACGGTCCAATCGATGGCGCGGGCGGGATGGGCGGTACCGGACTGTTTTTTAACACGACAAATGCCTTCACAAATGACGGCGGCATTTACGGCGGCAATGGTGGCAACGGCTTGGGCTCTGCACCTGGTGGTCTGGGCGGGACGGGCTTCTATTATGAGAACATCGGCAAATTCACGAACATGGGGATCATCAAAGGTGGCGACGGTGGCCTTGGAGGAGAATCCTTCGGCGGCGGCGGACCTGCCGGACATGGGGGCACGGGATTTTCGTATGATGTGGCCGGCCAGGTGAGCAGCTTTGGCAGCATTCTTGGAGGCAATGGCGCCGAAGGCAGCTTTGGTTCGATTCCCGTCGAAGGGGGCATGGGCGGAAACGCTCTGATGCTGAACGCAGTGGGTGGAGCCTTCGACAACTATGGACCCATCACAGGCGGCTCGGGTGGAAACGGCGGTGGAACGTTTTCAGGCACGTCTGCCCTGGGTGGCAACGGCGGGGCAGGAGCGTTTTTTACCTCGTCAACGTTGTTGACGAACTCCGGTCACATCACCGGGGGGACGGGTGGCCAAGGGGGAACGCAATCGGGAGAGTCTAGCGGCAATATTTCGGGCGATGGCGGCACAGGGGGGCCGGGTGTCTTGTTCCACAGTGGTACGGGCGGCATTCTATTCAACACGGGAACGATCACCGGCGGCACCGGTGGCGCAGCAGGCACTAACAATTATTACCCTGAGGGCGTCGGAACTCCCGGCGCAGGAGGAGCCGGGGTGGAAGGGGCTGATGCGAACATCATCACCAGCGGCACGATCTCCGGTGGCATGAGTGGCGATGGCCTAACACAGGCTCCGGCGATCAACTTTACAGGTGGGACTAACATGCTGGAACTGCGCCACGGTTTTGCGCTGAATGGAGTGGTCGTAGGCGGTGGAACAGACACGATCGTTCTGGGTGGCAATTACGGATACTTTGAAGCGGATGATGCCAAGTATCAGAATATTGAATATCTAGTGATGACCAATACCGGATATTGGTCGTTCGATGGCACTGGCACCTTCATCAACACAGAGATTCAAGGAGGGCGATTTGCCGTGTACGGAACGCTTAGGAGCAATCTGCAAGTCCTCAGTGGCGCTAAGCTTGCAGGTACTGGTTCAGTCACGGGCACGGTGACAGTAGCTAACGGTGGCATATTGGAGCCGGGCCTCAGTCCTGGCACTCTGACCTTCGGTGGACTTGTATTGAATCCTCAATCCATTTTGAACTATCAACTTGGGGTGGCGAACACTGCCGGTGGAGGGTCGAATGATTTCATTGTGGTTAACGGCGATCTGGTGTTGGACGGCTTACTGAACGTCTCATATACGGGTCCGCTCTTTAGTATCCATTTTTCCAACGGAGGGTTCAACCCGGGGACATATCGGCTCATGGACTATAGCGGCACACTGACCAATAACGGACTGACAATAAACTCAATACCTGACGGAGTAAATCCTGGGAATTTGTTGTTGGACGTCGGCACGGTAGGCCAGGTGAATCTAATTTACGCCCTGACCAACGGTACGGTCATCAATGCCAACGGAGCCGTGGTCGCGACGAACTTCGTGGCGGGACAGCAGTATTGGGATGGATCCAATTATGACGCTAATGGCATCATCAACGGGGGAGACGGTGTGTGGAGGCTGTCGGATACCAACTGGACAAATGTACAAGGAATGATCAATGGCCGTTGGTTTGGTCAAACCGCGGTGTTCACCGCTGTGCCGGGCACAGTGACGCTCGCGGATAATATTCCGTTTGAAAAGTTAATCTTTGAGATCGGCGGATACCGCATTGTAGGGGGCAATTACCAGCTTTACTCGTTGGGGGATGCCGAGATCCAGACGATCACAGGGACGACCACGCTGAACGCAACGACGGTAGTCAATGGGCGCTTCACCAAGAGTGGCGCTGGCAAGCTCGATCTGCGCAGCCCGCTGTTCGCGGCTGGGGGCACGGTGATTTCCCAGGGTATTCTCGCTGTGAATAGTGTGCTGACATCGCCTTCGGTCCTGGTCAGTCATGGGGCGACACTGCAGGGGGTGGGTCTAATCATTGGCAACGTGACCAACAGCGGAACCGTGGCACCGGGGAACAGCATCGGCACTCTGACCATTGATGGGAATTACACGCAGCGCAGCAATGGCACACTGCAAATTGAAATTGGCAGTCCGAGCAATCATGACGTGCTGGTGGTGAGTGGTACCGCGAAGTTGTCAGGCACCTTGGAGATTGCTTCGCTGGGCTATGGTCCTGAGTATGGAGATCAGATTCCGTTTCTGGTGGCCGGAAAGATCACGGGCAAGTTCAACCAAATTGAGATGCCGCAGTCCGATCTGTATCGTGGGAGGTTCCTGGACGCGGATGGTATCGGTGTCTTGCTGGTGGCTCCAACGAGTTACACATTGGTGGCGAATACGCCCAATGAGCACAGTGTGGCTCGTGCGCTGGATGAATGGATTGGCATTGAGACCGGGGACATTGGCGATGTGACCCTTGCTTTGGATCTGCTTCGTGAGGAACAGTATAGGGATGCGTTCAACGCGATCATGCCAGGCTATTATGAATCAGCCATGACCACGGCGACAGAACTGAGCCACAGCCATAGTCAGGTGCTGCATCAGTATCTCAGTGCGCGCCGACTCGGCACGCGCTTTGCGCAAGGTGCAGCTCAGCCACCACTATCGGCTGAAGCCAGCGGAAAGAATCCTGAGGAGGTGCGCAAGGCCGTCGTGGCTGTGCAACCTGTTTCCGAAGACTATCGCTGGAATGCCTGGACGATGGGCAGCGGTCTCTTCAGTGAAGGCGGCATCAGTCTGCAACCGGGCGAAGACTTTGAGAGCGGCACTTATCTGGCAGGGGCGGACTATGCTTTTAATGAGCATTTCGCGCTGGGCCTTTTCGCCAGTTATCAGGAAGGGTGGGGGGACTACGATTACTCCGGTGACATCGATCTGGAGTCGACTCGCTTTGGAGCTTACGCGACGTTCGACTTTGGTGGCTTTTACGCCAATGCCGTGGTCGGCGGTGGGCAGACGGGATTTGATGTGAAGCGCCCGATTCAGTGGGCTTACCTGGATCGTGATGCAACGAGCGAACCGGATGGCTATGAGTTCTTCACGAGCCTCGGTGCAGGTTATGACATCAAGGCAGGGAACTGGACCTTGGGACCGCAACTGACGGTGCAATATAGCGACCTGCAGATGGGTGAGTTTACCGAAACTGGAGCAGGCAGTCTGAACCTGCGGGTGAAGGAATCGGACATGGAGAGCCTGCGGAGTTACCTCGGCGGCCGTGTGGCCTACACGATCAAGGTCAATGAGACCTTCGCGATCATTCCAGAGTTCCGTGCCTTCTGGCAGCATGAGTATCTGGATGGAGGGGATATCAGCGCGCAACTCGACAGCGGCTTTGGCGGCAGCTTTGGTTACCAGACGGAAGAGCCTGACAGGGACGCGGTTTACATTGGTGCCGGGCTTGGCTTCCAGATCGGTCCCCGGTTCTATGCGAATCTCTACTACAATGCTGAATTTGGCCGTAATGATGATGCGAACCACACGATCAGCGTGAGCGCGACGGTGAAGTTTTAGTCATTTTTGCCACACACTTTTGCGACTTTGCAGGCTGGGTGTTGAGCTGGATAAAGTTTTTTTGCGAGCGGGCTGCAAAATTTTGGGTATCTTAATAAAAGAATGAGACGAGGGGGGCGTTATATGCGTTATTCTCGTCTCATCCCTCTGACACAAACTCGTCGCATGGAGAAAACCTCCCACCGCCGGGTTCCTGGTCCGTCCTGCTTCGCTCCCCACGAAGTGGTTTGATCTTTTCTGTCTGACCACCCTCAACAGCGAACTGCCGTCACACTTCCGGCCACGCTCGCTTTGGTTTTTGCTGCTTCTCCCGTCAGTCAATTGCCGGGCCAGGCACTAATCCTGATTCCATGCTCCCTATGCAGCTCCGACTCCCCATTCGTTCGAAGCAAACATCCTCAACAAAAACAACCCTATCAAACCAACCTGCACCCGCCGGTCGCATGTCGCGATTGAAGCGAGTTCGGCAGGGGGTGGTGGCTCTCGCCACGGCTTTGGTAATGGGGGCTTCAGGGATACAGGCCCAGCAGTTGCTGTATCAGGTGAATACCGGCATCGTCGGCCAACAGGGCGGATCAGATCTGGCCAACGGCTTCAGATTTACGCTTAACAACGATCTGACCATCGGCGGACTCGGCGGCTTTGCGTTTCCGAATTTTGCTAACAATCATTTTGTGGGACTTTGGACGTCTTCTGGCACTCTGCTGGTGAGTACTTTGATCAACAATGCTGCCCCGATCGCCTTGGCGGATAGTTTTTCGTACGCGTTCAATCCCAGCGTAACGATTGATGGAGTCTGGAGGATGGACCCGTTCTCTTCACCAATCACGCTGACGGCCGGTGATTACGTGCTTAGCTTTGGCATTTCAGCGGGGAGCCTGGATGGCACGGTCATCCTGGGGTCAACTGACTTCATGGCGGGTGCTACGTTCGGCACTGCTACTAATACTCAGGTGGGAACCAATGCCTTTCCTGGGATGAACCAGAGTTTTAATCAGGGCTCCTTTGGAGGGAATCTGCTCATTGCCCCCGCCTACTGGAAAGGCACATCTGGCAGTTCATGGGAAGGCTCGAACTGGGTGGCTGATTTTACTGGCACTGCCTTGTCCACAGGGCCGAAGAATGTGAACGTCATTTTCTCAGCTCTAGGGGCGTCGAACCAGGGAGCGACTACTATCGCAGGGGACATCAGCATCAACAGCCTGACGGTGATTGACACCATACCGGTCTCCATTGGCAATGCGGCAGGTGGACCCTACCGCCTGAGCATCGGTAATCAGGATGGAATCGCCATTCGCGTGAACAATGCATCGAATTTAACGATCGGCGCGAATGTCCTCATCGCCACCGCGGGCAATACGGTGGAGGTGAATGACACCGGTGCGGCGACCATCAGCGGTGTCCTCAGCGGCACGAACGGATTGACTAAAACTGGGACGGGTACGCTGACTCTATCGGGGGTGAATACGCTAACGGGAGTCGTAAATCTTAATCTGGGTAACATTGAACTCGGCAACAGTCTGGCCCTGCAAAATGCGGTGCTCAATCCGAATGGAGGCGGACTGACGGCGTCTGGGGGAGTGACTGACCCGGTGGTGGGCGGCTTGACTGGCTTTGGAAATCTCACGCTCCCGGGCGCGATGACCTCTCTCACGCTGAATGTGGCTACAGGCACCATGGAGACATATGCCGGTGTTTTAGGTGGGACGGCGCTGAGACTGGTAAAGGGCGGTGAGGGAACGCAGTTTCTCACGGGGGCCAATGTCTATGCTGGCGGCACAACCGTTCGGTCAGGTCTGCTGGTGGTGGATGGAGGAAGTATCAACCATACCGACGGAGACACCATTGTGGGGTTGTCGAATGGGGATGAAGCTTTTTTGGAGATCAGGGCGGACAGTTCTGTTACGAACCAGTTCGGAACGGTGGGCAGTGACAGCGGCAGTGTTGGAACCGTCACGGTGAAAGGAACTGACGCGACCTGGATGAACTCTGGCGATTACCTCTGGGTCGGTCTGGCGGGCACGGGCACATTGAATATCGAAGATGGTGGGCAGGTTTCCTCGCTCAATGCACTCATTGGAACCCATACTGGCAGCAACGGCACGGTGAATGTGACGGGAGCGGGCTCGGTGTGGAACAACAGTACCGATATGGACGTGGGCTCCAGTGATACGGGAGAGCTCAACATCTCGGCGGGTGGGGTCGTCACGTCCACGACGGTTTACGTTGCTTACGGCCCAAATTCCACTGGGACGGTCACGGTGATCGGAGCCGATTCGAAGTTTGCGCTTTCTTCGAACTCGTACTTTGGATTCTCCGGGGAGGCGACCGTGACCATTGCAGATGGCGGGGAAGTATCGACGACGATCGCTGATCTGGCATATGACGCGGGAACGTCCACGCTGAATCTCAATGGGACCGCGGGAAGCCGTGGTATCCTGAAAACTGGCTACGTTGCTGAGAGCGCCGGGGTGGGAGTTGGAGATGCCTTTGTGAATTTCGATGGTGGCATCCTACAGGCCACCAGTGATCAACCCGATTTCCTTCGCTTTTTTGAAGCGGGCGATGTGCAGATCCTGGCGGGAGGAGCGTTCATCGACAGCAATGGATTTGAAATTGGTATTGGCACCGCGATGGAGGGCTCGGGAGCTCTTACGAAACTGGGCGAAGGGACACTCACGCTCACGGGAGCAAATACCTACAGTGGCACGGCTGGTCAGTGGAATGGAACGATTGTTGAAGCGGGCACACTCACGGTGACTGGTGCTACGGCAGGGATCTCGCATTCAATCCGGGACTTCATCGTGGGGAGTGCTGCGGCCAATGTGCTAGATGGTGCGGATGTCTCTGCCAGAGCTTTGGCAGTGGACGGTGCCTTGGCCACACCGGGTAAACTCGTCGTCGATGGCGTTGGCTCCACCTTTTCCGCAGGCTATACTGTCCTTGGTAACTTAGGGTCCGGCGAATTGACGGTGCAAGCGGGCGGCGCTGTAACTGTTGGCGCACTCTTGATCAGCAATCAGCCAAATTCGACGGGGAAATTGACGGTCACGGGCGCGGACTCGACTCTATCTGCGTCCCTCACTCAGGTAGGCTACGCAAGCTCAGGTGAAGTGAATGTTTTGGAGGGTGGCGTGTTGACCAGCACCGGCACGGTGTTACTCGGCACTGGTGGCGGTGGTTCGGCTACAGCAACGGTTTCCGGGGCCGGATCCAAGTGGGATGCAACGAACTCCGAGTTTGATATTGGCAATGCCACCCTCAAGGTGCTGGATGGGGGAGAAGTGATCGCAAATCACATCGTGCTGACATCGGCTGCTCCAACCATCGAGGTGGATGGGGCCGATTCCTTACTCAGTGTCAGCGCAACCAAAGCTTTCAGCTCTGCTGGCGCAGCTTTTATCACGGTTTCAAATGGCGGCGAATTGAATGCCGGAAACCAGTCCATTTTATCAGGGGGCACGAACGCTTACCTCACCGTCAAAGACGCAGGCTCTGAATATCATGTGGCTGGCATTCTCTCAGTGTCAAACCAGGGCTTTAAGATTCAAGATGGGGGTGTGGTGAACTCCGGGCTTTCCACACTGAACTCGAATTCCAGTAATGTGATGGTGGAGGTGTCTGGAATGGATGCCGCCTGGAATCATCTCGGCAGTCTGGGCTTGCAGGGAACGAGTTCTCTTACCATCTCCGACGGTGGCGCCGTCATTAGCGATGTGCTCTACCTGTATGGTTCGGGCGGTGTCAGCATCTCGGGGGTTGGCTCTTCGTTGACTTCGGGGTATGGGACGACAGGTAGTCTGTTCAGTGTTCAGTTCGGCGATCTGCAGACGCAGTATGGGATCACCGTTTCCGATGGCGGTTTGCTCCAGGCAACGCGTAGCTTTTTGGGCTTCAGTGGCACAGCCACCGATATCTCAATCACAGGAACAGATTCCGCGTGGATCAGCCTGAGTGAAGCACAGGTGCTCAAAGGCAGCGTGACGGTGAGCGATGGAGGTCTGGTGCAGGTCAACAGTGGCGGCGTAGATGGGGCAGGAACACTTTATTTGAATGATCAGCTAGGCTCGATCGGCGTGCTCAATATTGGCGCCGATCCCTTGTTAGCTGCCGCTTCAGCCGGTACTGTGGATGCCACGGTTTCCAGCCGTTTCATTGGGACCGGCCAGGCAGTGGTGAACTTCAATCACACGAGCTCAGCATACACATTCGACAACGCGCTGAATAACAACCTGCAGGTCAATCATTATGCGGGTGTCACCGAATTGACGGCGGATAATAGCTACTCAGGCGGCACAATCGTTTACGGGGGCAAACTTATCGTCAATAACTCCACTGGCAGCGGCACGGGATCGGGTGCGGTGCAGGTCAACAATGGAGCAGAACTAGGCGGTAACGGCTTTATCGCGGGTGTGGTGACGATCGCCAATGGTGGTTCGCTCGCGCCGGGTAACAGTCCCGACGTCATCAGCTTTGGTGGCCTGGTTTTGAATAGCGGTTCCATCCTGAATTTTGAACTTGGGGATCCGCTTGGCACTCCTGGCGTGGATAGCGACCTCATCGATGTGACAAATGACCTCACGCTGAACGGCAACATCAATATCGCGGCGCTAACCGGATTTGATGTGGGCTCGTTCGCAATCATCACTTATGGTGGATTGCTGACAGATGATGGTCTCGGCATTGGACTGCGACCCGCAGGTTATGCCTTCGCCGTCGACACCACGACAAGTCCTGGCACCGTATTCCTCAATGCCTCTTTCGACGGGTTGCAGTTCTGGGATGGCGCAGACTTCATCGGAAACGGAACGGTAGACGGCGGCAGTGGCACCTGGAACACCAGCGATACGAACTGGACCAATAATGATGGGATTGGAAACACGAACTGGCAGGACATGACAGCCGTTTTTGCAGGCGCAGCGGGATTGGTCGAAATAGCCGAGGATGTTTATGTCACCGGATTGGAGTTCACAACGGGTGGCTATAATCTTCAGAGCTTGGGTGGTTATGACATCATCATGGACAACCTGGATACGGAAATCGTGGTAGATGCGGCAGTGCTTCCCACAACAATCACGGCTGATATCACGGGCACGGGATCGATTGTGAAGAACGGCCTTGGCACACTGGTGCTGAAAGGAAACAACGACTACACCGATGGCACCATCGTGAAGTTTGGCACGCTGACCTTGGACGGTGGTTCCATTTATCACCCGACTTACGGCGACTTTATAGTGGGCGATCTGGCGGGGGACTCTGGGACCTTCAATGCTCAGAATGGAGCTCTGGTGGATTCGCTTTCTGCAGTCCTGGGAAGTGAGGCAGGCGCGGTCGGTACGGCCACCGTCAGTGGTCTAGGCACGGTGTGGAATATTGACACCTTCCTTCTGGTGGGTGATCTGGGATCAGGGAGCAGCTTCACTATTGAGGACCAAGCTGTGGTCAACACGTTGACAGCCATGGTGGGCGTTGGCGATCCATTGGATGACACGGTAGGTAACAACAACATCCTAACTGTCACGGGCGCTGGTTCCTACCTCGAGTCCTACACTGGAATCACGGTTGGTATGTTTGGCTCGAACAACCAGATGATCATCTCTGAAGGTGCGAATGCAGTCGCTCTCGGCGCCATCGTGGGCTATGCCCAAGGGGAGAACAACTCCATGACCGTCACCGGGGCGGGTTCAAAACTGGATCTCGAAGCAGCCCTCGTGGTGGGTGCTCTGGGAAGCAACAATTGGATGCTGGTAGACGGCGGCGCGACTGTGGAGATTGTCGCGCCTACTCCTCCGGCTTCCATTAGCGACCTGACCGTTGGTCTTGGCGATGGCATCGACCCTGCGAGCGGATCGGGCAATTCATTGATCGTCTCCGGTGCGGGATCTGCGGTGACCGGGGCCAACCTCAGCCTTACGGTCGGCGGCTTCGGTTCAAACAACACTCTTACTGTCTCAAACGGCGGTAAGGTGGAGGCCCTCTTCGGCGGAATCGGGGGTGGCGATTACATCACGACGGACTTCGGCAACGACAACTATGTACTGGTCACTGGAGCCAATTCGCTACTTTCTATAGAGGAAGATTTCACGGTGGGCTATTTCGGTAATGACAATACGCTGGCTGTGCAATCCCAGGGTACGGCGAAGAGCGGCTATGCGATCATCGGTTTTGGTGACGACTTTGCCATCAACCCAGATGTGGGAGCAAACAACCTGGCTCAAATTACAGGTGCCGGTTCCAGTTGGCAGATCACGCATGATCTCTATGTCGGCTTCTATGGTTCCGACAATACTCTGCAAGTGCTCAACGGTGCGACCGTCACGGCGGAAACGGCAGTGGTGGGCTACGGAGATATTGCCACCACTGGCTTTGGGGATAACAACCAACTGGTAGTCAGCGGTGTTGGATCGACGCTGGTGATCACTGGCTCGCTGGGACCGACTTGCGGCTGCGGCAGCCCGGTATCATCGCTCATCGGGGACAGCGATCTTGTCATCGGCCTCTATGGCACCAACAACAGCCTGACCGTCGCTGACGGTGGTAAGGTAATCGTGAACGCTGGCCTGGGCCAAATCACTCTAGGTCAGGAGACGAACTCAGGCGGGACCCTGAACATCGGCGCGGCCTCCGGTTATGCGGCAGTGGCGCCCGGTATCGTGGAAGCCGCGCAGGTCACGGGTGGTGACGGCCAGGCGGTGGTGCAGTTCAATCATACGGCAACTTCCAGCATCCCATATTATTTCACCAAGAACGGCACTGCCCTTACAGGTGCAGTGCTGATCACTGGCAGCGCTGCCGTGCAGCAGAATGCTGGCTACACTGTCTTAACAGGAGCAAATACCTACACAGGTGGAACGACGATCAACGGCGGAAGTCTCGTGGCGAATAACACGACCGGTAGTGCCACCGGCACGGGTGATGTGTTCGTGAATGGAGGCACGCTCGGAGGTTCAGGGAATATCAGCGGTGCCGTCATCTTCAACGCGCCCGCTACCATCAGTCCGGGTAACAGCCCTGGCACACTGACCGTTGGCTCCTTGGCGCTGCGCTCAGACACGGCACTGAACTTCGAACTAGCCACGCCCAATATCGTAGGCAGTAATGTCAATGACCTCGTCCGAGTGACCGGGAATCTGACCCTTGCGGGTATGCTGAATGTCATCGATGCCGGTGGCTTTGGCGCAGGCACTTATCGCCTCTTTGAATACGGAGGCTCTTTGACCAACAATGGATTGAACATTGCCAGCGTGCCGACAGGGGTGAACCCTGGCAATCTGCTCCTCGACCTAAACACCGGCGGGCAGATCAGCCTAATCTATTCGCCTACCAACGGCAACTCGGGTGTCAACGGCACCGTCATCAACACTATTACCGGCGAGGTTGTAGCCACGAACTTCGTGGCCAATCAGCAATATTGGGATGGATCCAGCTACAACGCCAACGGAGTCATCGATGGTGGAAACGGCGTTTGGAAACTGGCTGATACCAACTGGACCAACGTACAGGGCATGATCAACGGGGCTTGGGCCGGTCAGACTGCCGTGTTTACTGCCACTCCCGGCACGGTCACTCTGGGGGAGAACATTCCTTTCCAGAAACTGATCTTTGAAGTCGGTGGCTATCGTATTGAGGGCGGTAACTTCCAACTCTACTCCACTGGCGATGCCGAGATCCAAACGCTAAGTGGCACGACCACGCTGAATGCCACCACCATCATCAACGGCAGCTTCACGAAATCCGGCGGCGGCAAACTCGATCTGCGTAGCCCCATGCTAGCTGCGGGAGGCACGATCATCGCTCAGGGCACGCTCGCGGTTAACAGCGTGCTGACTTCGCCGTCCGTATTGGTGAGCCATGGCGCCACTCTGATGGGCAGCGGCCTTATTATTGGCAATGTCACCAGCAGTGGCATCGTCGCGCCGGGGAATAGCATCGGCACTCTCAGCATTGATGGGAACTACACCCAGCGTTCCAATGGCACGCTGCAGATCGAAATTGGTAGCCCAGCGAACCATGACCTCCTCGTGGTCAGCGGCACGGCCAAGCTCTCCGGAACCCTGGAGATTGTGTCTCTCGGTTACGATGCTGCGTATGGCGATCAGATCCCGTTCCTGCTTGCTGGCAAGATCACCGGCAAGTTCAACAGCATCGAGATGCCGCAAGCGGATCTCTACCGGGGCCGCTTCCTCAACGAAGGTGGCGTTGGTGTTTTGTTGGTCGCTCCCACCAGTTACACTTTGGTGGCGAATACGCCCAATGAGCTAAGCCTTGCTCATGCCCTGGACGAATGGATCGGGGTCGAGACGGGCGACATTGGTGATGTTACTCTGGCTCTTGATCTACTCCGGGAAGATCAATACGCACAGGCGTTCAACGCCGTGATGCCGGGCTATTATGAGTCGGCCATGACCACGGCGAATGAACTGAGCCATAGCCACAGTCAGGTGCTGCATCAGCAACTCAATGCGCGACGCATTGCCCTGCGCTTCACGCAGCCAACGCCGCAGCTGTCGGCCGAAGCCAGCGGCAAGAACCCCAAGGATGTGAAAGCAACCTCCCCAGTCCAGGCACCTGCAGAAGACTATCGCTGGAACGCCTGGACCATAGGCAGCGGTCTCTTCAGTGAGGGCGGTCTGAGCCTTCAGCCGGGAGAAGACTTTGATAGCGGCACCTTTCTCGCTGGTGCTGACTACGCGTTCAACGAACACTTCGCGCTTGGCCTCTTCGCCAGCTATCAGGAAGGTTGGGGGGATTATGACTTCGCCGGTGACATCGATCTGGAGTCCACTCGCTTCGGTGGTTATGCGACTTTTGACTTTGGCGGCTTCTACGCGAATGCGGTCATCGGTGGCGGCCAAACCGGATTCGATGTCAAGCGCCCGATCCAATGGGCTTACCTAGATCGCGATGCCACCAGTGAGCCAGATGGCTATGAGTTCTTCACCAGCCTCGGCGCAGGTTATGACATCAAGGCGGGCAACTGGACCTTCGGCCCGCAACTCACAGTGCAATACAGCGACCTACAGATTGGAGAGTTTACCGAAACCGGTGCGGGCAGTCTGAACCTGCGTGTCAAAGAAGCGGAGATGGAAAGCCTGCGCAGCTATCTGGGTGGCCGTGTTGCTTACACGATTCAAGTGAATGAGACCTTCGCGATCATCCCCGAGTTCCGTGCCTTCTGGCAACATGAGTATCTGGAAGGTGGCGACATCAGTGCCCAACTTGACAGCGGGTTCGGCGGCAATTTTGGATACCAATCAAACGAACCGGACAAGGACGCGGTGTATGTGGGTGCGGGTCTGGGCTTCCAGATCGGACCGCGTATCTACGCGAACATCTACTACAACGCTGACTTTGGCCGCAATGATGACGCCAACCATACCGTCAGCGTGAGCGCCACCATTCGTTTCTAGACCGACTTACGTCACGGGCCATGAATGATTCAACCGCAAGCCACCCTCTGTCTGAATACCTGGTGATCTCCCGCGGCAAATGGGATGAAGCCCTGCCGCCTGAGAGAATCCAACAGGCCATCGACGATTTCTACAACTGGCTCGGCCAGATGATTGAAGACGGGAAGATGAAGCCCGGTCAGCGGCTGGGTCGCGGCGGAGCGACCGTGACACAGAGTGGTATCAGTACTGATGGTCCTTTTGGCGAGACTAAGGAGGTGATCGGCGGCTACTGGTACGTGTATGCTCCTGATTTGGAAGAGGCCGCGAAGCTGGCGGCGCTCAATCCCTGTCTGCAATGCGGTTTGTTCTACGAGATTCGGCCGACTGAAGAAGCGCGGGCATCCGCGTTCGCGGTCACGAACGAGACACCGCAAAGCTGAGACAGAGAGGGACTTATCCCTGATCACTTCTTCGGTTTCTTATCCAGCAGGCTCTGGATGCTCATGGCAGCGGATTGCCATCCCTTTCCAAGAGCGGTCGCAATCTTGCCCGCATTGATCATGAAAGCTTCCATGCCTTTCGGTGGTTCCGGCGGGGGTGGCACTTCTTCAGGCATCTTCCAGGGATCGCCCGGATCCGTTTGCAAAGGCGGAGCTTTACGCGCAGCCAGTGTCGCTGCGGTGATTGCCTCCGGCAAAGTGGCGTGCATCTCGAAGATCTTCAGATCCATGAAGCCGCTTGTCTTAAGAGCTTCCAGCGCGCTGGCACTGGGCGCTGCGACAAAGACTTTGCCACCCGGACCTTGCAAGTCCTTGGCTAAAGCCAGAATAGCCCGCAGGGCTTGACTGCTCATCATGGTCACCTCGCTGAGATCCAACACGGGAAAACGGCGAACGGGATTGGTGCTCCACGGCGCCCGTATCTTCTCGTCGAAGTTTCCTGCGGTGGCCGTGTAATCCAGTTGACCGGAAACGTGGAGAATATCCACAGCGCCTTGGTTTTCGTGTCTGACTTCCATGGGCAAAAGGGTGGTTGGGAAAATGAGAGGGAAAATAAATCAGGCCACACCGGAAGGCGGCGGCTCTTCAGGTAAAGCCAGTGGATCAGGCGGCACGCGCTTGGTCAAGGTGGTGACATTGCGATTGTTTGGCCGGCTGTAAAACCAGGCATCCATCGTCTTGCGCGCCATGTGAAGACCGCGCCCCCCGACAGGCAGCAATGCGATATTGCCCTTGGGCGGCAGGGGCGTGGCAGTCGGGTCAAAGCGATCACCGTCATCATCCAACACCATCTTCAACTCTTTGCCGTCGAAGGTGATGCTCACTATGAGCTCCTTGGTTTTCGCCCCGCTGAATCGCAGGAAATTCGACCCCATCTCATCCAACACGATCATGGTGGAAGTACGGAAGGTCTCGCTCAACTGAGCGTAAAGGGGGCTCTTTTCCCATGCGTCGAGACATTCGCGCAAAGAGCCCACACGGAGAATGGTCCATTGAAAGGAATCGCTCATTTGGTTGCCTACCTTAGTTGTCAAAAAGGAACCGCACAATCGTGAAATCATCGGAAAACTCGGAGCCGCCGGTCAGAGCCAGGGCGCGCTGTAAAAGAAACGCACACTCGCCCTCCGCCATGCCGCCAGAGACACGCACCGCATTCGCGAAATCCACAGGTGATCCCGTCTGTCCATCGGCTCCTGGGAACTCGTAAACGCCGTCCGTATAGAGGTAAAGTTTCGCTCCTGCCGGGATCGTCGCGCTTGCGGCTTTGTATTTCATCTCCGGCATGATGCCGAGCACCGGCCCGCCAGTGCTGAGGGCGTCCATTTGACCGTTATGAAGCAAGATGGCCGGAGGGTGGCCCGCGCTGGCATAGGTGATCTGCGAGGTTTTCCGGTTGTAGATACCGCACCACATGGTGCAGGAGATGCCGCTGTGCTTCTCCATGGGGAATGCCTCGTTCAGTTTTTGCAACCAGATGTCGGGCGAGGTCAGCCACTTTTCCCGCGCGGCAATCCATAGTTTGAGGGTGTTCACCGCGGACACGGCGAACAATGCCGCGGGCGCACCATGACCTGCCGCATCCAGGATGAAGAGCACCATCTGATGCTCACTGATCCATTCGTAGCCAAAGACATCACCTGCGAGTGTGCCGCAGGGTTTGTGTGCCCACTCGACGCGAACGGGCGATTTCGAGATAGGCGCTGGCAGCAATCGCGAAATGTAGCCGGAAGCCGCGGCCAGTTCCGCATTCACCTCCGCCTCGTGTTCTTCGAACTTCTTCCGTGCTTTCGCATAAGTCGCGTTCAACGAGAGTTGTTGCAGCACTACATCAAGGTTCTCCGCCGTCTGCTTTTCCGCGGCAGACCAGCCGGACTTTGCAGCGCGCTCCAGCACGATGAGAGCTTCAGGGGAGGGAATGACCATGGCTTCGCCAGCGTAGCTTTCGGTCAAGCCCACCTCGCAGGCGTGGAGGTAGGCATCCTTGCTCAGGTTGCCTGCATCTGAGGGCACATCATACCCGATGACAAACCTCGCGCCGTTGTCTGCGTCTGCACCCACAGACATGAGTTTATCTTTCCGTAGTCGCGTCCACACGCTTACGGTGATGCCTTTTAAAAGCTGAGAGGCCGTCTGCTCCAGCGCGGGCAGAGCCCCCGGTAGATCGCCATCATGGAAGGCGGGTTGCTTCATAAGCGCCGCCAGGAGCGTGGCCTGTTTGAGGAGCCGTTGCTCGCTCGCTCGTGTTACGTCATAGAGTTGACCGTCTGCTGTGCTATCGCGCAGGGCTCCATGGTAGCCGCTCTCGTCGCGGAGAAAATACAGACCCACCCGCCTGTCGATATCATGCTTCGTAAAGGCGTGCAGTTCCGAGGCTGCCTGGCCCTTTGGCAAATCTCGGAGCGTCGCTCTCAGTGACGAGATTTCAGCCTCCGCGAACACCTCCAGGAAATGGTTACCATGATCGAGCAGCGGACCGAGCAGGGCACGAGCGCGTTCATTGAATGCCACAATCGTGAGGTCCGGGTCCAGCGACACAGTCGCCACAGGGTAGGGGGGTGGCGCCGGAATGCCTGCAGCCGCTTCCACAATCTGCCGGAACTGCAGATGCAGGTTCTCCACGGTGACATGATTTACCGATCCCAGCGGCATCGGCTCGCTAGCTGGCATGAGCACCCCATCCAGGCGGGTCGGATTTCTGGCACTCGGCAGCAGGGTCAAATGCCAGATGCTTGCCATTTTATCCACCTGCATGTGCCTGCGGGAGAGCATGTCATACTGCGTCAAAGCTGTGCCAGCCACGGTGCCAAAACGGCCTATGATGTCCCCGGACTGTAAGGTCCAGGTCTTGCCCGCGATCTCCAGTACAAGAGACCCAGCAGCAGGGCGGGAGGTCACTGGATCAGACATAGTGCCGAAACGTTGCCCAAAGAGACGGATGGTTGGCGGCGGCGCTGAACAAGATAATCCCATTGATAGGAATCTTGTCATCTCCGCAGGGATGGTGACTGCCTGGAGTTAAAAAGGACAAAATTTTGGATTTACGCATACACCTGCAAGCCCCCTTGCATGATCCAGTCCTTCACCGTGGGGAATTGTGTTAAATCCAAATCCACCTTTGCGCCAAAAGGCGCTTCGTTCACCGAGGTGAGGTCCAGTTTGCCATGTTTGATCTGGAGTGTCGCAAAGCCTCCGTCGGGCTGCATCGCATAGAGGTCGGGGTGCGCCTCACAGGCCTGGGCATTCACCTCAGGCGAAAACATGGACAGACCGCGGAAGTAGTGATGCCCGTTGCGCTCCACATGCGAGATGCCCAGCATGGCCTGCGCTGCCAGATCTTTCATGGCGGCAATGGGGCCGACATTGACGAGATCCTCGCCAGACTGAATGAAAGTCTTTCGGGGATGCAGGCGCCGGTGATATTGCAGGAGGGCGGCATTGGCGAGTCCTTTGAGGATGCCTTTGCAGTTCTTGTGGCTGGTGCCTGAATAGCCCAGCTTGAGAGCGCGATGCGCATCACCGGTGCCACCATCACTCTCATCGATGATGATCGGTGGACCATCTTTCCATGCATCCAGGGCTGGTTGGATATGCGCCTCCAGAGCCCGGTCACGATGGACAGGCTGCTCGATCCATAAAGTCTTTTCGAAAAGCTGACGAAGTCCCGCGTTCGTGGACAGCTTGTCATACCAGGCTCGGAAGGCTTCTATGGTGGCAAAATTCTCATTGCCATCAATCGTCACCGCGTAGTCCTGGCCGCAGGCGGTGCCGAGCACTGTCTCGATTTTGCGGAGTCTTGTCGCATCCTCGTCCAGGTTGCCACTCACTTTGATTTTGAAATACCGCAGCCCATAGGCGGCGATGCATTCATCCAGTGCCTGAGGCAGGCCATCGTCCAGGCGCTCGGCATCCGGAATCTCGGTGCTTACCAAAGGATCTGCCATGCCGACGGTGTGGCGGACACTGACCTCGGGGAGGGGTTGACCGGGTAGAGCCTTCTCTGGCGCATGGTCTTTCAGACCGGGGTGGAAGTAGTTCCAATCGACGCCGAGCGCGCCAGCTTTGACCACTTTGTGAAGTGGGTGCCCCAACGCGCGGCAAACTGCGTCCAGCAAAGCGCGTTCCACCAGGCTGGCGCCCAGCTGCCAAAGCAGGGGCGGATGCGCCAAAGTAAAAGCCCAATGGCCGTGCTCCTTTTGCAGCGTCTTCCAGAAGTCGAAAAACGACATCGGCTCGCGGCAGAGCAAGGGGGTCAATCGCACGGCGTGCGAAATGACCGCCAACATGTCCGCCAGATCCGCCTCAAAACTGCTACGCGGATTTTTCGTAAACCACTTGGGTGGCAGGCTTTCACTGGCCACACCGAAAACGCGTTTCCCCTCCACTTTTACCTCAGCCTGGAGAAAAAGGTGGGGTAGCTGGCGCAGCTCCGCAATGCCGTAACGGAAGGGCATCCGCGTCTGCATGGGTAGCACACGCATCTCCATGCTGATGGCTTGCAGGTGACAGACCGGTGGGGGCATGCGAAAAGATTGCAACATTCCCGGAGTTTGGAAATCCAATAATCGACACCTGGGAGCGTTTTGCGAAGCGAGCCAGCCAACTTTACCCCATTCCACCTATCGCCATGTCCAAACCAGAATCTGCCAGCCCACCGGATACCCGGCATGACAGCACCATCGCCACCGTCGCTTCCAAAGAGAAAGAAGTCGAAAAGAAGCTGGAGACACGCAAAGCGCTCCGCGCGCTTTTGGAGCATGGCCGGCTGCTGTTGCAAATGGTCGTGGATTATGTGAAGGGCCGCTACCGTGAGGTTCCTTATTGGGCCATTGGAGCCGGATCGCTGGCATTGCTTTATGTGCTGAGTCCGATCGACGCGATCCCGGATCTCATTCCGGGCCTGGGCTATCTGGATGACGCCACGATTCTGGCTTTCTGCCTGAAGCTTGTGGAGGTCGAACTCGATAAATACCGGGAATGGCGGAAGACGCGGGAGGCCGAGGTGGTGGCTGACCCGGAAAAAAAGCCTTAAGGCTTGTTTTTCGGAAAGCAGACCCCCTGTTTTTGACGTAGTTACACTGACGGGGAGCCACGCACGCAGATCGCATGTTGAGCGCGCTCCCGCCTCTCCCGATGCAATTCCGATATTTCCTATTTTTCAGCCTCCTGGCTCTGCATGGCCAGGGCATCAGTCTGTACGCAGCCTCGCCTTTGCGCGGAGCATCCGCCTATGAAAAGGATGTCCTGCCTGTCCTTCAGGAATACTGCTATGACTGCCATGCGGACGGGGTGGATAAAGGGAACTTCCTGCTGGATAAACACGCTGACTTCGCGGCCTTGGTGGGTGACAAAAAACTGTGGGACAACGTGCGCGAGCATGTGACCACGCATGTGATGCCGCCGGAGAACAAGGCGCAGCCCACTAACGAACAGCGCGACGCCATTGTGCGCTGGATTGAAGATGATGTCTTCTGGGTGGATGCCACCAAGCCGGACCCGGGCCACGTCACACTTCGTCGCCTGAACCGTGCCGAGTACAATAACACCGTGCGGGACATCTTCCGGGTGGATACGCGCCCGGCGCAGAACTTCCCGCCGGACGATACGGGTTATGGGTTCGACAACATCGGCGACGTGCTCAGCCTTTCGCCTTTGCTCATGGAGAAATACATGCGGGCCGCCCGCAAGATCGCGGAAGACGCCGTCTGGGTAAAGGCGCCGGATCGGGCAGATGAAGAGCGGTATGCCGATGAGTTCACGATTTCCGAAGGAAAAGGAGCGGCGCAAAGCGGCGTGCTGACGCTGTTCAGCAACGGGGATATTACCACCAAGGTCTCACCCAAGGAAGATGGTGTGTATCAGCTGTCCTTCATGCTGGGCGCCAAGCAGGCAGGTCCGGAGAAGGCAAAGTACGCCATTCTCGTGGATGGCACAGAGGTGCAACAGGGAGAGATCAAGGATGAAAAGTCGCCGACGGATCCCGGCGGCAACTGGGAACGCATTGCGCTGGAGGTGCCGATGAAGAAAGGTGGTCGCAAGGTGTCTGTGCGCTTTTTGAATGATTACAGCGATGCAAACGCATCGGACCCTCAGCAGCGTGACCGGAACCTGCTTTTTCACTCGATGCAATTCGTCGAGCCCGTGAGGTTTCGTACGCCATACCAGACCAAGTTCCTGGACTGGCTTTTTGACGGCAAGCGTTTGCCGGCTCCGCAGATGCTTTTGCTCGGAACGGACTTCGCGGATGCGAGCGGAGCGACGAGCTTCTATGATGGTATGGCCGGCATGGCGGGCAATGGCACGATCAAGAGGAACATCGATATCTACGAGGCTGGAGATTACTCCATCAGGCTCTCCGTGAGCGCGAATCAGGCCGGCAACGAGAATGCCAAGGTCACGGTCAAAGTCGGTGGGGAAGATGCAGGGACATTTGAGATCACCACGAAGCATGACAAGCAGCAATGGCTTTACTTCCGCAAGGCACTCACACCCGGCAAGATCCCTGTGGAGATCTCCTTCATCAATGACTACTACGAGAAGCCCGGCGTGGATCGCAATGCTTCCGTGCACAAGGTGCTGATCGAAGGTCCCTACTCCAAGAGCATCCCCGTTACCGGAAAGAGTGCTCCGCCGTGGATTGCCAAGATCGGCCAGAGGGTCATGCGGCGGCCCATGGACCAGTCGGATTTAGACAAGCTCACGAAGTTGGCAGAAATGGCTCGTGCGGAAGGAGCTTCGTCCGTGGAGACCATCGCGGTCATCTGCGAAGCACTGCTATGCTCTCCGAAATTCCTCTTCCGCGGTGGGGCAGATCCGACGGGCGCTCCTGCG
Source organism: Phragmitibacter sp. (assembly GCA_965284365.1). GTDB lineage: Bacteria > Verrucomicrobiota > Verrucomicrobiia > Verrucomicrobiales > Verrucomicrobiaceae > Phragmitibacter. The sequence goes on from OZ260079.1 coordinate 4,880,975, forward strand.
AATGGCAGTGTGCTCGTGGATGAATACTCGCTCGCATCGCGTCTCTCGTATTTCCTGTGGAGCAGTTGCCCGGATGACGAATTGATGAAGCTGGCTCAAGAAGGCAAGCTCCGGGAGAACCTGCCTGCCCAAGTCAAACGCATGATTGGCGATTGGAAAGCCTATGCCATGGCGGATAACTTCGCAGGTCAATGGTTACGGCTCCGGGACATCGATCTCGTGGCGCCGAATCGCAGGCTCTATCCTGAGTTCCAGGGTGGAATCTCCGGTGAGATGAAGAAGGAGTCACAACTCTACTTCGACCATATCTTTCGCAATAACCTGAGCGCCCTCGAGTTCCTCGATAGCGACTACACCTTCCTCAATGAGAAGCTGGCGAAGTTCTATGATATCAAGGATGTGAAGGGCAAAGAATTCCGCAAGGTGTCGCTCGCTGGCACGCCGCGTGGTGGCATCCTCACGCATGGCAGCATCCTGACTATTACCTCTCATCCGAACCGAACCTCACCGGTCAACCGTGGAAAATTCCTGCTGGAGAACATTATCGGCACCCCGCCGCCACCAGCTCCGCAGGATGTGCCTGCGTTTAAGGAAGATCGTGGCGCCAAAGTGACTGGAACATTGCGGCAGCGCTTTGAGGCTCATCGCGCCAACCCGAGCTGCGCGAGCTGCCATGCCTTTCTGGATCCCATGGGCTTTGCCTTTGAGAACTTCGATGCCATCGGCCGCTTCCGCAATAAGGATAATGGTCAGCCCATTGATGCCACCGGCAAGCTCCTCACGGGACAAACCTTCGATAACGCCCAGCAACTGCGGAAGCTGCTGGTGGACGTAAAGAAGGATGACTTCATCCGCTGCCTCGTGGAGAACATGCTGATCTACTCACTCGGCCGCGGACTGGATTATCCCGATAAGCTGTTCGTTAAGGAGATTACCAAGCAGGCCGCAGCCGATGGGTATAAGTTCCAGGATATTGTGCTGGCGGTGATTAACAGCGTGCCGTTCCAGAAGATGCGGGCGAAGTAGGAATAGTGGTCGCGGGCCTCCGGTACGCGTTGATTAGTAGCGCGAGAAAGAGAAGATTGTTGATACCTAAAAGTCCGCTAGTTGACTTCTTCTATTTACCTCCACCGGTTTCCCAAAATACTTGAGAAGAGTTTCTTTATTCATTGGTAAATCAATTTCACCCTTCTCTCTCAAAGATACCGATATGTTTTGAGATGAGTGAAGTTTAGAGAACCGCAGATCAATCACTGTACACCTTACCAAACGTTTCTGGTGGAATAGCAGGGAGACATAACAACCATTTCTCAGTTGCCCAGATAGCGCTGAGTGCTGGTCGTTTGAGGCGAGTTTAAATTGGGGAAGCATTGTAATTGCCTCATCAAACGTCAACTCGTGCAAGGGACGCGAAGTGTTTTGAACTTCAAGTATCAAGCCAGTGTGAGCAGAGTCTTCGTGAAATCCTGCCTCGATTTTATCGCAGACTACGCTAAACCCCTCGATTCGACCTGTGGCCGAAACGTTATGATCAAATCTATACTGAGGGTAAGTCAACTTAGTATAATAAGCCCAAACCCCCCCCAACAATAACGCCAGAGCAACGAGCAGGAGCGTGACCCGTTGTCTCAAATACATTCGCTACGGCGGCGGATAGATTTAATAAGATTGGACTGTCGCCATTCACTCAAAAGCTTCCGCCACCGGCTTGCCATCAAACGAATCAGGCACCTTGATCCCCAGGAGCCACAGCGCCGTCGCCCCCGTGTCATAGGTGGTCACAAGCCGGTTGATGGAATAGTTCTTCTTCACCCCTTTGCCGGACGCGATCCAAGGGATGGTCATGTCTTCGGGGATGTTTTCACCATGGGTCTTGTCGTGGCCACCGTGGTCCGCGCTGATGATCAGCACACTGGAGTCTGCAATGCCAGCTTCCTTGATGGCACGGGTGATCTGGCTGAGAGCCTGGTCGCACACTTTCAGCGCTTCCTTTTGTTCCGGGGAACCCCAGCCAGACTTGTGGCCGGCTGAATCCACGTCTGGGAAATGGATGAACATCAGGTTTGGCTTTTTGCTGACGATATAGGCTGCGGCGTCTTTGGCCACGTATTGAGCCGGGACCAGCTTTTTCTCCTCACTGGCAGGCAGCGGGGCAGGGGTCTGGTCGCCACCGCAGTTGAAGACATCGAGAGAGTCTTTGATCCAGAGATGGCGGAACTTGATCTTGCCCGCAAAGAGCGCGGTGCTCAGTTGAGGATCCGACGCTTTGGCGGTGGAAAAAATGGTGGGAACCCTGACGATACCGCGAATCGGCAGGTAATCATTCCACAGGACATTGTGCTTCGGGATGTCCACCCCCGTCAGCATGGAGGTATGGGAGGGCAGCGTCTTGGACGGAATGATGGTCTGAGCCGTCCAAGTGACCGCGCCCTGGGCCGCAATCTTCTTCAGCGTGGGAGTCTCACTCTCGAAAATAACGGCGGGCTTGCCCCCATCAATGCTCAGAATAAAGACGTGGTCTACACGGCGAGTTTCAGCGGAAAGGCTCAGCGGCAGAAAGAAGACGGCGGCGAGGGAAAGAAGGCGTACGATCACTGGGGTCAGGTCGGGGATGAGGATGAATGTGCGAGTGATTATTGCGTTGGCAGCGCCGCCCATCTTTCCCAAATGTGGCAGATTCGTAAGGTGAACCGCTTCCTTTTTGAAAAACAGGCTCTTGCAATTATCTATAATTACTATAATATTTAAGAAGAATGAAGCAATCCGCCGCTTCGCCATCTTCCCTACCATTATCCCGGACTTCAAAAAAGGGTGGGGTTGGATTCTGCGCGTCGGTAGCGCGGAAGTGCCGCACATGGGCTCGCGATTATGCCAATGTTTTCGCGCTCGACGTGCGCTCCCTGGCTGTCTTCCGCATAGGGCTTGGCCTTTTCGTTTTTCTTTATGCCGTACTATCGCTGGCCGATGCTGAGGCTTTTTTGAGTGATCAGGGGATTTTGCCTCGAGAGATTCTCACCCGGACGCAATGGGAAAGCCCCATGCTGTGGTCCCTGCACCTGCTCAGTGGCTCAGTGGGATTCCAGTGGGTGCTGCTGCTTCTGCAGGCGCTGGCGGGGGTCAGTCTTGCTCTCGGATTTCGAACGCGGACAGCGACCATCCTGAGTTGGATTTTGGTTTGCTCTCTGGAGACGCGGAATCCGCTTATCCTGAACGGCGCGGATATCGTCCTTCGCATACTGCTTTTCTGGAGCATCTTCATTCCGCTGGCGAGGTGCTGGTCAATGGATAGCATGCGCACCAACAAGCCTCTGCATAAGAGCACGGTGGTATCCATCGCCGGCTTCTGTCTCATCGCGCAAATCCTCTTCGTGTATGTCTTCGCAGCGGCACTGAAGGATACCAATGCCTGGTGGACTTCAGGTCACGCACTTCTGGTCACGCTGAACCTGGACATCTTTGCCACGCCTCTAGGGGTATGGCTGCGCGGTCACGCTGAATGGTGCCGCTGGTTGTGCCGGGCTTCTTATCTGCTCGAATTGGTGATGCCGTGGGTGATTCTACTTCCATTCTGGCGCACAGGTTTCCGACTTGCCGCCATCATAGGATTCTGTCTTTTCCATCTGGGCATCGGCCTCTGCATGGATATCGGCTTCTTTCCCTGGCTGATGATGAGTGCGTGGCTCGTGTTGATTCCTGCTTCGGTATGGGATCGGGCCGCAAACATGTTTAAAAGGCCGCGCCTTGCTCTCCATACTTCGGTAGGAAGGTCCATGCTGCCGGGCAGGGGATTTCGTTGGGCCGCCGTGGCCGTTAATGTCTTTGTGGTAGTCTGCTTCGCCTATGTTTTCCTTTGGAATCTTCGCGGCACCAACTTCGCGAAGTGGGAGAAGATTTTCCCACGCTCGATCAATCACTTCGCCTTTGCTCTGCGGCTGGATCAGTACTGGTCCATGTTCGCGCCGACGCCTCTGACAGAGGATGGCTGGTACATCCTGAAGGCTAGCCTGAGCGATGGCTCAGACGTGGATCTTCTGCGTAATGGCGCGCAACTCGACTGGAACAAACCCGCCCTGGCGAGCGCGCTTTACAAGGATTCCCGTTGGCAGAAATTGCTCGTGAACCTATGGACCCCGGAGTTCCGGAACCATCGCGTGCGCGTGGGCGAATACATCTGCCGAAAGTGGAACCAGCAACAGGGAGCCCTTTCCCAAGCGGTGGCGTGGAATCTCCATTACATGATGGAACTAACGCGTCCCGATGGCAGCACCGCTCCGGTCCGGAGTGAGATGCTGGCTGGGAGTGATGTGCTGGCGGCACGGTAACTATCAGCGCTTATGGAGAGCCTCCCCAGGTTTGTTTTATTCGTTGTCGCGGTTTTGATCCTGCCAACAAGTTATTTTATAGTTTGTATTTTAATGCAGAAGCGCGCGATTCCGCGTCCTCCAAGAGTGCCATTTTTCTTTCTCTTTGGGACACTTGGCGGTTGGATGCTCGCGTTCATGCTCTCGGCAACGTGCGTCGTAATGATGGTCACAGCGGCTCCCTTGGCAATTTTTATTTCGTCCACTTACCTTGCTGCACGAGAGGAACGGACGACGTTTCACCAAGTTGCCATGTGGAGCGGCTTTTCGTATTGCGGGATTCTCGCCGCAGCTGTGATCGCTAGCGACATTGTTCAGTTCGCAGCGCAACGGTAATGCTCGCTGACACCATCAAGAAGTGACCCGGCAAGAGCCCTTATAGTGCAGCAGCTCTCATTCCGGGTAATTGAGCGCAATCCGTAGGCCTCTAATCACTTGTTCTCATCCTTCTCTT